>JAUNWQ010000144.1 GCA_030540225.1 Coriobacteriia bacterium | reverse complement strand
CGCCCGATGGGAGCACAGCGGCAAGCCATGACGCAAGCATGACGCAGCTTTACCTCCCCCTTACCCAAACATGCAGGAATCGCTTACATTGGAGAGCGCAAGGGCGACCTGGGGCGGGGCCGCGGGTCCGCGAGCGCGCGTTACTGGCCGTATTTGCGCCAGCTCGAGCCGCCGCTGCCTCGGCCCGACTTGTTGCGACGCATCTTCGACGAGGCTGCCGACGTCTTCCGCCCGCCCGCGCTGCCACCCGTTCCCGCCGCGCTGCGCGAGGCGGCCTTACCCGAATGGCGAGAACCGCGCGGGCCTGCCGGCGCCTGCTCGCGCTGCATCCAGCGCGCCTGCTCGCGGCGCTCGCGGACGACCTCGGTCTCGCGCTTCAGGGAAACGTAGGACTCGAAGCGCTCCCGCGCAAGATCGCCACGCTCGACGGCGGCGCGAACGGCGCAACCAGGCTCGTTCTCGTGCTTGCAGTCGCGGAAGCGGCACTGCTCGGCAAGCTCTTCCACGTCCGCGAAGGCAACACCGATACCTGCGTCGGCATCCCAGAGGCCCAACCCGCGCACGCCCGGCATATCGACCACGTAACCGCCGTGGGGAATAGGCACCATCTCGCGGCTCACCGTGGTGTGGCGGCCCGCACCATCGGTCTCGCGCACCGTCCCCGTCTCTTGCACATCGCGTCCAACAAGCAGGTTGACTAGGCTCGATTTGCCCACGCCGCTTCGCCCGATAAGCACAGCCGTCGTCCCCTCGGGCACGAGCGCGCGCACAGCCTCGACGCTTTCGGGCGTCGCCTCCGACACGACGAGCGTCTCCACGTCCGCGCCGACAAGCGCCAATACGCGCTCGCGGACGCGCTCAACCGCATCCTCGCTCTCGGCGAGATCGGCCTTGGTGAGCACGACGGACACGGCGGCGCCCGTTTCATGGGCGAGCACCAACTCGCGCTCCAGCCTGCGCATATTCACTTCCGTTGAAGGCTGCGTCACGATAACGCGATCGAAGTTGGCGGCGAGAACCTGGGGGACGGCTCGCTCGGTGGGGTCTTTCCGCACGAGCTCACGCGAACGGGGAAGCACTTCGACGATGAGCGCTTTATCGTTGCGATCGGCAAACGAGACGCGCACCCTGTCGCCGATCACCGCTCGGACGCGCTCGCCTTTCACGAGCGACGTCGCGTGCTTGCAACGAAGCTCTCGCCCGTCTTCGAGACACACCAAAGGGAACCCACGGTCGAGCTTGACGACGCACCCGGTGGCAACCGTTTCTTCCAACAACTCCCCCTAACGCTGGCGTTCCCGCAGGTAGCGGAACAGTCCCATGAGAGCAAACCCGACGACGGTGAGCGCAGCGCCAACCGCAAACGCCTCGGGACGGAACTCCTCGACATGATGTACGCCCTTCGCGACCACGGCGACGCTCGTCGCGTGCACGTCGCTCAGCCCCTGGTCCTCAGGGCAAGCGAGGTGGAACACACCGCGGACTTGCAGCATCGACCCCGTGGTGCCGTAGCGGCCGAGCGTGTCGATATGCGACGCGGACTCGCGCGTCATCAGCACCGCAACCGACGCGTTGCTCGAGCTCGAGGCCTCTGCGAGTGTAACCCACACCATGCCGTCGCGCGCATCGACGATGTCGCCCACCGCCTCGCCGGTGATCTGCACGGTCTGTTTGTCGTAGTAGGAGTCGGCGTTCGACAGGTCGACGATCGACGAATCGTAGATGAACGACGTGTCGGGCCGCTGCTGGGGGTTTATCAGGTTGGAATCGTCTTCGTCATCGCCGTCGTCCGCTAAGGCGAAGGCGGGCATGCATGCGAACAGGCAAAACGCTGCTGCGAGCGCGGCCAAAAGCGCGCGACGGGAAAGCGAGGCCCAGGTTGTCACATCGTGCCCGCTCATTGGCGCCGCACCCTCTTTCGAGGGGCCAACGACGCAACGATCTCGGCCAAAACGGCGAGCAGCGTGACGAACTCGAGGCGGCCCGCCCACATCTGGAAGATGTAGAACGTCTCGAGAGAAGGCGACATGCCAGGCGTCACAATGCCGGTGATAACGCCACCGTTCGACGTCATGGCGACCGACTCCATGATGGCCTGCGACGCCTCGTATCCGTGCGCGATGCCCACGAGCGCGCCGACCGAGTACGTGATCACGAAGAGCACGAACACGGTCATCGCTTCCTTCACAGCATCGGAGGAGAGAACGCGTCGTCCCAGGTGGTTATAGGAAACGACAACGCGAGCAGACGAGGGGGACACCGCCTCTTTCACCGTGGAGACGATAGACTTGAAGATGATGCCCACGCGGTAGAGCTTCACGCCGCCCGAAGTCGACCCCGCCGAACCGCCGACGGCCATGATCAGCGCGAGCGCGAGAAAGGCACCCGACGAGAACACCGTCGTGAACTGGTTGGTCGTAACGTTTTGGAACCCAGTGGTCGAGAACGCCGAGACCACCATGAACAGTCCACGGCGAATAATCGCAGGCAGGTCGGAGAACAGCGCGCTCGCCGAAAGAGACGCCGCAACGACGACCGCCATCACGGACAGCCAGATGACCATCGTGCGAATCTCGATGTCGCCGAAAAACGACTGCAGGCGCCCCTTCCACACCTCGGCGTGGATAACGAAGCTCACCGAGCCCAGAATCATGAGCAGCATGAGGAATACCTCGATGGGAATCGAGTTGTAGTAGGAGACGC
>JAUNWQ010000038.1 GCA_030540225.1 Coriobacteriia bacterium | reverse complement strand
ACTGGGAAAACGCTCAGCTATCATATGATGTCCGGTTAACATTGCAATTTAACCGAAAAATAAGCAGCAAAGCCAAATCTGGACACATCGCAGCGCATCTGAGCACAAAGCATTCACAAATGGCGAACCTCCGATGCTAAAGTGCGCCAGGATGCGAGCTGTCCCATCAGACACCGAGGGGTGCGCGGAATTCCGTGCACCCCTCGGGCTTGAGCGTGCGCTCGTTTCGCGAGCGCTTATCGAACTGAAAGGCTTAGGCCAGCTCCGTGGCGATTGCCTCGAACGCGGCAACCGGGTCTTCGGCCTGCGTGATCGGACGACCCACGACGATATGCGAAGCGCCGTTCTCGAACGCCTGCGCAGGCGTGGCCACGCGGCTCTGGTCCCCCTTCGCGCTTCCCGCGGGGCGAACGCCCGGGGTCACGATGAGCGCTTCCGACCCGAGCAGCTCACGCATGCCCTTGGCCTCCTGCGGCGAGCACACGATACCAGAAAGCCCCGCCTCGCGAGCTTGTACGGCGAGCGCGCTCACTTGCTCGGGAAGTACCCTCGAAACGCCCGTAGCTGCAAGCGATTCCGCATCCATGCTGGTGAGAACCGTGATCGCGAGCGTTGCCGGCACCGGAACCTTGCGCTCGAACGCGGCAGCCTCGGCACCGCGGTGCCCAGCTGCCATCATCGCGGCGCCTCCCACGGCGTGCATGGTGAGCATGTCGGCCCCCGAAAGCACAGCCGATGCCGCGGCACCCTCCACCTGATTCGGGATATCGTGCAGCTTCAGGTCAAGAAAGACATTGAAGCCGAGCTGCTTGAACGTCTGCATGATCCTGGGTCCCTCGGCATAGTAGAGCGTCATGCCGACTTTGAGCCACTTCGCATGGCCGCGCAGCTGTACGGCGAGGCAAAGCGCGGTCGCCGCATCGCAGTCGAGTGCGACGATAACGCGGTCGCGAGCGGGCTCGGTATTGAAATCCTCTAGCATTCAAGTGCTCCTATCAGGTCGTTCACGTCGTTTACGCCTTGCTTCTCGCAGTAGTCGATGATGCCATCTATCACGTCAACGGTTGCTTGTGGATTCATGAAGTTCGCCGTGCCGACGGCGACCGCGGTAGCGCCCGCCAGCATGAACTCGACCGCGTCGGTGCCGGTCGTGATGCCGCCCATGCCGAGGATGGGAACGGAAACCGCCTTCGAGCATTGCCATACCATGCGCAGCGCAACGGGCTTCACGGCCGGACCCGAGAACCCGCCGACGACGCGCGCAAGCACTGGGCGGCGGCGCTTCGCATCGATCGCCATGCCGAGCAGTGTGTTGATGAGCGAGATTGCATCGGCGCCCGAAGCCTCGGCCGCGCGGGCGATCTCGGTGATGTCGGTCACGTTGGGGGTGAGCTTCACGATAAGCGGGCGCGACGTCGCCTCGCGGCAAAGCGAGACCACCTTCTCGACGCTCGGGACGTGGGTGCCGAGCGTCATGCCACCGGCATCAACGTTCGGGCACGATATATTCACCTCGTAGGCATCGACGGGCGCTTCCTCGAGCGCTTCGATGACCTGCACGTATTCGTCGAAGCTGTGGCCGGAGACATTCACGATGGTCGTGGCTCCCTGCCCGCGCAGCCAGGGTAGCTCCTCGCTCTTCAAATGGGCGACGCCGGGGTTCTGCAAGCCGATCGAGTTCAGCATACCCGAAGGGACCTCGGCAATGCGCGGACTCGCGTTGCCCTCCCAGCCGTTGAGAGAGACGCCCTTGGTCGTGACGGCGCCCAAGGCGGACACGTCGACAAAGTCGGAGTACTCCATTCCTGCGGCGAACGTGCCCGACGCCGTGGTGACAGGGTTCTTCATCGCAAGGCCACCGAGGTTGACAGACAGGTTCACGCTCGTCTCACGTGGGGTTCTCGCTACCATTACCACGCCACCTCCTGAGCATCGAATACAGGGCCGTCTACGCAGGAACGCTTCTTGCCGTTGACGGTTTCCACGACGCACGAAAGACAGGCTCCGACGCCGCACGCCATGCGCTTCTCCATCGAGATCTGGCAGGGAATGTTGGCCTCCGCTGCCTGGCCAGAAACAATCTTCATGAGCGGCTCAGGTCCGCAAACAGCCAGGTAGTCGAAGGGTTTCCCGCTCGCGTTCGCTTCGATTATCGCGTCATCGACAAGCGAGGTGCAAAAACCCGAACGCCCGAAGGTGCCGTCGTCCGTTGCGCACAAAGGCGCGTTCTCGGCGCAGCACCCAGCGGTGGAAAGCACGCGAGCGTAACGCTCGCGGCATACGAGCGCCGCCTCGGTTTGGGCACCGAGCACCACGGTGACGTCGACGCCAGCAGCGACCAGTTGCTCGAAGAGCAAAAACAAGGGCGCCGCCCCCACGCCGCCGCCCACCAAAAGCGCGCGCTCGCACTTCTCGGGTGCGGCCCAACCGTGACCGACGGGCCCGATAAGCTTAGGGGCCGTACCGTCATCCGCAGTAAGCCTCGTCATTCGATCGGAGCCGAAGCCCACCACCTGGTAGAGGATCTCGATTGTTCCCTCGCTCGCGTTCGCCGCATAGACCGAGAACGGGCGGCGCAGGATATGGCCCTCCATTCCCGGAATCTGCATATGGACGAACTGACCGGGCTTGATGTTCGAGGCGATTACGGGCGCGCTCAGCGTCATGAGGTAAAGCCTGGGGCCCACCTGGTGGTTAGCGAGCACGGGCGCTATGATGTCTACCATGTTTTAGCCTTCCCACTGCGGCAGGTCTTGCAACGCGATGACGTCGAGCCCCGTCTCGCGGACCGCCTCCATGCCCGCGATAAGCGCCTGTGCGCCCGCGAGCGTGGTGCAGTAGCTCACGCCGTGGCGCACGCATGCCGCGCGCATCTCGTAGCCGTCGGTGTTGGTGGAGCTGCCGAACGGCGTGTTGATCATGAGCACGATCTCGCCCGATGCGATGCGGTCGAGAATCGTGTGCGAGCCAGCGTGGATCTTGCCAACCTCCTCGCACTCGATGCCCGAGGCGCGAAGGGCGCGAGCGGTGCCCGTCGTTGCGACGAGCGAGAACCCGAGGCGCGCGATGGAGCGGGCGATCGCCGTGATGTTGCGCTTGTCGCCATCATTCACCGAGATGAACACTTCCCCACCCCGTGGCGGCTCGTAGTCGATCGCGAGCTGGGTCTTGGTGAATGCTGCAGGGAAGTTGCCCGCGATGCCCATGACCTCGCCGGTCGATTTCATCTCGGGGCCGAGCACGACGTCGGAGCCGGGGAAGCGGCCAAACGGCATGACGGCTTCCTTCACGCAGAAGTAGTCGAAGTCGCGATCGTCGGCGGGAAGGTGCAAGTCAGCAAGCTTCTCCCCTGCCATGATGCGGGCCGCGATCTTCGCTAAGGGGACACCCGTGGACTTTGAGACGAACGGCACCGTGCGGCTTGCGCGCGGGTTCGCTTCGATTACGTAGATGACCTGGTCTTTAATGGCGAACTGGATGTTCAACAGGCCGACAACGCCCAAGCGCAGCGCAAGGCGGCGTGCGATGTCGCGCAGCTGCTCTTGCAGGCTCAGCGAAAGCGAGAACGGCGGCGTGCAACAGGCGGAGTCGCCCGAGTGGATGCCCGCCATCTCGATGTGCTCCAAGATGCCGCCCACGAACACGTCCTTGCCATCGCAAAGTGCGTCGACGTCGACCTCGATGGCCGATTCGAGGAAGCGGTCGAGATAGACCGGGTGGTCAGGCGAGATCTTCGCGGCCTCGGCCATATACTTGTCGAGCTGGTCGTTGTCGTAGACGATAGCCATGCCGCGACCGCCGAGCACGTAGCTCGGGCGGACGAGCAACGGGAAGCTGATATGCTCGGCGACCTGGTGCGCCTCTTCGAGGGTAGATGCCTCGCCCGCTGCGGGGTAGATGATCTTGAGCTCGTCGAGCACCTGCGAGAAGCGGTCGCGATCTTCGGCGAGGTCGATCGCTTCGGGGCTCGTGCCCATGATGGGGACGCCCGCTTCCTGAAGGGCGCGCGCGAGCTTGAGCGGCGTCTGGCCGCCGAGCGTCACGACGACGCCATCAGGGTCTTCCACTTCGACGATGTCCATCACGTCTTCGAAGGTCAGCGGCTCGAAATAGAGCTTGTCGGAGGTGTCGTAGTCGGTCGAGACCGTCTCGGGGTTGCAGTTGACCATAATGGTCTCGAAGCCGGCGTCGGCAAGCGCGTAGCTCGCATGCACGCAGCAGTAGTCGAACTCGATGCCCTGCCCGATGCGGTTCGGGCCTGCGCCGAGGATCATCGCGCGCTTCTTGGTCTTGGGAGCAACCTCGCTCTCGCAGGTGTCGTAGGTCTTGTAGTGGTAGGCCGTCTTGCTCGGCGTTTCAGCCGCGCAGGTGTCGACCGTCTTGAACGCGGGGACGACGCCGAGCGCCTTGCGGTGCGCGCGCACGGAAAGCTCGTCTGAGCCGGTCAGATGCGCGATCTGCACGTCGGAGAGGCCGAAGCGCTTAGCGCAGCGCATGTCCTCCTCGTCGAGTTCCTCCAGCGCGTGGCCCGAAAGCGCCTGCTCGACGGCGACCATGTCGGCCATGCGGGCCAAGAACCACGGGTCGATGCCCGTCTTTTCATGGAGCTCTTCAACGCTCATACCGCGGCGCATCGCCTCGCCGATGAAGAAGATGCGGTTCGCGGTCGGGCGGCTCACCATGTCGTCGAATTCCGCGCCCTGCATAGTGCTCTCCGCACCCTTGCCGTCGGCGCCGAGGCCAGCGCGGCCGTTTTCAAGAGAGCGAAGCGCTTTCCCGAGCGATTCCTCGAAGGTGCGGCCGATGGACATGATCTCACCGACCGCCTTCATGCGGGTCGTAAGCGTGTCGTCGGTTCCCTGGAACTTTTCGAACGCGAAGCGCGGCACCTTGACGACGCAGTAGTCGATGGAAGGCTCGAAGCACGCGGGCGTCGCCTTCGTGATGTCGTTCACAATCTCGTCGAGCGTGTAGCCTACCGCGAGCTTCGCCGCGGCCTTGGCGATCGGGAAGCCCGTCGCCTTGGAAGCGAGCGCGGAAGAACGCGACACGCGAGGGTTCATCTCGATGACGATCATACGGCCCGTCTTCGGGTTGACGGCGAACTGCACGTTCGAGCCGCCGGTTTCGACGCCGATCTTCTCGAGAATGGCGAGCGAGGCCGTGCGCATGCGCTGGTATTCCACATCGGAGAGGGTTTGCGCAGGGGCGACGGTGATCGAGTCGCCGGTGTGGACGCCCATCGCGTCGAAGTTCTCGATGGAGCACACGATGATGCCGTTGCCGACACGGTCGCGCATGACCTCCATCTCATACTCTTTCCAGCCCTCGATGGATTCCTCGACGAGTACCTCGCCTGCGGGCGAAAGCTCAAGTCCCTGGCTCACGATGAGATGGAGCTCGTCCATGTCGTGCGCGATGCCGCCGCCGGCACCGCCGAGCGTGAACGACGGGCGACACACCACGGGAAAGCCCAGCTTGGCAACGATCGACTCGGCGTCTTCCATGGAGTAGGCGTAGCCGCTGAGCGCGACCTCGATGCCGAGCTCCTCCATGCACTCGTTGAACAGCTTGCGGTCCTCGCCGCGCTCGATGGCGGGAAGGTCGCAGCCGACCATTTCGACGCCGTACTTGTCGAGGACGCCGGACTTTGCGAGGGCGACGGCGGTGTTCAGACCCGTCTGGCCGCCGAGCGTCGGGAGAAGCGCGTCGGGGCGTTCCTTCTCGATGACCTTCTCGACGAACTCGGGCGTGATCGGCTCGACGTAGGTGCGATCGGCGAGGCCCGGGTCAGTCATGATGGTCGCCGGGTTGGAGTTGACGAGGATGACGCGATAGCCGTCGGCTTTGAGGACCTTGCAGGCCTGGGCACCCGAGTAGTCGAACTCGCATGCCTGGCCGATGACGATCGGACCCGATCCGATGACCAGGATGGACTTGATGTCGGTACGCTTAGGCATTGACTTCTCCCCCAAACTTCCATCCGGCCAAACGGTCGGCGGCGATGTCGATATCGAGATAATCCTCGCGTCCATCCATCAGGCGCGAGAAGGCGGTGAACAGGTAGTGCGCGTCGGTCGGTCCGGGCGACGCCTCGGGGTGGTACTGCACCGAGAACGCCGGAATGTCAAGAAACGCGATGCCCTCGGCGGTGCCGTCGTTCAAGTTCACGTGTGTGAGCTGGATGCGGCCGAACTTCTCGTTGCGCACGACGGGCGCAACGCGCTTCTCGACCCAGAAGCGCAGGTCGCAGCGATGCTCGGTCTCGCCTGCCGACTCCTCGGGGATAAGCTCGCCGAGCGTCGGGAACAGAAGGCCGAACCCGTGGTTTTGCGCGGTGATCTCGACGCGATGGGTGCGCAGGTTCATGACGGGATGGTTGCCGCCGCGATGGCCGAACTTGAGCTTCTCAATCTGAGCGCCAGCAGCCTTCGACATCATCTGATGCCCAAGGCAGATACCAAAGACGGGAACCTTACCGAGCAGCTTCTCGACCTGGGTATACGTGCCCGAAACCGCATCAGGATCGCCAGGGCCGTTAGAGAGGAACACGCCGTCGGGGTTCATCGCGAGGACGTCCTCGGCGGGGGTTTCCCAGGGAACAGCGGTGAGCTCGCAGCCCACGCGCACGAGGTTTTGGAAGATGGAGAGCTTCGCGCCGCAATCGTAGGCGACGACCTTGTACTTCGCAGGCGCGGGCGCCGAGAGCGCGAACGCCTGGGTTTTCGGCAGGTCATCGATGCCGAAGGTCACCTTCTCAGAGCGAGAGACCGTCTCGGCGAGGTTCACGCCGACGATAGACTCGCTTGAGCGAACCTTCGCAAGGAGGCTTTCGGCGTCGGTGTCGAGCGTGGAGAGCACCGCGCGCTGGGCACCGTTGTCGCGCACATGGCGAACGAGCGCGCGCGTGTCGACGCCCTCGATGGCGACGACGTTGTTCTCACGCAGGAAGTCGGGCAGCGAAAGCTCGCTGCGCCAGTTCGAGGGCACCTGGCACATGTCGCGCACGACGAGCCCGCGCAGTGCCGGCTTCTCGGACTGGCAGTCCTCGCGGTTCACACCGTAGTTGCCGATCTGGGGGTAGGTCATCGTGATGACCTGGCCCGCGTAGCTCGGGTCGGTGATCACCTCGAGGTAGCCCTCCAAAGAGGTGTTGAAGCAGATTTCGCCGAACACTTCGCCCTGCGCCGCACAAGAGGTGCCGCTGAACACGGCGCCGTCTTCGAGCACGAGCAGCGCCGGTGCACCGAGCGGCTTCGAGGTGTTCTCGAGCAGCTTTTTCGTGATCTCGCTCACATCGTTCCTTTCCGTTCAAGCCCGCCATCGCGGGCGTCATCCCTTATCGTACCGAAATCGCCGTAAAGGCGCCTTACTTTTTGACTGTGGAGCAAATCACGCCGTCTTCCATCGTCGCGTAGCCGCCGACGAACACATCGGTCGCACGCCCACGAAGATTCCACCCGACAAACGGCGTGTTCTGCGCCTTAGAGCAGAAGTCGTCTTTGGCAACCGTCCACTCCGCGTCGGGGTCGATGACCGTCAAATCGGCGATAGAGCCCGGCTCGATGGCCACGCGCTCGTCGCGCAGGATCGCCCGAGGGTTCACAGCCATGAGCTCGACGAGGCGGTTCAAGCTGATCACGCCCTCGCCGACCATATGGGTGAGCATGAGGCCGAGCGAGGTCTCAATGCCCGTCATCCCGAAGGGAGCCAGCTCGAACTCACGATCCTTCTCGTAGGTCGCGTGCGGCGCGTGGTCGGTGACGATGGCGTCGACCGTGCCGTCGTCAAGACCGGAGCGAAGCGCAGCGACGTCGGCCTTCGTGCGAAGCGGCGGGTTCACCTTGTAGTTCGTATCGTAGTCCTCGCCGATCATCGAGTCGTCGAGAAGCAGATGGTGCGGCGTGACCTCGCAGGTGACGGGCAGCCCCTCCGCCTTGGCGGCTCGAATGAGGTCGAGCCCACGCGCGGTCGTCACGTGCTGCGCGTGGAAATGGCAGCCCGTCAGGCGGCAAAGCGCGATGTCGCGCATGATTTCGAGCTCCTCGCCTTCCGCAGGCCAACCTAAAAGGCCGAGGCGCGTGGAGCATTCCCCTTCGTTCACCTGGCCCGCGCCCACGAGGCCCTCGTCTTGGCAGTGGCACATGACGACGCGGTCGAACTGCTTGGCGTAGTCCATCGTGCGGCGCATCATGCCCGAGTCCTGCACGCCGCGCCCGTCGTCGGTAAATGCAACGGCGCCGTGAGCGACCATGTCCCCCATCTCGGAGAGCACCTCGCCTTTGAGCCCCTGCGTAAGCGCGCCCGACACGAGCACGCGGCAGAAGCCGACTTCGGAGGCCTTGCGCTGCACGTATTCCACGATGGTCGCGTTATCGCAGACGGGGTTCGTGTTCGGCATCGCGCACACCGCGGTGAAGCCGCCGTGCGCCGCCGCCTTCGTCTCCGACTCGATGTCGCCTTTGTACTCGAATCCGGGATCGCGCAAGTGAACGTGCATGTCAACCAGGCCGGGGACGATAATCTTTCCCGTAAGGTCGCGCTCGATGCCCTTCGGCATCTCAAGGTCGTGGCCGATCTCCACGATGCGGCCATCGCGGATCAGGATGTCAGCAACTTCGTCGAGCCCAACCTGGGGGTCGAGAAGCCGCGCGTTCTTAAGCATCAACGCCATTGCCGGTTCCTCCTAACAGCAGATAGAGAACGGCCATGCGGACGAGCACGCCGGAATAGACCTGGTCCAAGATGACGGAGCGCTGCGGATTGTCGCACATGTAGTCATCGAGCTCGACGCCGCGGTTCACAGGGCCTGGATGACAAACGATAGCTTCGGGCCGCATGAGTTTCTCGCGCTTCTCGGTCAGGCCGAAAAGGAGATTGTACTCGCGAAGACTCGGGTATGGCGCGCCCTCAAGGCGCTCGCGCTGGATGCGCAGCATGTATACCACGTCGAGCTCGGGCAGCGCCGCGTCGAGGTCACTCGTGATTTCATCGGCCCCTAAGATTTCGGGAGCTGCCGGCATAAGCGTCGGCGGCGCGATGGCGGTGACGTGGGCGCCCATGATCTTGAGCGCGGGGATAAGCGAGCCGCAGACGCGCGAATGGCCGATGTCTCCGACGATGCCGACGCGAAGGCCCTCGATGCGGCCGAAGCGCTCGCGAATGGTGTACAGGTCGAGCAGCGCTTGCGTAGGATGCTGATGCTTGCCGTCACCTGCGCAGATGACGGAGACGCCGGAAACATCGGCGACCTTGCGCGGCGCTCCCGCGTGCTTGTCGCGCACGACGATGGCATCGATTTTGTACGAGCAGAGCGTCTGTACGGTGTCGCGCAAGCTCTCGCCCTTCACCGTGGAGGTGGAGGACCCGCCAAAGTTGAGCGTATCGCACGACAGGCGCTTCTCGGCGAGCTCGAACGACGAGCGCGTGCGGGTCGAAGGCTCGTTGAACATGTTCACGACGGTGAAACCCTTGAGCGTCGGTACCTTCTTGATGCGCCGCTCGTTCACCGCGCGGAAACTTGCGGCGGTATCGAGGATCCGCGTGATGTCTTCCGCAGAGTAGTCGGAGATGTTGATGAGGTGCTTGTGGTTGAAGGCCATGGCCGCTACGCCTCCTTTTCCTGGGGCTGGTCTAAGCCAAGCGGGGCGGAACCCGCACGGTCCCCTGGCGCCATCTCGAGGACCTCGACGGCAGAGACGCCATCGACTTCCTCCAAAAAGAGACGGACGTTCTCGTGCGACGAGGAGGGGACGTTCTTGCCGACGAAATCGGCACGGATGGGAAGCTCGCGGTGCCCGCGGTCGACAAGGACCGCAAGTTGCACGCAGGAAGGGCGACCGAAATCGCTTAGCGCGTCGAGCGCCGCGCGGATGGTGCGCCCGGTGAACAGGACATCGTCGACGAGCACGACGGTTAGCCCATCGATGTCGAAGCGGATGTCAGTCGAGTGGACCTCAGGGGAAAGATGCGTCGCGAAATCGTCACGATAAAAGCTGATGTCGAGCGCGCCGAGCGGAACGTCGGTGCCCTCGATCTGCTTGATCTTGCTCGCAAGACGATGAGCGAGCAAGTCACCTCGGGTGAGGATTCCCACCAAGGCGATGTTCGAGGCGCCGTGGTTGGCCTCGAGAATCTGGTGCGCGATGCGCGTGAGCGATCGCTCAATTTCGTCTGCGTCCATACAGACGGATTTCACTGTTCTAGAATCTGTCATTCGCACCCTCTTCCAATCAGGGATGCAGGCAGACCGCACGGTTCTGCGATAGTGCGATTTCACCTGGGTGAACCGCTCGCGCTCCTTGTCGGTCTCTCTGTACCGCTTTTAAAGGACTGAACGCAAGTATAGGCCAGCTTCGCGCCGCGCGAAACCCCGAAATACTACATTGGCGGAAAACGCACGATTAGATAGATTGCTGACACGGCGACGGTCGCGAGCATCGTGGGAAAGCCGATTTTGAAGAAGTGCGCGAACGTGATGACGTGGCCGTTCTTGCGCGAGATGTCGGACATGACGACGTTCGCCGACGCGCCGATCAAGGTGCCGTTGCCGCCGAGGCAGGCGCCGAGCGAAACCGCCCACCACAGGGGCGCGACGTCCATGCCGGTCGCCTCCATGGAGAGCAGGATCGGGATCATCGTGGCGACGAACGGGATGTTGTCGAGGAAGCTCGAGACGATGGCCGAGGCGAAGAGCAGCACGAGCATGGCTACGAAGGTCGAGCCGCCCGTGACGTCGATCAGGGCCTGCGCGAGCATGCCGATGACGCCGACCTCGGAGAGCGCGCCCACAATGATGAACAGGCCGGCGAAGAAGACGAGCGTGGTCCACTCGACGTGCGCGAGTGCCTCCTCAATGCGCTCGCCCGAGATCAGCATAAGGACGCCCGCCGCGGTGAGCGCGACGACGCAGGACTCGACGCCGAGCGAGCCGTGGGCCATGAAGCCCACGACGACGAGGGCGATCATGACGACGCTCTGGCGCAAGAGGATCGGGTTCTTGATCTGCTCCCGCTCGTCGAGGCCGGCGAGCGCGTCTTTGTGCGCGTCGTCGACGTGGAGCTTTCGGCCGAAGAGCAGGTAGAACAGCGCGAGCATCACGGCGAGCGAGAGCAGCGCCGCTGGGGTGTCGTAGAGGATGAAGTCGACGAAGGAGTAGCCCGCCGCCGAGCCGATCATGATATTGGGCGGGTCGCCGATGAGGGTCGCCGTGCCGCCGATGTTGGAGGCCATGATCTCGGCGAGGAAGAACGGCACCGCGTCGATGTCGAGCAGGCGGCACACCGTGATGGTCATGGGGCCGATGAGCAGGACCGTCGTCACGTTGTCGAGCAGCGCCGAGAGCAGCGCGGTCAGGCAGACGAAGAGCACCATGACGTGCCAGGGGTTGCCCTTCGCGAGCCGCGCGCACTTGATGGCGAGGTACTCGAAGATGCCCGAGAGCTTCACCACGGCGACGAAGAGCATCATGCCCAGAAGGACGCCGAGCGTGTTGAAGTCGACGTGGCTCATGGCCTGGTCGAAGGTTACGACGTGGACGATGAGCAGGATCATCGCGCCGACGATGGCGACAAGCGCGCGGTGCACCTTCTCCGACATGATGGCGACCATCGCGACGACGAACACCACCACGGCCACAATCTGCATCAAGTCCATACCACTACCCCACTCATACCGTGAATTGCAAAAACGTTCGGAATTATAGGAGTCTTTTGTTTCGAACGTGCTAACAGTTCCCAGCGGTATTCCGTAAGCGGGGGCACCACTTCCGAGAGGGGCGTTTTAAAGTCGCCTGCGCCGATGCAGCTGCACCTTACTCTCCAAAGAAGGCGCGTGCTGTGCGCGCTGCGGGAAGATCTTTGCCATTGTCGGCGGCGAAGCGCATGCAGCCAGCTGCGGCGTCGCGATTGCCCGCCGCAGCGTGAAGCTCGCCTTCCTTGGCGGCATACACGACGCGCAAGCGCGTGCACTGGTCGTGGTTGTCCCAGATGGAGCGGTAAAGCCCGATGAGCTTCGACTCGTCGTGATCAAGTTCTGCCTGGGCGACCTCGCGCGACCAGGAAAGATAGGCGCAGCGCTGCCGAGTGATAACATCATCCCCCAAGTTTGGCAGCGAGAGCGCCTCATCAATGAGCGCGATCACCCGGTTGTTGTCTAAGAGGCTCTTCACCAGGGGAACCAGATCGGCGTACAACGCGATTTTCGCCTCATCGGTGGGCGCGTCCTTCACGCTGTCTTGAATCATGAGGCCGAACTTCGCGGCGTCGCTCTTGCGGTCGACGTTGATGAGCGCGCACGCGTAAAAGGACAAAAACCACGCGGGAAGCTCCCCCAAGGGCGGCTCGGCGGATTCCGCGATCTTCGACGAGCCTTCGAGGAAGGCCGCAACGTCGCAGTCATCGTTGTAGAAGGAGACGAGCTTTTCGAGCTTAGCCTGCGCGGCGCGAGCGAACACGCGCGTGAAGACGAACAGACCAGCGAGCAAGAGAACGACGGACGTGCCCGCACCTGCCGCGGTAAAGCCCATTGCGCGCCCCTCGATGTTCGACCAGATGAAGACCACGACGAGGGGAATGGCGACGGCAATAGCGCAAGCCGCTATCTCATAGCGTTTGAAATACGTAAGCACGAACCTCACCCTTCCCCGTGGACTGTTGAAAGGTAAGTGTAGCGTATGCGCGTGGGTTTACGCGCGATTCTCACGAGTTCGATACGCGAACCAATACGCCGTGCCGACCGCCACGCCGCCGACGATGTTGCCGAGCGTCGCGATGACGATGTTCGCGACGAGCCCCTCGAGCGCGATCGCCCCCGGGTTGCCGACGCCGAGCATGTTCATGAGAAGCCCGCTCGGAAGGAAGAACATGTTCGCCACGCAGTGCTCGAACCCGCAGGCCACAAACGCAGTGATAGGAAGAAAAATACCGAGCACCTTATCGACCACCGAGCGGGCGGAAAAGCCGATCCACACGGCCAGGCACACGAGCACGTTGCAGAGGATGCCCTTCGCGAAGATGGTGGCGGGTGCAAGCGAGGCCTTCGAGGAAGCAACGTTTACCATGATCGTCCCGACCGCTCCCCCGTTCATCGCGCCCATCTGCGAGGCACATACGAGGAACACGACGACGAGCGAGCCGGCAAGATTTCCCAGCCACACAATCGCCCAGTTGCGCGCGAGCTGGCCTGGGCCGATCTTTTTCGAGAACAGCGAGCACACCATAAGCGAGTTGCCGGTGAAAAGCTCCGCGCCGCAGCAGAGCACGAGCACGAGGCCTAAGCAGAAGCAAGCGCCGCCGCCAGCGCGTTGCACGGCGAAAGGAAGCGATGAATCGCTTGTGAACAGGCAAAAGAACATTGCGCCGAAGCCGATGAAGGCGCCTGCGAGCATCGCGGCGACAAACATGCGGCCAGCGGGCATCGAGCCCTTCGAGATGCCGAGAGTCTCCGCCTTCGCCTCGGTTTGAGCCGGGCTTAACGCGTCGACGGAAATCGATTGATCTGCCATAATTTCCCCCATTTCCTGGAAAAGACAACAAGCACGCAAGCATCTTGCGGCGCCGATCACGTCGTTTCATGGAAATATTGGCGGAGATGCGTGCGAATCGAACACACCCAAGACGTTCTGCGCGCCTCACAACGGCTTTGAAGGCCGCGGGGCCCACCAGGACCCATCCATCTCCAAGAAGAAAACTTCCTAAAGCGTGACAATCATACCGCATGCCCGCGCGCAACCCCTGACCCGTTGAGCAAAGGGCGAAAAATCCCGCCAATGACACCACGGCGGGCGCAATTACGGGGGCACCTTAGCTACGCAAGATATGCTTCCGTAATGCCGAACGGCACGAACATCAGCAAGGTCCCTACGAAAGGCACCGCAAGAAGCCGAAGCGGGCAACACGAACATCAGCAGGCAAACGCAAAACGGGCAAAGCATTAGCGGCGGGCGGTGGCGAGCGATTGCTTGACCTTCTCCATGTCGATAGGCTTGGTAAGATGCCCGTTCATGCCTGCATCGTGGGCTCGCTGGGCATCTTCGGCAAGTGCAGGGTCGCCCACGGTAAGGTCGCCGCGATCGGGCTTCACATAGACGTAATAGCACTTCTTGCCCGAAGGATTCGTCGAGTAGAGAAGGTTCTCGGCTCGTTCGGGAGTATAGGAGATGCTCGACATGAGGTCGATTTCCCCCGCCTCATGCTTGGCAATGAGCTCAGAGAACGTTCCCAGGACGTACTCGTATTTCCAACCCTCGGTGTGGTAGGAAATGTCTTGCAGGTATTCGTATCCCCAGCCCGACATATACGTGTCGGGCGTTCCGGATTGGTAGCCCTGATTGTCGATGAGGTAGCCGGCGCGAATCACTTTCGAGGAAGCCGCCTCGTCCTGAGATTACCCCTACTCGTCAGCCGAAGCCGCTCCTAAGGTGCCGACGGATGGCAAGGAAAACGCGAGCATGATCGCGAGAACGAAGCGCAACGCGATAGTACGTGACCTCAAGGCACCCTCCGACCTACTGATAGCGTAATAGAAATATCATACCAGCAACTTGCAAGTAAAGAGAGCGCAGCAAGCGAATCTCGCGTGCCGCGCCTCAACTGGGGCTTCGTAACAAACCGTGCGTCTTTAAGGTTAAGAAGTTGCGGCGAAGGGTGTCCCTTTAGCGCCCCTCGCCGCGCACACTGCCCTTACGCCTCGATACCGAGCGAGAGCGCCTGCTTGTTCTTATCGAGCATCGCAGCTTTACGCGCGGGAACGCACTTCTCGATCGCCGCCGTGAGCACCTCGGGATCGCAGAACGGGTCCGCCGCAAAGAGAGCACCCACAAGCACGATGTTGCCCAAACCCTTAAGCCCCGCCTTCTCGGCGATATCGGCAGCGGGAATGGCCTTCACCGTGACATCACTGCGCTCGGGAATGTTCTGCACAAGCGTAGAATCTGCGATGATAAGGCCGCCGGGAACGACCGCATCGATAAACTTGTCGAGCGAGGGCTGGTTCATCGCAATAAGGACATCGGGCGCCGTGATGAGCGGGCTGCCGATGGGGTCTGACGCCAGGCTGACGCTGCAGTTTGCGGTGCCACCGCGCATCTCGGGACCGTAAGAAGGCAGCCACGAAACCTCGCGATTGCCGATAAGCCCGGTATAGGCGATAACCTTGCCGGCGAAGAGCACGCCCTGCCCGCCGAAGCCAGCGAGCACGATCTTGCGATCGGGATACGTCGTCTCAGCCATTAGTTGCCCCCTTCCGACTTCTCGGGATGGGCAATGGGACACGCCGCCGAGCGCGCCGACGCCGCCTCAGCCGCGTTCGCGTAACCATCGGCGACGACGTCGCGGTAGACGCCGAGCGGATAGTACGGCAGCATGTTCTCGCGCATCCATTCGAAGGCCTCTTGCGGTGTCAATCCCCAGTTCGTGGGACAAGTGGAAACGACCTCGATGAACGAGTAGCCCACCCCGTCGATTTGGTACTGGAACGCCTTCTTGATGGCGTTTTTCGCCTTGCGGATGTTCTTCTTGCAATCGACAGTAACGCGCTCGATGTACGCCGGGCCGTCGAGCGTGCTCAAAAGCTCGCACACGCGCACGGGATAGCCCGCCTTCGAAACGTCGCGTCCATAGGGGCTCGTCTGCGTGACCTGGTTCGGAAGGCTCGTCGGCGCCATCTGACCGCCCGTCATGCCGTAGATCGCATTATTGATGAAGATGACGGTGATGTGCTCGCCGCGCGTCGCCGCATGGACGGTCTCGGCCATGCCGATCGAAGCAAGGTCACCGTCGCCCTGATAAGCGAAGACCACGTGGTCGGGCAGAACGCGCTTCACACCGGTCGCCACAGCGGGAGCGCGGCCATGAGCAGCTTCTATCATGTCGCAACCGAAGAAATCGTAGGACATGACCGAGCAGCCGACGGGCGCGACGCCAACGGTCTGACCCTCGATATCGAGCTCGTCCATGGTCTCGCACACGAGGCGATGGACGATTCCGTGCGTGCATCCCGGGCAGTAGTTGGTCACCACCGGCAACAGGGAATGCGGGCGGGAAAACACGAGCTTCTCGTCTTGTGCCATTAGAGAACCCCTCCCCTCTTCGCAGAATCCTTGATAGCGGAAAGCACCTCTTCAGGCGTCGGAATGACACCGCCGGTACGGCCGTAGAAGTCAACGGCCGCGCGCCCGTTCACCGCGAGGCGCACATCGTCGACCATCTGTCCCATGTTCATCTCAACCGACAGGAACGCCTTCGCATGCGAGAGCGCGCCTTCGATTGCCTTCGTTGGGAACGGCCACAGCGTGATCGGACGAAGGAGACCAACTTTGATGCCCTCCTCGCGCGCCGCGACGACCGCGCTTCTCGCCACGCGGCTCGAAGCGCCGAACGCGACGACGACGATTTCCGCATCGTCAAGCATGAAAGATTCCGAGCGTTGCTCCTTCTCGCGGATGACCTCGTAGCGCTTAAAGCGCTCGATGTTGAGCTTCTCGAGGGCGTCGGCGGTCAGATAAAGCGAGTTCACGATGTTGTGGGCGCGCTTGCCCTTATGACCCGTCGTTGCCCAGGGCTTCTCGGGAAGGCTCTCCTTGGGCTCCGGCAAAACGACGGGCTCCATCATTTGCCCCAGCATGCCGTCGGCAAGCACCATGACGGGCGTGCGGTACTCGTCGGCCAAATCGAAAGCGCGGTAGACGCAGTCTGCCATCTCCTGCACTGTCGAGGGCGCAAGCACGGGCATAAAGAAGTCGCCATGCCCCGTCGCGCGCGTGGCCTGCCAATAGTCGGACTGGGAAGGTTGGATGCCACCGAGGCCCGGGCCCCCTCGCTGCACGTTGATGATGACTCCCGGCAAATCCGAGCCGGCCATGTACGAGATGCCCTCGCCTTTAAGCGAGATTCCGGGGCTCGACGAGGACGTCATCGCGCGAGCGCCGGCGGACGCGGCGCCGTACACCATGTTGATTGCCGCGATTTCGCTTTCAGCCTGCAGATACGTCCCGCCGATCTTCGGCATGCGCTTGGACATGTAGGCCGCAAGCTCGGTCTGCGGCGTGATGGGATAACCGAAGAAGAAACGGCACCCGGCGCGCAGCGCGCTTTCCGCAAGCGCCTCGTTTCCCTTCATAAGAACCTTTTCAGCCATAACTCACCTCCAAACCGAGATGGCGACGTCGGGGCACATGACCGCGCATGAGCAGCACCCCGTGCATTTTGACAGATCGATGCAGTGCGCTGGATGATAGCCCTTGGCCGTTATCCTCTCCTGATCGAGTTCAATGATGTGGGTCGGGCACGCATCCACGCAAAGGCCGCAGCCCTTGCAGAAGCCCTCGTCCACGCTGATTCTTGCCATTTGACGTTAACCCCCGCCCTCTTGACCATCAGTTACTCCACGGCGTTTGCCGATAGGGATCTATTTCGTAGAGCGCCACGTCGGCGCCCTGTTGGGAAAGCCGCTCCCTCGCCGCGTCCGCACAAGATGCGGGAACGCAGACGGCCGCAAGCGGCAGACCCGCCGCACACGCCACCTCACGGGCAAACGGCAGCGACTGGGAAATCGCATCCTCGTCGGTGTCGCCCATGAGATGGGAGTTCGCGACGATTGCCGTCGCGCGAAGGCGCGATGCGCGCTCGATTTCGTAGAGCACCTCGCACGCTTCGTGCGGAT
Source organism: Coriobacteriia bacterium (assembly GCA_030540225.1). Classification (GTDB taxonomy): domain Bacteria; phylum Actinomycetota; class Coriobacteriia; order Coriobacteriales; family Eggerthellaceae; genus Ellagibacter. Next base: position 2,962 of record JAUNWQ010000038.1, on the reverse strand, counting down.
CGCGAGTAAGCGCTCGGTAGCGGTTCACGACATACCACATCTCGTAAGGTGACGAAGCGATTGTACGCGAGAAACGCCCAAGCGCCGCCGCACCCGCATCGTCGCCGCCGACATCGATGATGCACAGCTCGCCTGCATCGGAGCTCGCGCGCTCGATCGCAGGAGCGACCGCACCCGTGAGCGCTGGCATGTCGATGTTGCAGTCGGGGCCGGCATAGACCGGCGTTATCACCGAGATGCCCGCCGCCCTAAGCGATTGCGCCTGGTCACTCGACCTGAAGTAGGGATTCACCACATCGAGATCGACGAGCGTAACGTGTTTTCCCGCGCGGGAGGCATCCTTTACGAGCGAAAGCGAAAGCGCCGTCTTCCCCACACCGTAGTGGCCGCACACGACAAGCACGCCGGCCAGCTGCGAAACGTCGAAGTCGCGAACCTGCGCCATGCTAGATAAGGCCCTCGGGAAGCTTCGGCGACTTCAAGTCAGCGCCGTCCTTCTGCCTGATGGCGACGCGGCGGATCTTGCCGTTCACCGTCTTCGGAAGCGCGTCGACGTACTCGACGATGCGCGGGTACTTGTAGGGCGCCGTACGGTGCTTCACCCACGCCTGGAGCTCGCGCGTCAGCTCATCGGAGCCCTTAAAGCCATCGGCGAGCACGACCGTCGCCTTGACTGCGAAGCCGCGAACGGGGTCGGGCACGCCGGTGACAGCGCATTCGCGCACCGCCTCGTGCTCGAGCAGCTCGCTTTCGATCTCGAAAGGCCCGATACGGTAGCCGGATGACTTGATGACGTCGTCGTTTCGACCGACGTACCAGAAGTAGCCATCCTCGTCGACCCAAGCGGTGTCGCCCGTGTGGTACCAGCCGTCGTAAATCGCGTTCGCCGTCTTTTCGGGGTCGCGGTAGTATTCCATCATGATGCCCGCAGGACGCGGTTCCATACGGATGCAGATCTCGCCCGTCTCGCCGGTGTTGCAGCGCGAGCCGTCGTCGCGCTGGATCTCGACGTCGTAGAGCGGCACAGGCTTGCCCATCGAGCCGGAACGCGGCGTCGAGTGCTTGAGGTTGGCGATGGTAAGCGGCGTCTCCGTCTGACCGAAGCCTTCGAAAATCGTAAGCCCCGTGTGCTCTTTCCAGAAGTTGAACAGGTCGGGGTTGAGCGCCTCGCCCGCGGTCGTCGAGTACTGAAGCGACGAGAGATCGTAGGCGTCGAAGTTCTCAGACATCATGAGACGATACATTGTCGGCGGGCAGCACAAAGTCGTGACCTGGTACTTCGAGATAAGCGAGAGAATCTCGCCCGCATTGAAGCGATCGAAATCGTACGTGAGAACGCAGGCTTCCATAAGCCATTGCCCGTAGTATTTGCCCCACACGGCCTTGCCCCAGCCCGTGTCGGCGATGGTGAAGTGAACGCCGTCGGGCTGCACGTTGTGCCAGTGCTTGGAGGTAATCAGGTGCGCGACGGCATAACCGGAGTTGTGAAGCACCATCTTTGGATTGCCGGACGTACCAGACGAGAAGTACATGAGCATGGGTTCGGCAGCTACCGTGTCACGACGCTCGAAGACCTCGCTCGCCGCGCGGACGCCGCTGTTGAAGTCGACCCAACCCTCGCGCTCGATGGATGCCGCACAAATGCCCTCTTCGCCGGAAAGCGCCGCACCGACGGTACCTGCAACGGCGATGAGGTTGCCCTCGTCGTCGCATTTCGTCGTACCGCCGCCCGCGCCGTTCACGAGAATGCGCGAGGTGACCGTGGGGCATTCATCGACAACGTTGTCCGCGATCTGGGAGATTTCCCCGACCGAGGTGCAGATGATGGAGGAGATGGAAGCACCGTTCAGGCGATACTCCAAGTCGTGCTCCTTCAGCATGAAGGTAGCGGGGACCATGACCGCGCCGATTTTGGCCAGCGCCGTCGCGACGAACCAGAACTGGTAGTGGCGGCGCAGGACGACAAGGACGTAATCACCGCGCTTGATGCCCTGATCGACCAGAAAGTTTGCCGTCTTGTCGGACCAGCGCTTCATATCGGCGAACGTGAAGATATGCTCCTCGCCTTCGGGATTGCACCAGATCATCGCACGGCGGTCGGGGTCGTTCATCGCGATGTCGTCGACGACGTCGTAGCCGAAGTTGAAGTTGTCGGGATAATGAACGCTGAACGTTTCGAGCTGTCCATCGGGAGCGTAGGTCTCGTCAACGTAGCGCAGATTGATATTCCTCATGGGATAAAAGAACCTCTTTCAGTGCAAGCAGGGCTAAACGCCCTTGAAGTCTCGTAGGATCCGAAGGGGGGGCGCAACCCGGGGCAAGCCCGGGCGCGCCTACATAATCTCGATATCCTGCGGCTTCAAAACGATCGCGTAGAACACGCACGGCTCGCCACCCGTGGCGATCATGCCATGCCCGCGGCCCGAATCGTACATAAGCACGTCGCCGGGGCCTAGTTCCTCGACGTGGCCTTCGTAGGCGAAGCGCATATGTCCGGAGACGATGCAGTCGATTTCCTGACCGCGGTGATAGGAAAGATGGATGGGCTTGTCTTGCTCTTCGGGAAGATAGGGCATCGTGACCAAGAACGGCTCGGCGAGCTTGTTCTTGAACTGCGGCGCCTTGTGCAAGTATTCGAAGCCGGCACGGCGCTTCACGGACAGCCCGTCGCCCTCGCGGATAAGCGAATACCCAGTCAGGTGAGGGTTCTCGCCGGTAAGCAGCTCGACAACGTCGACGCCGAAGCGCTTCGCGCACTTCGAGAGAAAGGTGAAGCTCAAATCCTGCTCGCCCGATTCTTGCGCGGCGTATTCCGAAAGCGAGCGGCCCGTCGCCTGGGCCATTTCCTGCATCGAGATGTCGAGATCCTCACGCAGCGACCTAATTCGCGAAGCCACCTCTTCGATCTTCGGTTCCATATGCGACTCCCCCTTTCATAATGCTCGAACGATGCATCTAAAAC
>JAUNWQ010000037.1 GCA_030540225.1 Coriobacteriia bacterium | reverse complement strand
TCGAGTCGCTGTGCTCCTTCGTGCGCCCCGATTGGGGAATTGTCACCCAGGTCGGCGAGAGCCACATCGAGCTGCTTGGCAGCCGCGAGAACATCGCGCGCGCGAAATCCGAGCTCATCGCGGCGCTTCCCGAAGGCGGCATCGCTTTCCTGAACGGTGCCGACGATATGTCGGACTTCGTGTGGGACAACGCTCGGGGAACCGAGCGCGGAGTAAGCGCAGTGTGCTTCGACGGATCGGGAAACTATTGCGAGGATGCGGCTTGCGGCTGGCGCGCGGGGCGTGCGGTTTGGGCGACTCATATCTCGCTCGACGATGCGGGCCGTGCCTCGTTTACCCTTTTCGCGCGCGGGTTCTCGGGCGATGCGGGATGCGAGAGCGCTACCTGCTCGCTTGCGCTCTCCGGCCTGCACAACGTCCACAACGCGTGCGCGGCAGCGGCGGTGGGCCTCGCTGCGGGGCTTTCCCTCGAGGTGATCGTCGAGGCGCTCAGCGCTGCCAAGCCCGAGTCGGGGCGTCAGGAGATGCTCGCGGCGCGCGCGGGCTTCACGGTTGTGAACGATGCGTACAACGCGAACCCCGATTCCATGCGCGCGGCGCTCAATACTTTCGCCGCGATGCGCGTCGCGGGTTCCCGCATCGCCGTCCTCGGGGACATGGGCGAGTTGGGGGATTTCGGTCCTGCGGGCCATCGCGAGATGGGTGCTCTTGCGGCAGCGCGCGGCATCGATCAGCTCGTGAGCGTGGGTGATTTGGGGTCCCTTATCGCCGAGGCCGCCGAAGAGGGCGGCATGCCCGAAGATCGTGTTTTCCGCACCGCTGACGCAGCGGGTGCGCTTGAAGTAGTGAAGGGGCTCGTCGGGCCAGGGGACGCGGTGCTCGTGAAGGCGTCGCACTCCGTTGGTCTCGAGAGGGTCGTTGAAGGATTGGTCGACTGATGTTCAGCATATTCTCGCAATATCCCACGTTCGTCGTGTTCCTTGCCGTCGTGCTTGCCATCGTGATCACGATGGCGCTCATGCCGGCGTTCATTCGCGCGCTTCGGTCGTACCATATCGGCCAGCAGGTTCGCGCGGACGGTCCCGAAAGCCATCTCGTGAAGCAGGGCACTCCGACGATGGGCGGACTTATCATGCTGATCGCGGTCGTGGTAACAGTGCTGCTCATCGGCATGCCCTCGCCCGAGACGTTCGCCCTCGTCATCGCGACGGTGCTTGCCGGCGCCCTCGGTCTTGCCGACGACGGCGAGAAGGTCGTGAAGGAACGCTCGCTCGGGCTTACCCCGAAGGCGAAGCTTATCGGGCAGTTCATCATCGCAACGGCGTTCTGCCTTGTCGCGGTGAACTTCCTCGGCATCGAGCCCACCGTCGACATCCCGTTTGTCGTGGACCTCGACTTCGGCATCCTGACCACGCAGATCGGGGACTTCTCCATCCCGTGGCTCTACCTTATCTTTGTGAACATCCTGCTCGTAGGCATGTGCAACGCCGTGAACTTGACCGACGGCCTTGACGGTTTGGCCGCGGGCACGGTCATGATCGTCATGATCGTCATGGCTGCGATAGCCTACCGCACCGACGCGCTCGACTCCGCCATCGTGGCCGGTGCGCTTGCCGGCGCATGCATCGGGTTTTTGTGGTTCAACTCCTATCCGGCCGACATCTTCATGGGCGACACCGGCTCGCTTGCGCTTGGCATGGCGCTCGGATGCCTGGCCGTCCTCACCAAGACCGAGTTCGTGTCGATCATCATCGGCGGCCTGTTCGTCGCCGAGGCGCTCTCCGTCATGATCCAGGTGTTCTACTATAAGAAGACGCACAAGCGCATCTTCCTCATGGCGCCTTTGCACCACCATTTTGAGAAGAAGGGGTGGAGCGAGACGAAGGTCGTCGTGCGCTTCTGGATCGTTTCGGGAGTTTTGGCGGCAATCGGTTTCTCGATCTACTTTGCCGAGTCCCTTGTGACGGTGGCGTAGCGCATGCAGGTTTTCTCGGAAGGAACGTCCATGCTGATCGAAGGTAAGAAATACGCGCCCGAGCATCTGGGGCGCGTCCTTGTTTTGGGACTGGGCAAAAGCGGGCATGCGGCACTTGATTACCTGTTGCCGCTTTTGGGCACGCGCGTGGACGCGCTTGCCGTGGCAGCGGGCGGCGATACTCCGGCGGCCCGTGCCGACGCCGAGCGGGCGAAGGCTGCGGGTGCCGTGGTCGAGTTCGGAAACGACGCCGTGGCCCCTCTTGCGCAGGCTGTCGGCGGCTCGTTCGATTTGTGCATCGCGAGCCCCGGCATTCCCGAGATTTCTGAATTCTTCCAGTCCGCGAAGGCGGCGAGCGCCGAGTTGGTGAGCGAGGTCGAGTTCGCGTGGCGCGAATCCGACGAGTCGAGCACGTGGGTCGCCATTACGGGCACGAACGGCAAGACCACGACCACGTCAATTGCTGCCCATCTGCTCGAAGACGCAGGTCTTGCGGCGCACGCTGTCGGCAACATCGGCGATGCCTGTATTGCCCGCGTTGCTGCGGGAGAAACGGACGTGTATGTGGCCGAGGTGTCGTCATTCCAGCTCGAGTCGACTTCGCGCTTCGCCCCGAACGTTGCGGTGCTCTTGAACATCACGCCCGACCACATCGAGTGGCATGGGACGCTTGACGCTTATGCTTCGGCGAAGTGGAAGGTGATAGCGAACCTCTCGCAAGCTCCGAACTCCACCGCCGTCCTCTGCGCGACCGACGACGCGGTTCGCGCGCGTATCCGCGAGCTACGCACCATGACGCCTGACGAGCGCGGCTTCGACTATGTCCCCGTCGGCACCAAAGACGGGATCGCTGGTGACATGCGTGCCCGCTGCGGATCCGAGAACGCCGCGTTCGTCTCAGCTGACGGCGTGCTCACGGTTGCGTTTCGGGGTGTGGAGCATCGGCTGTGCGCTGCATCCGACCTGCAAATCAAGGGCGATCACAACACGGAGAACGCTCTTGTCGCGGCATCTTGCGCGATCGCGCTCGGTATTGACGACGCGCTCGTCGCCCAATCGCTTCGCTCCTTCGCGCCGCTCGAGCATCGCATCGAGCCCTGCGGTAGCGTTGCCGGTGTGGCCTGCTACAACGATTCCAAGGCAACCAACGTCGATGCGACGCTCAAGGCCTTCTCGGCCTTCGGCTCTACGCGTCCGATCGTGCTGCTTGGCGGACACGACAAGGGAACGGACCTCGCTCCGCTTGTTGGCGCCGCCCATAAGCACGCCAAGGCCGTCGTGATCTTCGGAGAGGCGCGCGATCGCTTCCTTGCGGCATTCGGCGGCGAGTGCCCGGGCGAGGGCGGCACGCTTGCCGTCATTGCGGCGAATCATATGGAAGATGCGCTCGACGCGGGCCTTGCGGCAGCTGAGCCGGGGGACGTGCTCTTGCTTTCCCCCGCATGCTCCTCTTTCGACGAGTTTACCTGCTACGAGCAGCGCGGCGATGTCTTCAAGGAACTTGTCGCCGTCCGCTCGGCAGAGGCATAGCGGGGTAGTTTCGCATGCCCAGAACCCAGCGTTCCCGCAACGCCGTCCCCGCATCGATACATGGCCCGCGCATCGGCTTTCTGCTCTGCGTGCTCGCGCTCGTGCTCATCGGGTTCGTGATGGTGTACTCGGCGGGATCGATCTCGAACATCAACAACGGGGTCGATGCGCTCAAAAGCCTGACCGACCAGGTGATGTATGCCGTTTTCGGTGCGCTTATCGCGTTCGCGATTTACCGCTTCATTCCTGTGTCAATATGGAGAACTAAGTGGCTTTGGGCGGCATTGGCGTTGCTCGTCGTCGTTATCTTGCTGACGGCTCTCGTCGGCGTCGACAACTACGGCGCTAAGCGCTGGCTGCGCCTCGGTCCTGTGACGATCCAGGTCTCCGAGTTCGCGAAGATTGTGTTCGTCTTGGTCTCCGCGCGCATCTACACCGATTTCGTTTCGGGTGAGATCAGCGGGAGACGTTGCTTTGCAGGGTTCTTCCTGCTCGTGCTTGTGCCTCTTTTGGTCATCTACAAAACGCAGTCTGACCTGGGCACCACGATGATTTGCATCGTTGCGGTACTTGCGGTGCTGTGGTACGGTGAACTTCCAATCGGCGCTATCGCCATCATTCTTGTCGTAATCGTCGCTTTCGGTCTTATCGCCATGTTCGGCACGGGCTATCGTGCTGACCGCTGGTCCTTTCTCAATCCTTGGGACGACGGCCAGGGCGGTTATGGTAGCGGCTACAACATCATGCATTCGTATTTCGCGTTTTCCGAAGGCGGCATCTTCGGCGTCGGCCTTGGTAACGGGCATGAGAAGTACCAGTATCTCTTCGCAAGCGATAGCGACTTCGTGTTTGCGGTCATCGGCGAAGAGCTCGGCATGATCGGCTGCCTTGCCGTCATCGCCCTCTTTCTGGGCGTCCTCTACACCGGCACGCTTATTGCCCGATCGGCTCGCGACGATTTCTCCATGATGATTGCGGGCGGGCTCACAATCGCCCTCGTTTTCCAGGCGTTCTTGAACATCGCGTGCGCTATCGGCGTGTTCCCCACGACGGGTAAGCCCCTGCCGTTCATCTCGTCGGGAGGCTCATCCATCTTGGCATCGCTCATCATGGTGGGGCTTATCCTGTCCGTATCGCGTGATGCGGCTTCCTCCGACGAGTTCGATCGCCGCCGCTCGAGCCTGCGCGTTGTCAGGCGCGAGGAAGACGGTGTAGGCGATAGCCCGCGGGATGCTGTCCGCTCGGGGGCTCGCAGGTCCACGAGGGACCGGTCCTACGATGGCGGCCGTGCGCAGAGGGCCGCATCGAATCGCACGGAATCTCAGACGGCTGCAGGGCGGTCGTCTTCTCGAAGGAGGTAGTCGTATGCTCGTCGTATTGTCGGGTGGGGGAACCGCTGGTCATATAAATCCTGCGCTTGCGCTCGCCGAGGTGCTTGAAGAGCGGGGGGTGGAGGTGCGTTTCGCCGGCACGCCGCGCGGGGTTGAGTCGCGCCTTGTGCCCGAAGCTGGCATCGCGTTTCAGCCCTTCGAGGCGTCCGGTTTCAACCGCAAACATCCCCTCTCGCTCGTGAAGGCGCTCAAGCTCATCTCTCACTCGACGAAGGAAGCCAAGCGCTGGTTCGCCGAGATCGAGCCGAGCGCGGTCGTTGGCTTCGGCGGGTATGTCTCTATTCCGGTCGCTCGTGCGGCCGAGCAGATGGGCATCCCCGTGGTCGTCCATGAGCAGAACTCCGTCATGGGCCTTGCGAACAAGGAGCTTTCCAAGAAGGCACGTGCGGTGTGTTTGACTTACGAGTGTGCGAAGGAGGGCGTTGCCATTCCGGCTGCCACTCAGGTGCACGTGACAGGCAACCCGGTGCGCAAGAAGGTGCTTCTCGCAACGCGCGAGGAAGGCCGCCGGATGCTCGGGATACCCGACGATGCGCTCATGCTGCTCGTTTTCGGCGGAAGCCTGGGCGCGCGCCAGCTCAACGAGGGAATCGCGGCGCTCAAGTCCGAACTGCTCTCGCGGGAGAACCTGCATGTCGTGCATATCACGGGCCCTAAAGAGCTCGATCGCACGACCGCCGAGCTCGCGCTCACCGAGGAGGAGGCGAAGCGCTGGCACGTCATGGGGTATCAGGACCGCATGGGCGAGACGCTCGCCGCGACCGACGCCATCGTGTCGCGCGCAGGTGCGACTTCCCTGGCCGAGATCTCGGCGCGCGCCATCCCGGCGCTGCTCGTGCCGTACCCTCATGCGACAGCCGATCATCAGACCACGAACGCCCGCGCCTACGTTGCGGCGGGGTGCGCGGAGATGATTCCCGACGCTGAGGTGGGCTCGGACAAGTTTGCGCAGCTCGTGTTCTCGCTTATCGACGACGCGGATTTGCGCGCGGGCATGACTGTGGCCGCTCGTGAGCAGAAGACTGCCGATGCGGCGGCGAAATTGGCTGATGTTGTGATGGGCGCCGCGTCTTCGGCTGACCATGGACTACAATAGGCTCTTTGGAATAACGGGAAACCAACGGGTGGGATCGATCACTATGAGCACTGAACGTTTGCATTTCATCGGCGTCGGCGGCGTGGGCATGAGCGGTATCGCGCATGTGGCGCATGACCAGGGCATGGTCGTCACCGGCTCGGACATCAAGGAGAGCCGCTACACCAAGCAGCTGAAAAGCTACGGCATCCCCGTGGCCATCGGCCAGGCGGCGGAGAACGTGCCCGAAGGTGACGATGTCACCGTCGTCATCTCGACGGCGATTCTCGACAACAACCCCGAGCTCGAAGAAGCGCGCCGCCGCAACCTCAACGTCATCCACCGTGCCCAGATGCTCGCGCGCTTGGGCGAGCGGCTCGACACGCTCGCGGTGGCGGGCACGCATGGCAAGACCACCACGTCCTCTATGCTCGCGAGCACGCTCGACGGCATGGGCCTCGACCCGACGTTCCTCATCGGCGGCATCGTCCGCTCCTACGGGACCAACGCGCATTCCGGCACGGGAAAATACTACGTGGTCGAAGCCGACGAGTCCGACAAGTCGTTCACGTTCCTCTCTCCCGCGGGCGTCATCGTCACCAACATCGAGGCCGACCATCTTGACCACTACAAGGACCTTGGCGAAATCTTCGAGAAGTTCAAGCAGTTCATGGCCTCCGTTCCTGAGAACGGCCCCGTCGTCGTGTGCGGCGAGGAGGAAGCGCTCGTCTGTGCGGCGCGCGAGGTGCACCCCCGCGCGATCACGTACGGTTTGGGGGAGGAATGCGACGCGCGCGTCGTGTCTTACGGCCCGCATGGCGTGGGTTCTTCCTTCACGCTCGAGCTTCCCGACGGTACGCAGGTCGAAGGCAAGGTCAAGCAGAACCCCGGTGTGCACAACGTGCTTAACGCCGCGGCAGTGCTTACGCTCATCTGGGCGCTCGGGCTTGACGTGCAGAAGGCAGCATGCGTGCTCGCCGATTTCGCGGGCGTCCGTCGTCGCTTCGACTTGGTGGGGGAGGCGCAGGGCGTCACGGTGGTAGACGATTACGCCCATCATCCTACCGAGATCGCGGCAACCATCGCCGCGGCGAAGACGCTCGACTTCAATCGCGTCCACGTTCTGTTCCAGCCGCACCGCTACTCGCGCGCGCCGCTGTTCACCGAGGTGCTCCACGACGAGTTCGGCGCAGCGTTCGACGATGCAGACACGGTGACGTTCATGGACGTCTACCCTGCCGGCGAGGCGCCGGTCCCCGGCGTGTCGGGCAAGACCTTCCTCAACGTCGTGCTCGACCATAGCGGGCATCCTGCGGCAAGCTATGTTCCGCGCCGCCTCGACGTCGTGCCCCATATGGCCGCCCTTGCAAAGCCGGGTGATTTGGTCATCACGATGGGCGCGGGCGACGTCACGGCGATCGGCCCGCAGCTTGTCGAAGCGCTCGGCGCGGCGGACGCTGGTGCGGGGGAGTAACTCATGGTCGCACGTCACGCCTCGCCGCTCGAGGCGCTGCTCGTCGACGAGCGCTTCGACGGGGAAATCAACCCATTCGAGCCTATGTCTCGTCATACCACCTACCGCATCGGTGGGCCGGCCCGCTATTTTGCCCGCGTCCACTCGGTGGGCGCGCTCGCGCGCGTGCTCGAGGCGTGCAAAGCCATGGGCGAGAAATGGTACATTGTCGGTCGAGGCTCGAACCTGCTTGTCGCCGACGAGGGCGTAGACGCGGCGGTCATCGTGCTTGGGCGCGACTTCCGCAGCATGCGCTACGATGAGGAGAAATCGCGTCTCATGCTCGGTGCCGGCGTGCCGCTTTCCGCCGCTGTGCAGGAGGCTTTCCGCCGCTCGCTCGCGGGTCTCGAGTTCGCAGTGGGCACGCCGGGGTCTGTCGGTGGGGCCTTGCGCATGAATGCCGGCTCTCGAGACGAATGGCTCGGTGCGCGCGTGGAGAGCGTCACCTCGTTCTCGGCCGAGGGGGGCCTTGTGCGCCGCCACGGCAGCGAGATCGAGTGGGGATATCGCTGCTCGTCGTTTCCCGCCGACGAGATACTGGTCGAGTGCGAGCTCAACATGGAACCCGCCGATCCCTTCTACATCAGGGGGAAGATGGAGGCCTCGCTCAAGCGCCGCAAGGCGACCCAGCCACTGCGTCAGCCCTCATGCGGAAGCGTTTTCAAGAACCCCGAAGGTGCGTCGGCAGGCGACTTGATCGAGCGTGCGGGGCTCAAAGGTAGTGCCGTCGGCGGCGCGCGCATCTCCGATGTCCATGCGAACTTCATTGTGAACACGGGGAATGCGACGGCCCGTGATGTGTTGTCGTTGATCGAACTTGTCCAGGGGAAGGTAATGGAAGCTTATGGCGTTGCGCTCAAGCCGGAAGTCAAGCTCCTCGGCTTCGAATAGGCGTCCCCAAAACGCACCGGCCCCGCGCCCGCGGTCTTCTGCGCGTCCACAGTCGTCGCGCACGCCGGGCTCGGGCATGCCTCGCTCCGTCCAAGGTGGGCGTGCGGTTGAGGGCGGTTCGGTGCGCTATCGTTCCCGAAGCGTGGGCGACATTGAGCGCGCAAGCCGCGCCGAGCGCGTGCGCGCAAGCTACCATCGCCATCTTGTGAAGCTTGGGATCGTCCTCGGGGCGATCGCGGTCCTCCTCGCATGCGCTGCGGTCCTGTACTTCTCGAATGTCTTCTCGATTGACGAGGTCAAAGTCGAAGGCGTCGAGCACCTCACCCAGTCCGATCTGCAGGCGCTCGTGTCGGTGCCCGAGGGCGAGACGCTTCTGCGCGTCGATACGAAGGCGATAGAAGACAGCCTTCTGCGCGATGCGTGGGTGAAAAGCGTCTCGTGCAACCGCATCTTCCCCCATACGCTCCAGATCGTCGTGACCGAGCGCACAGTGGCCGCGGTCGTTGAGGTTCCCACATCGGATGCGAAGTCGACCCAGCCCTGGGCGATCTCCTCGGACGGGATGTGGCTTATGGCCATTCCGGACCAGGACACTCAGCTCGGCCAATCGCTCAACCAGCGCATTTACGACGACGCGCAAAACGCGCTCCACATCACCGACGTGCCCTATGGAACCTCGGCGGAAACCGGGACGAAGTGCACCGACGAGAACGTGAACAACGCGCTTGCGATCGTCTCCGGTATGACGACCGATCTCGCCAACCAGGTGAAGACCGTGTCCGCGACCGATGCGGAATCAACGAAGCTCACGCTCGAAAGTGGCGTGGAGATTGCGTTCGGACCGGCCCAGAACATTCGCGAGAAAGAGCGCGTGTGCCTGCAGATTCTCAACGACAATCCGGGCAAGGTCGCCTACATCAACGTGCGCGTGGTCGATCGCCCGACGTGGCGGTCCTTGTAAAGTAGCCCAATAGTGGCACTTTCATGGACTCGGCCGAAGGCCTCGACCCGTGCAATTTGCAATCGAGGTATCATCGTGTACAATAACGCAGGTAAAACTGCACCCACAGTGGGAAACGCAGCATTTTAATCGCAGCAGGTGTGGAGGATACAATGCCAAACACAATAGGTTCCGAGCATTTGGCGGTCATCAAGGTCGTCGGCGTAGGCGGCGGCGGTACCAATGCCGTGAACCGCATGGTTGAAGCGGGCGTGAAGGGCGTCGAGTTCATCGCCGTCAACACCGACCGCCAGGCTTTGCTCATGTCGGACGCCGATAAGACGATCCACATCGGCGACGAGCTCACGCGCGGGCTCGGTGCGGGCGCGAACCCCGAAGTGGGGTGCCAGGCAGCCGAGGAGTCGCGTGCAGAAATTCGCGAGGCACTCGCCGAGGCCGACATGGTCTTCGTCACTGCTGGCGAAGGCGGCGGCACGGGTACGGGCGCCGCTCCCATCATCGCAGAAATCGCGCGCGAGGAAATCGGCGCGCTGACCGTCGGCATCGTGACGAAGCCCTTCTCCTTCGAGGGGCGCCTTCGTCGCAACCAGGCCGATCAGGGCATCGACTTGCTCTCTCAGAAAGTCGATACGCTCATCGTCATCCCGAACGACCGATTGCTTGAAATCGTCGACAAGAAGACGAGCATGCTCGATGCGTTCCGCATCGCCGACGATACCCTGCGCCAGGGCATCCAGGGTGTCACCGACCTCATCACCATCCCGGGCCTCATCAACCTCGACTTCGCGGACATCCGCACGGTCATGAAGGACGCGGGCACGGCGATGATGGGCATCGGCATCGCGACGGGCGAGAACCGTGCGCTCGACGCGGCGCAGCAGGCGACCAACTCCAACCTGCTCGAGGCATCCATCGCGGGCGCTTCCCGCGTGCTGTTCTCCATCGCTGGCGGTCCCGACCTCACGCTGACCGAGGTCGACGAGGCTGCGCGCACCGTCGAGGCATGCGCCGACGAGAATGCGAACATCATCTACGGCCAGATCATCGACGAGTCGATGGGCGATCAGGTTCGTATCACCGTCATTGCCACCGGCTTCAAGATGAACGCCCCGCAGCAGTCTTCGCTCGACTTCTCGCGCAAGGATCTGTTCGCGTCGACGGATCCGACCCCGGCGCCGAGCAGCGCTCCGGTTACTTTCTCGACCACACCGAGCGCAGGCCGCTTCGCCGACGAGGATTACATCCCTGATTTCTTAAGGCGTCAGCGCTAAGGAGGTAATCGGCTATGGTGGCATCAAGCCTGCCGTTGCCGCGCCTCGCTGCCCGAACAATCGATTCGATTCCGCTTTTCACCGACGACGCGTTGTATGGCGCGTCGTCGGTTCGTATTGCCTTCACAGGCCGTGCGGGAGGGGCAAGCGAGGGCGATTACGCAAGCCTTAACTTGGGAACTCATGTCGGTGACGACCGTGACGTCGTCCTCGGGAACCGACGTGCGCTCCTTTGCGCGCTCGACGAGCCCGATATGCCGCTTGTCGTGCCCAACCAGGTACACGGAACCGACCTGGTGGATATCGAGACGTCCGACTCCGAAGCGCTGCGTGGCATCCAAGATGCCGCGGATGCGGGTGCCGATGGGCTCGTTGTATCCTGCCCTCGCGTTGCTGCGCTCCTCTGCTTCGCCGACTGCGTTCCCGTGATCATCGTATCGCCGACGGGGCGCGTGGCGGTGGTTCACGCGGGCTGGCGCGGAGCTGTGGCGCGTATCGCCTCCTCAGCCTGCAAGCGCCTTGCTGCTCTCGATGCGCGCGAGCTCGGTCACGATGCTCCGGCTCCTTCCGAGTTCAACGCCTATATCGGACCGCATATCTGCGCATCGTGCTTCGAGACGGGGCCCGATGTGGCGCAGCGCTTCGCAAGCGAGATCGGGCCAGGCTGCGTGCCCGATGCGCGCCATGTCGACTTGGAGCAGGCGCTCATCCTCGATTTCGAATCGGCGGGTCTTTCGCGCGAGCGGATTGCGTCTGCGCACGCCTGCACGAAGTGCGAGCCCGACAGGTTCTTCTCGTATCGTGCGTCGGGCGGCGTATGCGGTCGCCATGGTGCACTTGCTTTCCGTTCAAGGTAAGGAGTTTATGGCAATGGGAATAGCCGAGCGTTATGAAAAGGTCGAAGAGGAACTCGCGCAGGAGTGCGCCCTTGCGGGCAGGGACCCGAAAGAGGTTCGACTCGTCGCGGTCTCCAAGACGGTCGGCGTCGAGGGCGTGGGGGAGGCGTACGCTGCAGGTGCGCGAGACTTCGGCGAGAACCGCCCCGACCAGATCGTTCCCAAGTCGCAGGCGTTTCCCGACGCCCGCTGGCACTTCATCGGCAACATCCAGTCGCGGCGCATCCGCGATATCGTCGACTCCGCATCGCTTATCCACTCCGTCTATCAGGAGAAGCATGCGCGCAAGATCGACGAAGTCGCCCGCGAGAAGGGGATCGTGCAGGACATCCTCATCGAAGTGAACGTCTCGGGCGAGGAAAGCAAAATCGGTGTCTCGCCCGATGAGGCAGAGGCTCTCGTCGATGTGTGCGAGACGCTTCCCAACGTGCGCGTGCGCGGGTTCATGACGATGGCCCCGCAAGGCGACTTGGAAATCGCAAGCCGCTGCTTCGAGGGTTTGGCGAAGCTTGCGGAGAAGGTTCGCGCTTCCCTCCCCGCGCCAAGCGCCGAGGCGTTCGATGAACTTTCTATGGGCATGAGCGAAGATTGGCGAGAGGCGGTTCGTGCGGGCGCTACCATAGTTCGCATCGGACGGGCGATTTTCAGCGACTCGTTTTAGGTCGCCTCCTTCCACCCCTGACGTGCGGCTAGCACGCAAAGCGGCTTGTAAACGATGCAGGACAACCCACTACTGGAGCTGCCAGGAAGAAAGGAAACGGAGTTAAGGCATGTTGGACGAACTCAAATCGAAACTCGGTTTCGGCGGTGGTGCCGTGCGCGGTCGCTCGAACGACCGGTACGACGACTACAACGATGACTACGGCGACTACGAGGATGATTACTCGGAATACGCTGAATACGCGGACGACTCCGAAAACGACTATGATCCTTACGCCCCGGTAACGACCCGCAGTGCTCGCTCGAATTCCACCATCTCGAATCTGGTATCAATCAACGACGTGCGTGCGCACTCGCGCGGGGAGGGCTCATCGAGTACCTCCACGTCCAGCGCGCGCCGCATGACGACAGCGCACACCCCGTATCGCGGTGAGCGAACCACCGTCGACAGCTCGCTGCCTCCGACGATGACGCCGGAGGGCTCGGCCGCCGTTGCGGCAGCCGCTTCGCGTCCGACCCGCTCCGAAGGGCTGAACTCGCTGTTCGAGCCGACGGCGGGCGAGGCGAAGCCGACGGGCAAGCATGCCGCGACCACGACCCCGTCCTCGCACATGGGCGTCACGTCCGGTGCGACGAGCGCGTCCGCGGAAGGCTCTCTCGGCGCCTTCACGCGCCAGCCCGCGCAATCAAGCGCCGCCGCGGCAATGAGCGAAACTGCGCGGAAGGCTTCGGTACAGGCGAGCTCCGCTTACGACCCCCAGTCCGCCTACGCACAGGCGCAGGGCGCGCGCTATGTGGCAAAGCGCTCGTGCACGGTGCTCAAGCCGGCGAGCTACGGCGAGGTCGAGAAAATCGCCCGGGCTCTTAAAGGCGGCGATGCGGTCATCCTCGCGCTTCGCAACACGCCCGACTCGCTTTCCAAGCGCATCCTTGATTTCTCCTTCGGCGTCTCGAGCGCACTCGATGCGGGGGTGGAATGCGTCGGGGACAAAGTCTTCGCGATCACGAAGGGCGACGCCTTGACCGACGCGGAGAAGCTCGCGCTCCGAAACCAGGGAGTGCTATAACGTGGTGAACATCTCGAGCGTGAAACGCGCAGCTGGGGAGGCTATCTCGTGCTGAGCCTGAAATACCTGATCGTATCGCTGTCCGACGTGTACTCGATGCTCATCTTCGTGTACGTCATGCTGTCCTGGTTCCCGACTGATCGCGGCATCCTTGCCGACATCAACACGGTCCTCGGCAAGATCTGCGATCCGTACCTCAACCTTTTCAAGAAGTTCATTCCCCCGATTGGAGGAATGGTGGACGTGAGTCCAATCGTTGCGTTGCTTGTATTACAATTTGGTGTAAGACTGCTGATAGGCTTGCTGTAAAGATGCAGGCTTTGCTGGCGAAGGGAAGATAAATGGCTATCACCTCGGCTGAAATCCACAACCAAAGTTTCTCAATCGACCGCAAGGGATACGACGTCGACGAAGTCGATGTGTTTCTCGAGCATGTCGCCGATGAGATCGATAATCTCAACAACCAGATCGCCGACCTGCAGGATCAACTGAACGATTCGCGCTTCGACGGGTTCGACACGCCAGCGAAGCCGATCGAGGAAGCTCCTGCCGCCGCGCCGGCGCCTGCGTCTGCTCCGGCTCAGGACTTCTCGCAGGAACTCGACGAGGCAAACGCACGCATCCGCGAGCTCGAGTTGCAGCTTGAAGAGAAGCAGGCCGATGGCAACGCCATCGCGCAGGCGCTCATTATCGCGCAGCGCTCCGCTGACGAGATTCTCGCGAAGGCCAACAATACCGCGGCCGAGACCATTCAGGACGCGAAGGACGAGGCCCAGCGCATCATCGACCGAGCCAACAACGACAAGCAGGACGTCATCGATGCCATTCGCAAGCTCGAGGACGATCGCGAGGACGCGCGCGAGGAGTATCAGGAACTTCTCACCGACTTCATCAACGACGCTTCCCGCAAGCTCGCCGAGATCGGCGGCGGCTCTCAGGCTTCCGTCGCTGCGGCGCACTATGCCGACACCACCGATGCGACGGCGCAGGTCCAGGTTCCCATGAACGCCGAGCCTGTGGCGTATTCCACGCCCCAGACGGGCAACGTCGCCGTGGCGGCGGCAACCCCCATGCCCTCTGCGGTGGAGAAGGACCTCTCGGGCTTCGGTGACGCCGACGACGACTTCTCCTTCGACGAGCTCGACTAGGGGGATCTTCCAAGAAACGCGAAAGGGGCAGTTCAAAAGCGAACTGCCCCTTTTTCATGCCCTGATGCGGGCTTTGTGCCTCAAAGTGCGAGTGGGTCGATAAGCCGGGTTCTGTCGTTGGGACGGCCATTTATCTCGAACGCGTGTCGCCACGCGTCTCATGCACGCAACCCGAGCGCACGGAAGGGCACCGTATCGCGTTCCTATTTGCGCTTGCTCCAGATGGGGTTTACCAAGCCACGTCGTTGCCGACGCGCTGGTGCGCTTTTACCGCACCGTTTCAGCTTTTCCCTCAAGAAGAGGGAGTCTTCTTTTCTGTGGCACTAATCCGTCGGGTCGCCCCGCCCAGCCGTTAGCTGGCATCTTGCCCTTTGGAGCCCGGACTTTCCTCACGCCTTGCGGCGCGCGACCGTCAGGCCCACTCGCGTATAATAGTGTACCACGAGCATGCTCAAAGTGACGGAAAGGACAAATCAACCATGGGAACCTGTGCGCTTGTCGGTGCGGTCGACTTCAACGCCGAGCATTTCAAGGCGATGGACGCCGCAGGCGCCTTCGATTTCGTAATCGCAGTCGATGCCGGGTTTGCCTCCCTCGAGGCGATCGGGCGCGAAGCCGATATGGCGATCGGCGACTTCGACTCCCTTGGCTACGTGCCCCGGTGCCGTCGCGTGTCGCGTCATCCGGTGAAGAAGGACAAAAGCGACATGGAGCTCGCTATGGAGAAAGCCGTCTTCTGGGACAACCAGGAGCTCTTCGTCTACGGTGCGCTCGCAAAGCGCCTCGACCACACGATCGCGAACCTGCAGCTGTTCGCGCGCTACTCCGAGCGGGGCATCTACGTCACGGGGGTAGGGGACGACTTCGCCGTGCGCTGCGTCACAGGGCCCGACGTCTTCGAGCTGCCCGAGGGGCTTGATACGGGTGTGGTGTCGGTGTTCTCGGCGAACGACACGGCGCGCGGCGTCATCGAGCGCGGCCTGGAATACTCGCTCGACGACGAGCCGCTTTCCAACCGCACGTCGCTTGGCCTTTCAAATGAGCTTACGGGAAAGCCGGCGGCGGTGAGTGTTGAGGAGGGCACGCTCTACGTCTTCTATCCGCTTGCGGCGGGTGAGGCTGCCGCCGCGCCGTCGCCCGCCACCGTGTGACGCTTGTCGGCTTTTCGGCGATTGCGCGGCGGGCCTTTCCCGCTGTCGTATAATTCGCCTAGCATCTTTGCATAACCGGGGAGCTCGCATGCGGCGCTATGCTGCGCGGCGGGCTGAGAGGAAGCGCGCTTTCGCTTCGACCCGAAACCTGATGTGGATAATGCCAACGAAGGGAGTCGGATAATGGCGAACAGCCAGGTAGTTTCGCATACCAAAATCACGCAGATCGATTTCGCGCGCGCAGGGGAAATCACGCCCGCTATGCGCATCGTCGCTGAAAAGGAGGGCCGCACGCCCGAGTTCATCCGCGAGGGGGTCGCAGCCGGCCGCATTGCCATCCCCGCGAACATCCACCACACGTCGCTTTCCCCCGAAGGCGTGGGTGAGGGGCTTCGCACGAAGGTGAACGTAAACTTGGGTATTTCGGGCGATCTTGCCGATGAGCAGGTCGAATGGGAGAAGGTCGACATTGCCTTCGAGCTTGGCGCCGAGGCGATCATGGACTTGTCGAACAGTGGGAAGACGCAGTCGTTCCGCACGCGGCTTATCGAGAAGTCGCCTGCGATGATCGGCACCGTTCCCATGTACGATGCCATCGGGTACCTCGAGAAGGCCCTCATCTCCATCACCGCCGAGGACTTCCTCGACGTCGTTCGCCGCCACGCTGAGGACGGCGTCGACTTCGTCACAATCCATGCGGGCATGAATCGCCGCACCATCGAATCGTTCAAGGAAACGGGGCGGCTCATGAACGTGGTGTCGCGCGGCGGCTCGCTCATCTTCGCGTGGATGGAGGCGACGGGCAACGAGAACCCGTTCTACGAGTACTACGACGAGGTGCTCGATATCCTGCACGAGCACGACGTGACCATCTCCCTCGGCGACGCCATGCGCCCGGGCTGCAACTACGATGCGACCGATGCCGGGCAGATCTGTGAGCTCATCGAAATCGGCAAGCTCACCAAGCGTGCATGGGACGCGGGCGTGCAGGTCATGGTCGAGGGGCCGGGGCATATGGCGATTGACGAGATTGCGGCGAACATGAAGCTCGAGAAGCGCCTGTGCCACAACGCGCCGTTCTACGTGCTCGGTCCGCTCGTGACCGACATCGCCCCTGGATACGACCACATCACCGCAGCTATCGGCGGAGCCGTCGCGGCAAGCTCCGGCGCAGACTTCCTGTGCTACGTCACGCCTGCCGAGCACCTTCGCCTTCCCGATGCCCATGATGTGCGCGAGGGTCTTGTCGCGACGAAGATCGCAGCTCATGCGGCCGACATTGCGAAGGGTATTCCGGGCGCGCGCGAGCGTGATGCGCGCATGTCGGATGCCCGTCGTCGAATGGACTGGGAAGAGCAGTTCTCGCTCGCGATCGACCCGGTGCGCCCGCGCAAGGTGTTCGAGAGCGCCCCTCCTGAAAACGAGGGGACCTGCACGATGTGCGGCAAGATGTGCGCGGTTCGTACGGTGAACAAGATCATGGATGGCCTGGTCATCGATCTCGACAACGAATAGCAAACGACGAAGGGAGACGCAATGCTTGGAGACGAGAACAACAACGAGCTGTTCGACCTCGTGAATTTCGATGCGAAGAAGACGGCCCTGCTCGTGATCGACGAGCTCGGCGACCCGACGGGAACCCCGCTCGAGCAGGCGCTTCTGCCCGCAATTGAGAACACCGCCCGCATTGCGGCGGCTGCCCGGCGCGCAGGCGTCCCCGTCATTTTCACGAACGACGCCCATATCCCCGGTCTCGATCGCGAGCTGCTGCTCTGGGGCGATCACGGTATCGCCGGCACCCCCGAGGCGCAGACCTCGCCGCTGCTCGACCCCAAGGAGGGCGATTTCACCATCGAGAAGCGCCGCTACAGCGCGTTTTTCCAGACGGGACTGCGCCTTCTGCTCGACGAGCTCGGCGTCGACACGCTTATCTGCACGGGAATGGACACCAACATCTGCGTTCGCCATACGCTCGCCGACGCGTACTTCAACAACTACAACCTTATCTTCGCAGGCGACTCTACGGCGACTTTTCTCGTGGGGAACCAGGAGGAGGGGCTAGAGTACTTCAAGACCTGCTATGCCGCCTGCGTTCTTTCGATCGACGACGTCGTGGCGCTGCTCGAGAAGTAGGGGGCGCGCATGAAGTCGGTCGTAAGCATAGCCGGATCGGACTCAAGCGGCGGCGCGGGCATTCAGGCGGACATCAAGACGATAGCGGCGCATCACCTGTTCGCCGAGACGGTCATCACCGCGCTCACCGCGCAGAACACGCTCGGGGTAACGGGGGTACACGAGGTGCCCGCCGCGTTCGTCTCGGAGCAGATCGACGCGGTCTTCTCCGACATCCGCCCCGATGCGGTGAAAATCGGCATGGTGTCGTCGGCTGAGATCATCCGCGTGATTGCTGCTAGCCTCGACAAGTGGCATGCGGAAAACATCGTGGTCGATCCCGTCATGGTGGCGACGAGCGGCGCGCGCCTTATCGGCGAAGACGCGGTGTCGGCGCTTATCGAGGAGCTCCTCCCCCGGGCGAGCGTCATCACCCCTAACATTCCCGAGGCGCAGGTCCTTTGCGGTTGCGAGTTGGCGGACGAAGAAACATGCGAGCGCGCGGCTGTAAGCCTTGCCCGGTCGCTTGGGGTCAACGTCTTGGTGAAGGGAGGGCACGGTGCCCACGACGCCAACGACGTCCTCGCAACCCGTTCGGGCGAGGTCCACTGGTTCCGCCATGAGGCGATTCCGACGAGCAACACCCACGGGACGGGATGCACGCTTTCTTCCGCCATTGCATGCGGTCTTGCCTGTGGGTTATCCGTTTCCGACGCGGTTGCGGCTGCCAAGGAATACCTCACGGGCGCACTCTCGGCGGGCCTCGATCTGGGAAAGGGGAGCGGGCCGCTTGATCATATGTGGCAAAACCCCTGATAAGAGTAGTGCATCGCCGTTCCCTTTCAAATTTTTCAAAAAAGTTGAAATAAAGGCTTGACGGCATAGGGGAATGCGCGTAATATACTTTCCTGCGCTTGCGCCTTGCAGTACAGCAAGAGACGCACCGGCAGTAAGTTGGGGTGTCGTCTAATGGCAGGACAGCGGTTTCTGGTGCCGTATGTGAGGGTTCGACTCCTTCCACCCCAGCCATTACGATTCCAAAGCGCTTATGTGGCTCCGTCGTCTAGCGGTTTAGGACGCCGCCCTCTCAAGGCGGAGGTCGAGGGTTCGAATCCCTTCGGAGCTACCAAGAAACAACAGGCCAGGGCTTCTACCCTGGCCTTTTTCTTTTCTCTCAGGCGCCTTTTCGGGCTTATAGGACAAAACGTGGCTTCTCGCTTCTCGCAGTCCTCTGCTCCATGTCTCAAGAACCGAAGCTCGCGGTCCGCGAGTCGGACAGCTCGAGAAGCTTGAGAGTCGCTAAGCCAGTCCGTGTAAGTCTTGTCTGTGGGGTTATAGGGAAAACGGGTATCCTAACCCTGCAAATTTCGCTGCCGTCGTTCTCGTATGGAATTCCACGCTACTTCGAAAGGTAATCGAGGAGCGCACCCTTCTCGTTGGGAACCTTCTCATCGATGACGGCATCGAGCGCCCGCGAGAGGGCCTTGCCGACTTCCGGCCCGTGGGGAATACCCAATGCCATGACGTCGCGCCCATCGATGGCGAGGCTTTGTAGCGTGAACGCCTCGTTCGCCTTCTGGATATCGGCAAGAACCTTCTCAAGCTCGTACGCGGCATCGATCCTGCCCGCGCAATGGGGGGCCTGCCCGCGCGCGTCGCCGCGCTTCAAGTCGCAAAGGGCGTGAAAAAGCTCAACATTCCCGTCGAGTCGAGCGAGCATGCGTTTCACCGCGCGAGGAGTCGGCTCGACTACCTCATCGTGGTGCTTCACGAGCGTGAGCACGCGGTTCGCGAACGCCGGAGACATCTTAAGTCTTGACATGATGCCGCGCGCAAGCATGACGCTCACGTTCGCGTGCCCATAGAAGTGACCCACGCCGTTTTCCCCGAAAAAGAAGCAGGCCGGTTTCCCCATATCGTGAAAGAGCGCCGCCCAACGCACGAGGCGATAGGCGGGCACGCCGTCGACGACATGTGCCGTATGCTCGAGTACATCGTAAATATGGTAAGGAGTGTGCTGTTCGAACCCCTTCATGGAGACAAGCTCGGGCAGCACGCACGAAAGCACGTCGACGTACTTCACAAGAGCGCTTCCCGCGAAGGGCGCGGTGAGAAGGCGATCGAGCTCATGGGTGACGCGCTCCGCGGAAACCCGGTAGACGATTCCTTTGTTGGAGAGCATGCCGAAAAGCGTCTCCTCCTCGATGTCGAACCCGAGCTGCGCGGCGAAGCGGCACGCTCGAAGGATCCTCAGGGCGTCTTCGGAGAATCGCTTGGCTGGGTCTCCCACCGCGCGTATCGTTTTCGCCTGCAAGTCGCCGACGCCGCCGTAAGGGTCGAGCAGTCCGCGGAGGGGGTGGAAAGCAATGGCGTTCATCGTGAAATCGCGACGCGCGAGGTCCTCTTCGATAGAAGAAACGAACTCAACGGAGCTTGGGTGGCGCGAGTCGCTGTAGGCCCCGTCGCGCCGGTAGGTGGTCACTTCGAACGCGTCGTCGCCGACAAGGACGGTGAGCGTGCCGTGTGCGACTCCAGTTTCATGGGTCTTAAACCCCGCAGCTTCGAAGAGCGCCTGGGCTTGCTGCCAAGAAGCGTTCGAGGCAATGTCGATATCGGAGCAGGGGCGCCCGAGGAGCGCATCGCGAACGAACCCGCCCACAAACCACGCCTCGAAGCCTCCCGCTTCAAGAATGCTGACGACACGGATTGCCGTTTCGGGAAGGTGGGAGAATGCGTTCTCAGGTACCTGCTGTACAGGATCGCCCGAAGCTTCGTCGCTTATAAGAGAAGGAAAAGAGCAGCTATTATCAGGCACGGTAAAAGTTCCTTACATTATTTTGAGAAAAGGGCTTGCATCATCGTGGAACACTCGGTAGTATACACAAGCTACATTTGCAAGGAGGGTGCAGTCGCGAGCCATCGCGAGGGCTTTTCGAAGCTTTCAAAACCGCTCAAAACTTTTTGAAAAAAGTTCTTGACGGCAGGCGAGAGGTC
>JAUNWQ010000143.1 GCA_030540225.1 Coriobacteriia bacterium | reverse complement strand
CCGCTCGCTGACGGCGCGCGTTATCGGCCCGTCGACTTCAGGCGCGAGAGCAGGCTTCCGCGAGCAGGAGGATCGGGAAGATGGATAAGCCGCGGCTCGAAGTCGAAGAGCTCGGAAGTGGCAATCACATTGGAGACCGTGATGCACTTCTGCAAGCAGGTGTCGGCGCACAGATTGCATTGCACGCATTCCATCAGCTGGAACTCCAAGTAGCTGCCCTCCCCCGAAGCGGGCTTCTCCTCGCTTTTCTTAAGTGCCCCCGTCGGGCAGAACACGGTGCACATCCCGCACGCGCGGCACTTCGACTCGTCGATCGATACGCTTCCGAACAGGCGCGTCTCGATTTCGGGAACGACGCTCTGACCGATTGCGTCCATCGCGTCGAGCGTGTTCATTCGCCGCGAAGGCTCGAATTGCGGCAGCCCACCGTCCTTGTCGGGGCGGAGCAGCTCGCGAAGGTTCAGCTCCTTCTTCTCATTTTGCTTGCCGAGCGTCTCGTCGAGCGCCTTCTCCGTCGCGACCTTCACGGCGTCTTTCGCCATACCGCCCGCCTGCGAGAAGAACCCGCGGCGCGCCGCGGCGAACGACTTGCGCCCGCTCGTCTCGACCGCCTCGGGAGGAAACTCCGAGGCGCGGCGAACGCGGACGCTCGACCCCTGCGCCTCGAGCAGGGAGTTCGCCGACTCAACCGTCGCCGTGACGCCCTCGCTCGTACCGCCGAACTTGCAGGTCGAACACGTTCCGTCGACGAGCACCACATCGCCCACGCCGTGGGACGCAAGCTGCAAGAGGAGGCTTTCCTCCATGCGCGCAAGGCAGGGGACGGACACGTATTTGTCGGGATCGCCCTCTCGGCGCGCAGCCATGCGGGCACATGCGAACACGGAGAGGCTGCCGCCGAGCGCACGTATAGCCGAGGCAGCAGCGCTGGCGAGCTCAACATCGGCAGGCTCGACGGGAACGAGCGCCTCGGTGGGACAGACGACCGTACAGGCGCCGCAGGAAACGCAGGTCTCCGCGTCGATCTCCACGCTGTTGTCGCCGACCGAGATCGCGTCCGCAACGCACGCTTCGATGCATTTGCGGCACGTCGAATGGCGGTTGCGCACCGCCACGCAACGCTTCTCGACCACGAGGACCGACTTGCCTCCGAGAGCCTCGGCAACATCGGCTATGTCAGAAAGGTTCGGCATTCTAAGATCACTGCCTTTCGCGGACCCCGCATCTGCGGCGAGGCGCCATCCCCTCGATGGAGAAGCTAGCCCTCCATCACCATGTCTTCGAGCGCATGCAGCTCATCGGGCGTGTTCGCGTTGATGAAGCAACCGCCCATCGGCTCCGCCTCGAGCACTTTGCTCTGGGGAAACTCATGGACGACCACAGACTCGTCCCCGAAAAACGACTGCGCGCGTTTCTCGCCGCGATCGAGCGCACGGCGCACGGCGGGCAGGCACTCCATGCGACGGTACATCGCATGGAAGGGCTCGAAACCGTGCTTGTTCACAGGGACGACCACGTCGGCCCCCGTCTCGTTCATGCACAGCGCCTCGGCGACCACGAGAGCGCCCGACGCGAATACCATGTCGCACGCCACAATGGCAACGTAGGGATTGCGCGCCGCTTGGAGCGCGGTGTACAGACCCGGCAACGCGCCGCGGCTCGAGAAGATATCGCACACAAGTTGGATATTGAGCTGCGGAAACTCCTGATGCAGAAACGTCAGGTTGTCAGGCTCGTTGGTCGTGATGACCAGATCGTCAGCCACGGGGCTTAAGCGCTCGATCAGACGGCAGATGAGCGGACGACCCAAAAACGGGACGGTCGCTTTGCTGCGGCCCATGCGTCGGCTCTCGCCGCCTGCCTGGATGACCACCGTCACGCGCGGGCGCACGAAATGGGATTCCACGAAATCAGCGAGGGCAATCGTGTCGTTAAGATCGAACGCGGGAATGTCGTAAATCGCCGCAGCCTCGATTGCACGAGGAATATCGGTCACGATGGCAACGGTGTTCACGCTGGGCATCTTGCGCACGAGGTCGGGGTGGATGCCATCTTCCGCGGCCGCAGCCGCCAGCGCGTCGAGAACTTCGTCCGCAGGCGCCTGCGCAGCACATTCCCCGTCGTTGCGAAGGTTGTCGTCCAAAGCCTCCTCCGCGCCCTCGATGCGCTCGCCTTCAGGCGTGAAAAGGCATTTCGCAATCTGGGTGAAATCGGTCCCAAGCGCCCAGCCGCGCTCCGCGCCCAAAGCAAACGCCTCGGCGACGCGCTGGTCCGCCTCGTTGCCCGAACGCATGAGTTCGATGGTCGGCAGCCCGCTTTTACGATAACCCTCCACGACGACGATGTCGTGGCCCGGCATGCTTCGCACGATGTCGGAGCATTCCGCCTCACCCTTGAGCGTCTTCATGCGGGCGATCTGCCCTGGCGCTGCGATGACAGTCTCCGAAGCGCCCGCCTCACGATGGCGGTAGGAGTCCTTGCCTGGATAGTCGATGTCGAAGCCCTTGTGGCTGTGATGTTTCACGCTTCCCACGTCGTGTCCCCGAGCAACAAGCTCTTCGATAAGCTTCACGATGAGGGTCGTTTTCCCCGAATTGTGGCGCCCGACGATTGAAACTGCCGGGCTCGGCACATTGACCATTGATGATTCTCCCGTCTTTATTCCGTAAGGCGAAAGTATATCACTGTAGAGAGCAGCAAGGAGCATGCGCCTCACCCGACAGACGCACGCACTTCGACCTATTCGCTCGATTTTCACCATCCCCAGAGGCTGAGCGGGGTACAATCGCGCAATCGCACGAGGTGAGGCGCATCACTCAGGCAGGATGA
>JAUNWQ010000142.1 GCA_030540225.1 Coriobacteriia bacterium | reverse complement strand
CTTTCTCGCAACGCGGGCGAGACGGTCGTGGTCACGTGGATGCGGCCCTCCTCGGTTGGTGCCGAGACGGGCACGTCCTACACCACCGCGCTCACGTGCTCTTCGTACAAGGAGCAAAACGTCACGTACTCGCTCGACGGCACAGTCGGCTACATCAGGGTGCGCCAGATCACGCAGGATACCTCCGACAACGTCTCCGCAGCGCTCGCTGACCTGATCGAGCAGGGGGCGACGTCGTTCGTCATGGATCTGCGCGACAACCCAGGCGGCTATCTCACACAAGCGGTCGATGTGGCGAACCTTTTCATCAAGACTGGCGTCGTCGTCGAGGTGCAGACTTCCACGGGAACTTCCCCGAAGTCTGCTTCTGGGAAAACGGTCACCGATCTGCCCCTCGTCGTGCTCACGAACGGCTATACCTCAGGTGCTGCCGAGGTGCTTGCCGCTGCGCTTCAGGATAACCAGCGCGCTACCATTGTCGGTGAGACCACGATCGGCAAGGGTTCCGTGCAGGTCGTGCACGAGCTTTCGTTCGGCGGAGCGATCCGCTACACCGCCGGCTACTACAAAAGCCCGCTCGGCCACGATATCGACGGCGTCGGCGTGATTCCCGACATCGCCATCTCCTCAAGCGAAGGCGGCACCGACCCGCAGCTCGTTCTCGCCGTCGAGACCGCGCAAAACAAGGAGAAAGCCTAGAGGCGCATGCCCCGATCCAAGAACCACACGCGACGGGTCGCTCGCTCGCGCCCGCGCGGCATCATGCAATTGAATCCTGAAGGCTACGGCTTCGTTCGCACGTCAGAAGGTGAGTTCTTCGTTCCCCACGCCAAGCTTGGCGGCGCCTTCGACGGCGATCTGGTTGAGGTTGCCCCGCTGCCTGCGAATGCCTCGAAAGGACACACGCGGGAAGGTTCCGGCGGCGGTCGTTATGGTCACAAGCGGGCTGCGCGCGTCGTCTCGGTGATTGAGCGCGCCCATGAGGTCGTCGTCGGCAGGTTTGAGGCGGCCGAGCCGTTCGGCGTCGTCGTGCCCCTCGACCCGCACATCCCCTACGACATCTTCACCCAGCTCTCCGAAGCGCCCAATGTGGAAGACGGCGCAATCGTTCGCGTTCGCATCGCGCAGTTTCCCTCCCGCAATTCCGCGGCGACGGGGCATATCGAGGAAGTGCTCGAGCATGTCGACGGGCTCGACGAGGGGGTTGATGCCGTCGTTGCCCGCCATAAGTTCGAGACGGCATTCTCCGACGCTGCGCTCGCGGAGGCGCGTGGTGCCTCGATTGACGAGGTTGGGGCGCTCGCGTCGGGCTATCGTGACTTGCGCGAGCGTTTCGTGTTCACCATCGACCCTGATGATGCACGGGATTTCGATGACGCGCTCTCCATCGAGCAGGTGGAAGACCAGGGTCGCTCGCTCTGGCGCATCGGCGTGCACATCGCCGACGTCTCGCATTACGTGGAATGGGGGAGCGCGCTCGATATGGCGGCGCGGCGCCGCGCCACGAGCGTATATCTGGTCGATCGGGTGATCCCGATGATTCCTGAGGAGCTCTCGTGCGGGCTGTGCTCGCTCGCCCCGGGCGAGGTTCGCCGCTCCATGACGGTCGATTTGTATGTCGACGAGCGGGCGCAGCTTGCGCGCTATGAGATTTATCCTGCCCTCATCTGCTCGAACGCGCGCCTGACCTACGGCGAGGCGCTCGAAATGCTTGGAGGGGAAGGCGAAGACGAAGTCGCGGCTGGGGAGGGCGGGAAGCATGCTCCGTGCTCAGACAGTCCTGCTTTGGAGAACAGCCCACTGGGCTGTTCTCGTCGTGCGGAACTGCGCGCGGAGCATGCCCCACGCCCTCAGGGGCCTCAGGGAAGCCGTTGCGATAATGCGAGCGAGTTTGAGCCAGCAGCAATCCACGAGAATGCGGGGCGTGCTCCGCGCGCAGTTTCGCAGCGCAGCGAGGACTGTTTGAGCACGGAGTATGCCCCGCATTCTCAGGGACAATGGGAGGCTCTCATCCAACCCCGTCTTCGCCAGCTGTCGCGCCTCGCCTCGCTTCGACATGCACAGCGCGAGCGCAAGGGCGGCATCGACTTCGACCAGCCCGAGGCGCGCGTCAAGCTCGACGAGGCGGGAAGGCCGCAGGGCGTGGAGCTTCGCCGGAAGAACACCGCGACGTCGCTTGTCGAGGAGATGATGATTTGGGCAAACGAGGTAGTCGCCGAGCATCTTTCCCGGGCGAAGTTCCCCTGTGTCTACCGCGTTCACGAGTCGCCCGACCTAGAGGGGCTTGCGCAGCTCGTTCCCATCTTCGAGGAGTTCCCCTGGTTCGAAAAGATCGATCCCGTGGGATTTTTCACGGGAAGCCAGCACGCGCTCCAGCAGGCGGTTTCCGCATCGCGTGGGCGCGCCGAGGGGGAGCTCGTCTCGTCTCTTGTGCTGCGATCGATGAAGCGCGCGGTATACCGCGAGAAGAACTGCGGGCACTACGGCCTTGCTAGCGCAACGTACTGCCATTTTACAAGCCCCATCAGGCGCTATCCCGACCTTATGGTGCACCGCATGCTGAAAGCCGAGCTCTTCGGGCGCCCCGAGAAGTTCGACCAGATGACGACGAACCTCGGCTGGATTTGCGAGCACTCGTCGGGGATGGAGCGCGAGGCGGACGACGCGCAGCGCGAGTCCGAGGAGCTCAAGTTGGCGGAGTACCTGCAGCGGTTCGTGGGGCAGTCGTTTTCCGCCATCGTGTCAGGCGTCTCACAGGGCGGCCTGTACGCGCGGCTCGAGAACACGGCGGAAGGCTTCATCCCTGTTCGCACGCTTGGCGACGACTATTTCAGCTTCGACGCGGCGCGCTATA
>JAUNWQ010000141.1 GCA_030540225.1 Coriobacteriia bacterium | reverse complement strand
CCCCCGCACTCGGGGCACCCCTTGGCTCCGGTGGGCGCTACGACAACACGATCGGCGCCTACGGCGAGGGTCGCCCCGCCGCCGGATTCGCGTTCTACCTCGACCAGGCGCTTGCCGCCGCAGCGACCGAGCAGCAGGCGGGAGCGCGCCCGCTGCGCATCGCCGTGCCCAAAGGATCGCTCAACCCCGACTCCATCGCATGCCTTGCGGCGTGCGGCCTCGACACGACGGGCCTCGCCGACCCAGGGCGCCAGCTCATCATCCGCAACCCCGGCGTCGAGTACATCATCGTGCGCCCCTCCGATGCCCCGGTGTTCGTGGAGCTCGGAGCTGCCGATTGCGGCATCTGCGGAGAAGATTCCCTGCTCGAGGCTGCAACGGGCACCGTCGAGCTCGTGGACCTCAAATTCGGCGCCTGCCGCTTCATAGTGGCCGAGCCCGAAGGGGCAACCGAGCGCGTCGCCGAGCACTATCGGACCTGCGGCTCCATCCGCGTGGCCACGAAGTACCCGCGCATCACCGAGTCCTTCTACGCAAGAAAAGGCGAGCAGGTCGAAATCGTGAAGCTTCACGGCAACATCGAGCTCGGGCCGCTCACGGGCCTCTCCGAGCGCATCGTCGACATCACGGCGACGGGCCGCACGCTTCGTGAGAACAACCTGGTCATCGTCGATGAGGTGCTCTCGTCGACGGCGCGCTTCTTCGCGAACCCGTGCGCATTCCGCACCGACCCGCGCGTGGTCGAGCTCGCGGACAAGCTGCGAGCGGGCGCCGAGGCGGGCCTGTGGGACGCGACGGTGATTGCCGGAAGCGACCAGCCGGGCGCAAGTGCGAACTCAAGCGCGAGCGCGTAAACTTCTCGATACCAACCAAGACGTTTCAATATAAGAAGGGAACACATCATGCGTCGAGTCATTCTGAAGGAAGGCGAGCAGTTCAAAAGCTCGCAGATCAACCGCACGGGAGCGTTCAACGCGGGCGCCATCGCCGCTGCAACCTCGATCATCGAGGAGGTGCGCGAGCGCGGCGATGCGGCGTTGCGCGACTTCACCGCGAAATTCGACGGCGTCGAGGTGAAAGACTTCCGCGTGCCGCAGGAGACGATCGATGCCGCCGCTGCCCAATGCGATGAGAAAACGGTCGCCGCGCTCGAGCATGCCGCCGAGCAGATCCGCGAGTTCCATGAGCGCCAGAAGCAGCAGAGCTGGATCGCCACGCGCGAGAACGGGGCGATCGTCGGCGCGAAGGTGACGCCGCTCGAATCCGTAGGCATCTACGTTCCCGGTGGGCGCGCGCTCTACCCCTCCACCGTGCTCATGAACGCCATCCCCGCATCGGTCGCAGGTGTCGAGCGCATCGCCTGCGTGACGCCCCCGTCCAAGGACGGCTCGCTCGATTCCGCCATCCTCGCCGCCTGCAAGATCGCCGGCGTGACCGAGATCTACTCGGTCGGCGGCGCTCAGGCTGTCGGCGCGCTTGCCTACGGCACCGAGACCATCGAACCGGTCGCCAAGATCACCGGCCCCGGCAACGCCTACGTCGCCGCCGCGAAGAAGATCGTGTCGGGCGATGTGGGAATCGACATGATCGCAGGCCCCTCTGAGGTGTGCGTCGTCGCTGATGAGACGGCAGATCCCGCGCTCGTTGCCATCGACCTTATGGCCCAGGCCGAACACGACCCCCTGGCCGCTTGCTACCTCGTCACCTTCTCCGAGGAATACGCCGACCAGATCGAGGCGGCTATCGAGCGCCACGTGAAGCACTCCACGCGCGCGGAGATCACCATGGCGTCGCTTAACGACCACGGCCTTATCACCATCTGCCCCGACCGCAAGGCCGCGATCCAGGCGGTGAACGTGATCGCCCCCGAGCACCTCGAGCTGCATGTGGAAAACGCCATGGACCTGCTCGGATCGATCAAGAACGCGGGCGCTATCTTCTTGGGAGAGTGGACCCCCGAAGCGGTTGGCGACTACGTGGCAGGCCCCAACCACACGCTTCCCACCGGAGGCACCGCGCGCTACGCGAGCCCACTGTCGGTCGAGGAGTTCGTGAAGAAGTCGTCCATCATCCAATACACCCCCGAAGCGCTCGCGGCCGACGCCGACTCCGTCATGACGATCGCACGCCACGAGGGCCTGTGGGCGCACGCGATGTCCGTCGAGCTGCGCTGCAACGAGCTCGCTGGCAAGCCGACCGAAGTCGATGCAGGTGAGAGCGTTGAATAGCGTGAGGCAGTCCGCACCGCAGCTGCAGGGGCTTGTGCCCTACGACCCGAAGTACCTTCCCGCGAGGGCATACCTTTCCGCGAACGAGAACCCGCGCGACGTGGAGACCGAGATCCGCCAGAAGATCATCAGCGCCATTCGCAAGGTACCTTTGAACCGTTATCCCGATCCGCTGGCGAACGACCTGCGCGACATGATTGCCGAGGCGAACGGGCTCGACCGCGACCAGGTGCTTCTGGGCAACGGCGGCGACGAGCTTTTGTTCAACATCGCGCTTGCATGGGGCGGGCCGGGACGCAAGTTCCTAAACCTGCCGCCGACGTTCTCGGTGTATGCGGCCAACGCGCGCCTCACGGGCACCGAGGTCGTCGACGTGCCGCGCCTTGCCGACTATTCCATCGACGAGGAAGCGGTCTTTGCGCGCCTCGGGCAAGGGGACATCGACTACGTCATTGTGGCCAGCCCGAACAACCCCACCGGCAAGCTCGCGAACGAGGAGTTCCTCGCAAAGCTCCTCGACGCCACCGACGCGCTCGTCCTGGTCGACGAGGCGTACTTCGAGTTCTCCCGCACGACGATGCGCCCTTACCTCGCGATGCACAAGAACCTGCTCATCCTGCGCACGTTCTCGAAAGCGTTTTCGCT
>JAUNWQ010000140.1 GCA_030540225.1 Coriobacteriia bacterium | reverse complement strand
GTCCAGACGACGCAGCTCATTTTGCGCATCACGCTCGTCATCATCTTCATCGCCGCGGTGGTGCTCACCGCGCTGTGCATCTCGATCGGCATGGAGCCTGTCCGCGCTGTGCTGCAATCGATCTGGCTGGCAATCTCCGCGTTCAACACCGGCGGCTTCGCACCGATGGCTGAAAGCGTCTCCTACTACAACTCGATTCCCATCGAGGTATTCCTCATGCTGCTCATGATCTTGGGCTCGATCAGTTTCGTCGTCCATGCCGAGGTGTGGAAGGGGCGCCTGCAATCCTTCTTCGGCGATATCGAGATTCGCACGATGCTCATCTGGCTGCTCGTGATGACGGTTGTCGTCGCAGCGTCTCTTTCGGCGAGCGCCCTGTTCTCCGACCTGCCCGCGATAATTCGCCGCGGCCTGTTCATGGTGGTGTCGGCATTCTCTACCACTGGGTTCCAAAATGTCACAACCAATCAGCTCACGACGGTGTTCTCGTCGGGCGCCTTCCTCGCGCTCGCGCTGATTGCGGCGGTTGGCGGCTCGGCGGGATCGACCGCAGGCGGCGTGAAACTCCACCGGGTGGGCATCATCTTCAAGTCGATTGTCTCCACGGTGAAAGAGGCGGTGTCCCCCTCGTCTGCTCGCGTTGTCGTTTCCTATAACCACCTGGGACGACGCGTTCTTTCCTCCGATGCTGTAAAGGAGGCGATGACCGTGTTCGTGCTCTTTGTGATCACGTACTCGGTCGGCGCGCTCGTGGGCATCGCGCACGGGTACGAGGCATCCCAGGCCATCATGGAGTCGGTCTCCATGACCTCGAACGGCGGAATCATTACCGGCATTGTGACGCCTGGCATGTCGCCTTCCCTTGAGGCGTTCTACATCTTCCAGATGTGGGCGGGCCGTCTTGAGTTCGTCACGCTGCTCGCCGTTTTGGCCGAGATTATCGCGTCGCTTGCTCCCCGAAAAAGGAGGGTGCGCCAATGAGCAGGCACGATACGACACCTTGGGCCTCGCTTTTCGGACGCGCGCTGCGGGTTGCGCTCGCGGTAGCGTTTTGCCTGTTCGCATGCATGCCTGTTGTCGCTTTCGCGGACGACGGCGACGGCGAAGATGATTCCAACCTGATAAACCCCCAGCAGCGACCCGACTCGTCGTTCATCTACGATTCGTCGATCATCGACCTGTCGAACGCCGATTCCTACTACGACAAGCAGACCGTGCAGATTACCGGCGAGGCGGTGGGAGACATCATCGATGCGCGCGACGGCATGGTATGGGTCACGCTCGCCGAGGCCTCGAACTCGAGCAACGCATCGGTTTCGGTGCTGATGACGCGCGAGTCCGCGTCGCATATCGACACGCTCGGACGCTATGGCACCACAGGGACGATGCTGCAGGTCCGCGGGGTGTTCCACCTCGCCTGCCCCGAAGACCAGGGATTGAGCGACGTGCATGCGACGAGCGTTGCCGTGGCTGCGAAAGGGTCGCATCATGTCGAGGAGTTCCGCCCTGAGGCGTTTTCAGCCGGTGCCGCGCTCACTGTCGTCGGGTTTGCTCTCATGGGACTGTTCCGCTACTTGCGGGAACGCCAGCGTTAGGGGGAGTTGTTGGAAGAAACGGTTGCCATCGGGTGCGTCGTCAAGCTCGACCGCGGGTTCCCTTTGGTGCGTCTTGAGGACGGGGCTGAGCTTCGCTGCAAGCACGCAACGTCGCTCGTGAAGGGAGAGCGCGTCCGCGCGGTGATCGGCGACAGGGTGCGCGTCTCGTTCGCCGAACGAAACGACAAGGCGCTCATCGTCGAGGTGCTTCCCCGTTCGCGCGAACTTGTGCGGAAGGACCCCACCGAGCGTGCCGTTCCCCAGGTGCTCGCTGCCAACTTCGATCGCGTCATTGTGACGCAGCCTTCAGTGGAAGTGAATATGCGCAGGCTGGAGCGCGAGCTGGTACTTGCCCACGAAACGGGTGCCGCCGTGTCCGTCGTGCTCACGAAGGCCGATCTCGCCGAAAGCGAAGACGAGGTCGAGCGCGTCCGCGAGCGCGTTCGGGCGCTTGTCGGCGCGGATGTGGAGACGCTCGTCGTGTCGGAAGCGATGCCTGAAAGCGTCGAAGCCGTGCGCGCGCTCGTGCCCGAGGGGACAACGGCGGTGCTTATCGGACGGAGCGGCGTGGGCAAGTCGAGCCTGGTCAACCTACTTGTTGGACGTGATGTGCAAGAGACGGGGACGGTGCGTGAGACCGATGGCGCGGGCCGTCATACCACGGTGAGCCGCGAGATGGTGTCCATTCCCCACGGCGGCTACGTGGTCGACATGCCGGGCGTGCGCGGTTTGGGCCTCTGGGATGCCGACGCAGGTATCGGCGTTGCCTTCGCCGACGTGGAAGAGCTTGCCGAGCAGTGCCGCTTCCGCGATTGCAAGCACGAGAACGAGCCTGGTTGCGCCGTTCGCGCCGCCGTCGAGCGTGGCGATCTTGCGCGGGAGCGCTTCGAGTCCTACGTTTCCCTGAAGCGCGAGACCGAGGTCGTCCGCGAGCGCCGCGAGCAGGCGCGCTGGATGCAGCGCGAGCAGACCCAGGCGGGATCGCGCGGTTCCCGTCGTTCGGGAAGCGCGGCGGGAACGGGCGGCAGCGCGGGCGGGCGAAAGACATCGGCAGCCTCGTCGAAGATGCGCCGCAACAAGTCGGGCCGAGGCAACGGCGGCTCAAGCTGGCGAAAGTACGGCCAATAACGCGCGCTCGCGGCCCCGCGGCTTCGCCAGACGCGCGCCTTACGTTCCGTCCCGGGCCGCCCTTGTGTTCCCCAATGTAAGCGATACCTGCATATTTGGGTAATGCTCAGGTAAAGCTGCGTCATGCTTGCGTCATGGCTTGCCGCTGTGCTCCCATCGGGCG
>JAUNWQ010000036.1 GCA_030540225.1 Coriobacteriia bacterium | reverse complement strand
CGGATGAGCTCGGCGGTCGCCTCATCGCGCGTGAGGAACAGCGCGCCCAGACGTCCCATGAGGCGCACAAGCGAGCGGCCGTCCGCCACGTCGAGCGGTCCCGCGCCGATGCCGTAGAGCACCGGGCGCGCATCGTTCATGTAGGCAAGCTCCACGTAAGCGGCGATACCAGCGATGTCGGTGTGCGGCATCGACGAGGCAAGCTCCGCCTTCCCGATTGACCAGCGAATTCCCTGGTCGAAGAGGAGACCTGCGATCACGAGGGCCGCCGAGGACGCGGCGAGCACCCGGTCGAGGACGCGCTTGTCCTGAAGCGTGATGGAGTAGATGCCGCGCTCGCGCAGGGTATGCAGCGGGTTTTCTCCAACGGCAACGATGGAGCAACCGCAGACCAGCTCCCGCAGGCGCCTGTCGACCGTCGCCAAGATGTACTCGTCGCCGAAGTTTCCCATGCCCACGTAGCCGAGGACCGAAACGATTGTGCGCGGCGCGGGAAGGCCGGTCATAAGTCCCCGCTCGGCAAGCTGCTCGCGCACGCTCTCGAGCGCCGCAAGCAGCGACCCATCAAGGAAGGGACCTTGCGAATCAAGGGGAAGGCGGCGGCTCTCGAACGCAGCATCGCTCGATCGCTGATCCGCAACCGCCGCAATGAGCGCCTCGTGCGCTGCGGCAATATCCTTCTCGCAAATGTCCATCCGCTCCGCGCGCCATGGGGAAAGGCCCTCGCCCACGCACGCAAGCTTCGCCCCATCGGTATGGACGAGCACAAGCGCCTCGTCCGTCAGCAGCGCATCCGCCGGGGACTTCACTTCCCGAGCGTCGGCTGGGGCGTTCGCATTCTGCGAGCCCGCACCCAGGTCCCCGAACACCACGCACGCCGCGCTCGACCGAGCGGAGTACGCGATATGGGTAAACGTCGGGTCCGAAGCGAAACGCTCAGGCCAACCGGCGCCGAAGCAGCGGACGGCGCCGCCGAAGCGCCCGTCTGCGACCAGCTCATCGAAGAAGGCGACGCGAGCGGGCATCGCGTCCTGCAAGCACATAATGCCAGGTCCGAAGGCAACCAAGTTTGCAATCGGCGTCGAGGCGTAGGCGGCATCGGCACCAGGAGCGCACGCCCCCACAACGCCGTCGAACCCGTAGACTTCCTCCAGGCGCAGCGAGCGCCCGGAAATCGTTATCGCAAAGTCAAAAGGCGCGCCGCTCGACTTCGCCACGCTCGCCTCGGCCTCGGATCGCGCAGCGGCAAGCATGCCCACGGCGACACCGCGCGAAGCGGCAGCGTCAAGCCCGCACGCGCCTATGCCCTCGGCGAGCATCAGGCAATCGGGACGCTGTACCTCGAAGAAGCGGGACAGCGACGTAGCATCGAAGGTGCCGGCCTCGTCGAAAAGCTCGGGCCACATTTTCGGCGTGAAGAGGAACACCGTGTGCCCCTGCTTTTCAAACGCCCTCTTCGCGCAAAACGCGGGGGTTGCGATGCCAGCCCCCATGCGGGCGACGAGAACGATTTTACAGTAGGTTTTTTCCATATCCGAAGCACCTTCCTTCGGGAAAGGTGCCGCACAATGCGACGCCCCCCATGCGTGATCACCATATCGAAACAACGACCGGCAGAGACGTGCGCCTCAAGCACCGCGCGGCCTGCCGAAACGAAAGACATTCAGGCTAGAAGCTCGAATAGCGCTTCACCATTTCGGCCATCGAGGCGCGCCACGCGGTGCCGCCAGGTTCAAGGTCGGTGCCGTTCACGCCGGTGATGAGGCCCGCGTCTACCGCCCATCCCATTGCCTCGCGCGCATAGCCGCTCACCTCGTCCGCGCCGTTCTTCGAGTTCATGGCCGAGCAATCGCTCGACGTATCGCGCCCGTCGACCACGCTCGCATAGCGGGCGAACAGCGTTGCCAGCTGCTCCCGCGTCACCGGGTCATTCGGGCCGAAGGAATCAGTGCCGCTGTAACCCGTCGAGACGCCGATCCCCTTCGCCCAGCAAAGCGCGTTGTAGTAGTACTCGTTCGGGTCCGCGTCGCTGAAGGGCTGCGAGACGCTCGAAGCGGGGCTGCCCGCCAGACGCCACAGGATGGTCGCCACCTGGGCTCGCGTGATCGTATCGTAGGGCCCGAAATGGTTCGTACCCGAATAATTCCCCATGATTTCGCGGATAACCACATAGTCGAAGGCACCGCTTTCGACGAACCAATCGCCAGCAGCCACGTCGCTGGAGTAGCCCGCACGGTACATGAGGTTCACGTCGACGCGTCCGCCCTCGTCATCGGCGGGATAGTCGATGCCTCTCACGCGGCCGCCGCTCGAGAGCTGCCACATGCCGTACTCACCGCCGTACTGGCACTGCGAGACGCCGTATTCCGCGACCCAGCGAACCCAGTTGTCGAACACGGGATCGGTCAGGTAGTTCGTGAACCAGTTTCGATTCGCGTAGATTCCCACATCGTAGCCGGCAGCCTCGATCTTCTCACTGAACGCGCTCGCGATCTTCGCCAGCTCGGTCGAGTCGCCGCCCGTGGCATTGAGCTGCGACTTGTCTTCCATGTCGAAGTACACCGGATAGCTTAGGTCGTGCCCCTTGATCAGGCGAAGGACGTGGTCAGCCTCACTTCTTGCCATGTCGGCGTTCTTGGAATAAGAGTAAATGTAGACGCCGTACGGAATGCCCAACCGCTCGCACTCGGAGACGTTGCGCAGCCAGTACTTATCGTCCTGGTTGGTAAGGTCGTTGCCGTAGCCCACACGGATGATGGCGAACTTCACGCCATCGTTCTTCGCGGCTTCCCAATCGATTGTGCGGTTGTGCTCGCTCACGTCGATGCCCTTGGAAATGGCGCCGGGGATGAGGCGCTGCGAGCCGGTCTGGCGGTTCACTGTGGCATAGCCGTTGGGGGTGAGCGTCGCGTCGAACTCGGTGTAGCTTTCGCTCGAGAGAAGCGAGATGCCGCCCAAGCCGGGCACCGTCAAAAGCTGCCCGTCCGTGAAACGCCAGCTGTTGGCGTCGTCCGTCTGTGCGTCAACTTCCGCAGCAAGCGCGCAACCAGGCGCAACGATGCACAGTGCGCAAACTGCCGCAACGATAAGGGCGCTCAAGGCGCAGATACTCCGATGTCGCAAGATAGCCATGTTTATACTCCGAATCTTGTGCGTATCGTAAGGGAAGGCGGCATCCCGCTCACCTTCTCCTTGAGTATACGCGAGCGCGCGCACCGCGGACACATCGCACACGGCATCGGCACAACGGAGGGTCCCCACACCCTGCGCCCGCTCGCAACGCGTATGCGCGCCGTCCACGCCCCCTCGCGACCGCGCGCCGCCCGCGTCCCCTCAGACACCGCCGCTCGCGAGCAGTCGCGCGACCGCTCGCGCGGGCAATCTGGGCTTTTCATGCGCATGCGGAAGACCCCGTCCAAAGCGCTATAAAATGATGAGTTGCGCCAAGGGCCGGCCCTCGGCGCGCGCAATGCACCCGACCGTTGAGGACCCTATGGCTCAAACCGCATCGACCAAGGCCACGCTCAAGCGGAATTGGTTCACCATCACATCGCTTGTGTCGAAGGACTTCAAGCTCAAGTACCGCCGAAGCGTCCTGGGCGTTCTCTGGTCGGTCCTAAACCCCCTGCTCATGATGTGCGTGCTCGCCGCCGTGTTCACGAACGTGCTCAAGTTCGGCGACGACGTGCAGAACTTCCCCATGTACCTCATCCTGGGCAACGTGCTCTTCTCGCTCATGGCCGACTCGACGTCGTCTGCCATGGGTTCCATCCTCGAATCGGCGCCGCTCATCAAGAAGGTGCGCGTGTCAAAGATGATCTTCCCGCTGGAGAAGGTGCTCTTCACGCTCGTGAACTTCGCCATCTCGCTCATCGCGGTCGTCATCGTCATGCTCTTCTTCCGCATCCCGCCGACGGTGAACCTGCTCGCGATGCCCATTCTGCTCGTGTTCATGCTGCTCTTCTGCGCGGGGCTCGGCATGCTGCTCTCCTCGCTCGCCGTGTTCTTCCGCGACGTGTGCCACCTGTGGGGCGTCGTCATCACCGCATGGACCTACGCCACGCCGTTGTTCTACCCGGTGGGCCTTCTGCCCGACTGGATGCAGGCGGCCGAGGCGTTCAACCCGATGTACCACTATGTGTGCTATTTCCGCGACATCGCGATGTACAACACGGTGCCGGGCCTCACCGAGAACCTCATCTGCCTCGGCATGGCCGCGATCACCTTCGCCATCGGCTTCGCCGTGTTCAAGGCGACCGAGAAGAAGTTCATCCTCTACGTTTAGGCGGAACCTATGCCCGAGAACATCAACACCACCCCACTCGGCGACATCGAGCGCGAGCTCGCCGCCGCAGTCGACGACCGGCCCGTCATGGTCGACGTGGACCGCGTGTCCATGGTCTTCAACATGGCATCTCAGCAGCTCAACAGCTTGAAGGAATACGCCATCGCTCTCGCGAAGCGCGAGCTTATGTTCAAGGAGTTCCGCGCACTCGATGGCGTGTCGTTCACCGTCCGCAAGGGCGACGTGTTCGGCATCCTGGGCACGAACGGCTCGGGCAAGTCCACCATGCTCAAGATCATCGCCGGCGTGCTCGAGCCCACCGAAGGCACCTGCACCATCAACGGCAGCATCGCGCCTTTGATCGAGCTCGGCGCCGGCTTCGACATGGAGCTCACCGCGCGCGAGAACATCTTCCTGAACGGCGCGCTTCTGGGCTATTCGAAGAAGTTCATCCAGCAGCACTTCGACGAGATCGTCGACTTCGCGGAGGTCGAGAAGTTCCTCGACATGCCGATGAAGAACTACTCGTCGGGCATGGTCGCGCGCATCGCGTTCGCTATCGCCACGGTCATCGTGCCCGAGATCCTCATCGTCGACGAAGTGCTCTCGGTCGGCGACTTCATGTTCCAGCAGAAATGCGAGCGCCGCATCACGCAGCTCATCAAGGAGCACGACGTCACCGTGCTCATCGTGTCGCACAACAACGACCAGATCGAGCGTTTGTGCAACAAGGCCATCTGGATCGAGAAGGGCCACACCCGCATGA
Organism: Coriobacteriia bacterium; assembly: GCA_030540225.1. Classification (GTDB taxonomy): domain Bacteria; phylum Actinomycetota; class Coriobacteriia; order Coriobacteriales; family Eggerthellaceae; genus Ellagibacter. The sequence continues at coordinate 16,050 of JAUNWQ010000036.1, read as the reverse complement.
TAGGCTCGGCTGCCGACGTGTGCCGCGCCTACCGCGTGCTCGGCGGGCATGTGGGGTCGGCCGAGTCGGAAGCCGCCGTGTTCAGCATGCTGAACTCCCCCACCCGCGTGCCCGAGGGACTCGTGAGTTCCGTTGCCGGCGAGAACCGCTACGGCACCGCTGTGAAAATCGCGGAGAAGTGCAAGTTCGCGCAAGGTGGCAGCGTCATCCTGGCCTCGGGCGACTTCAGCCTGCCGTGCATGTCCGCGCAAGGGCTCTCCGGCATGCTCGACGCGCCGGTGCTGCTCTCGAAGAACGAGTCGCTGCCCGACGTGGTCGCGCAGGAGATTGCAAGCCTCGCGCCGCGCCGCATCGTCGTCTTGGGCGGCGAGGACGTGCTCTCTTCCGAAGTGGCCGAGCAGGCGGCCGACGCTGCAAGCGACGGGTGCTCAATCTGCCGCATCGATTGCAACGAGTCGGTCGAGCTTGCGCGCCTCATCTTCGACTTCGGGAAGCGCGTGGCGGAGGAAGACGGCGTGCCCGGCTGGAGCAAGCTCGCAATCATCGCGCACCACGATTGCCTGGGTGACCTGATCACGCTTTCGCCGCTGCTGTTCAACCAGCATATCCCCGTGTTCTACATTCGCGAGCTCGGCGTGATCGACGACGCCACGACAGCGTCGATCCAGGGCGGCGACTTCACCGACCTGCTCGTGCTGGGCGTCGACAAGCACATCCCCGACACCTTCCTCGCCGCCTGCGCCGAGCGCGGCGTGAAAAGCGAGCGCCTCATCGGGAAGAACCCTTACGACGCCAACGAGAAGATTAACGATCTTATCACTTCGGGCCAGGTCGAGGGCGCACGACTCACGGTCGACAACCTCATCGTGAGCTCGGTATGGAACCCTGCCGACGCGTTCGCTGCCGGCGCCTGGGCCGCCAAGACCGATTCCGCCTTCCTTCTGGAAGACCCGCAAAACCTCGACAGCGTCGCGCACGCCATAAGCTACATCAAGAAGAAGGGCGGCAGCGTGAAGCACCTTACCTTCTTGGGCGATTCCTCGCAGTTCGGGCGCCTCGACAAGGAGATGCTTGGGAAGGCTGTGCAGGAAGCGCTCGTGGACGCAGGGCTTGCGGATACGGGTGCCGAGGACGCGCAGCCCGTCGAGACTGAGCGCACGGACGCCACGTCTGCCGATGCCGTATCCGCGGATACGCAGGAAAACGAATAGGAGCATCATGTCATCTTCGCAGTTCGCACCGCTGGTTTCCGTCATCATTCCCATCTACAACGCAGAACCCTACCTCGATCAGGCGCTCGACAGCGTCGAGGGACAAACGTACAAGAACCTGGAAATTATCTGCCTGAATGACGGCTCCACTGACAACTCGCTTGACATCATGCGCGCCCATGCCGCGCGCGACGAGCGCATCGTGGTGATCGACAAGCACAACCAAGGCTACGGCGCCACCTGCAACCGCGGGCTCGACGAGTCGCACGGCGAGTGGATTTCCATCCTCGAACCCGACGACTGGATCGAGAGCGGCATGTATTCCGACCTGCTCGCGCTCGCGCGCATGTACCCCGAGCCGATCGATATCGTGAAGTCGGGTTATTGGCGCATCTGGTTGCCCGACACGCCCAAACAGCGCAAGTTGAACTGCAGCTATCACGGGCGCATCAACCCGTCCAAGCAACCGTTCGCCATCAAGGACGCGGCGCACCTGCTGTGCCACCACCCGTCCATCTGGTCGGCGATCTATCGCAAGCAATACCTGGTTGACAAGGGCATTCGCTTCCGCGAGATCCCTGGCGCGGGCTGGGCTGACAACCCGTTCCTCATCGAGACGCTCTGCCAGACCGATCGCATCCTCTACACCGATAAGGAGTACTACTGCTATCGCGAGGAGACGCCGGAAAAGTCCGAGGCGTTCGCGAAGCGCAGCACGCTTCTGCCGCTCGAGCGTTGGAACGACATGATGGATATCCTCGAGAAACTCGGCGTAACCGACGAGCGCATCCTGCGCGCGCACAACAGTCGCGGCTTCACGTACCTTTCGGGTATCCTGGAAGTTGTTGGGCTCGACGGCGAGGGCGTGCGCGAGGCAGCGACCCACATGTTCGAGCGCATGAACGCCGACCTGGTGTTTTCCGATCCCGAAATCTCCCCTGGCTGCAAGCGCCTGTTCGCCGATCTTCGCGGCCTGGAATGCCCGCACATCGACAAGCTCGCCTATGTGCGCGGGCTTATGGGGCAGGGATTCTACAACCTGAAGAACACCGGAGTCGCGAACACATTCTTCGCAACCACCAACTACCTCAAGAAGCACCGCGCCCGCGAGGCCAACGAGTAGGCAGCAAGCTCCGTCGCGAGGTAACGCGACGAGAGGCCGCTAAGCGAGCAATGCCCGCAACCTCCCCTGGTTGCGGGCATTTTTTAGCGGTTCTTCGTGAAGTGGTAGGTGGGCACGGCCTCTTCGAGAATCTTAATTGCCTGCTCATCGGTGTCGCGGATTGCCTCTTGCAGCTCGCCGAGCTTCTGCGCCACCTGCTCGTGGCTGATTTCCTGGCCCTGCGAGATCATAATCGAATGGTTGGACGTGGGAAGCGTGTTCTCCTCGTCCATCAGCAGCTCCTCGTACATCTTCTCGCCGTCGCGCAGGCCGGTGTAGACGATGCCCACATGCGCGCCCGACAGGCGGATGAGGTTCTTCGCCAGATCTGCGATCTTCACCGGCTCGCCCATGTCGAGCACGAAGATCTCGCCGCCCTTCGCCATGCCGCCCGCCTGGATGACAAGCTGCACCGCCTCGGGAATGGTCATGAAGAAGCGCTCAATGTCGGGGTGCGTCACCGTCACGGGACCGCCTTCCGCAATCTGCTTCTTGAACAGGGGAATCACGCTGCCGTTGCTGCCGAGCACATTGCCGAAGCGCACCGCCGCGAACACGGTCTTCGACGTACGCGCATAATACTGCATAATCATCTCGCCCATGCGCTTGGTGGCGCCCATGACCGAAGTGGGGTTCACGGCCTTGTCGGTCGAGATGAACGTGAAGTGCTCCACGCCGAAGGCGTCCGCCGCGCGCACCACGTTCAACGTGCCGAAGACGTTGTTCTCAATGGCCTCGCGCGGGCATACCTCCATAAGCGGCACGTGCTTGTGGGCGGCAGCGTGGAACACCACCGCCGGGTGATACTTCTCGAACACCTCGTTTACGCGCGCATCGTTGCAAATGCTTCCAATCTCGATGTCGATCGAGATGTCGTCGTAGGAGCGAAGCAGCTCTTGGCGGAGCATGTAAGCATCGTTCTCGCAGATGTCGAAGATGACGATGCGGCGCGGCGCGACCTTCGCCAGCTGGCGGCACAGCTCACTGCCGATCGAGCCACCGCCGCCTGTGACAAGCACGGTCTCGCCCGCCACGTATGCATACGCGATGCGCATGTCGAGCTGCACTTCCTCGCGCCCCAACAGGTCGGTCACGTCGACGTCGCGCAGGGCAACATCGCCCAGCTCGTCGATGCGCAGATCGCGGATGTTGGGCAGCGTCTTGAGCACGCATTCGGTCTTCGTGCACACCTTGTAGATGCGCTTGCGCTCGGCAGGGGTCGACGAGGGAATGGCGACGACGATCTGCTGGATATCGTACTTGCGTACCAGTTCCTCGATGTCGTCGGTCGAGCCTTCCACCTTCACGCCGTGAATGCGAAGGCCCCGCTTGGCCGGGTCGTCATCGGTCGCGACGATGGGGATGCCCGGCATGTTCGGGTCCTTCGTGGCCATGCGGTTGATGGTGAGCGAGCCGGTCTCCCCCGCGCCGACGACAAGCGTCCGCGGGCGGTCGACGTTGTTGCCCGAGAATGCGCGCTTCTTGCGCCGCTTGATGCGCCACAAAAGACGGTAACCGCCCATGAGGAACACGAGCAGAATCGACGCGCCGATGAACACGCGAATGGGAAGCCTCACGTTGATAACCCACAAGAACACAGCTCCCACCAGGGTTGATATGACAACGGAAAGCACAATCTGCAGCGCCTCGTCAACGCTCGCGTATTCCCATAAATTGTTGTACAGGCGAAACGCGCCCATGATCACGATGTTCACCACGGCGAGGATTCCCAGGATGAAAAAGATCTCGTTGCTGGTGAACACCTCGTCGTAGACGTTGGTCAGAAGCGATGCCAGCCAATAGGCCACGTACGTGGCGATGATGTCCAGAATCAACAGAGGCGCCGTGCGCTTCGCTATGTGCAAATCCATGCGTGCCCTCGCTCGGGTTTAACGGCACCGCGGCCGCTGATATACAACCCTATGATTGTATACGATTGCGAGAACGACCGACCGCATTGCAGAAACACTGCACGGATGGGGCTGCGCGCGACGCGTCGCTCATGTCGAGACGATGGTGGGACGAGGCGGCGCGATAGCCCTACCCCACCGACTTCGTCGCTACGAGAGAAACCCCCGTGCCGCACACGTTCTCGCAGATGACATCGCCCAATGCGATGGGGACGCGCAGGGAGAGGCTCGCCGCCTCGCGGGCGACATCCCCCGCAAGCGCCTTGGGCACCGGCGCGCTCGTCCGATAGCTCACTGGTTCCAAGCATCCCGCAGCGCAGACGGTGCCGCATACGGTGCGGACCGGGTTAGTTGCCTCGGTCTGGGCGTACTTCTTCCCACGGCCGCATGAGTTGCCCTCGACGCTCGTGACCTCGCCGTTCTCGGCGAACCCGACGTTCATGACGCACCCCATCGGGCACTGGATGCAGGTGATCCTCCGGCTCATCGCGCGCCCCCTTCCGCGGCGGGCACTTGTCGCCCGGCAAGCCCGCTTACCGCCGACACGACGATGCGCGAGCACTCGGCCAAGCTCTCCGCATCGACCTTCATGCGCCGCATCTCGGCGGGAACCGCCACCATATCGCGAGCCCGCGCAAGCACCTCGCCTGCACCCGCGTCATCGCACGAGCGAACCTCGAACCGCACACCCTCGATAACATCGGATACGCGGAAGGAAAGCATCACCTGCCCTTCCGCATCGCGGGAAATTACCTGGGGCACGACGTAGCGCACGCCTTTTCCGGCTACCACTTCGATGGACGGCTCACCCGGCACGTCCGCCGCGTGCGTTGCGGCCGGCACCTCGCCACGCGCGAAGGCGGCCGCAAAAGCTCCTGCCACCTCGCCTTCTTCGGATGCGAAGTCCGCCAGATCGTGCACGTGCAGGGCATTTCCGCAGGCGAATACGCCAGGCACGCTCGTTGCCAAGCGTTCGTCGACGACGGCGCCCCCCGTTATCGGCGAGAGCGCCACCCCAGCCGTTTTCGCCACCTCGTTTTCGGGAATGAGTCCGCACGAAAGCACCAGCGTGTCGCAAGGGATGCGCTCCTCAGTGCCCTCGATAGGGCGCCGCGTCGAAGGATCGACGTCCGCCACGACGACCCGAAGGCGCGTCTCCCCCTCAAGCCGCACCACCGTGCGCGACAGGTGCAACGGGATGCCAAAGTCGTCGAGGCATTGCACGATGTTGCGGCGCAACCCCGAAGAGAACGGCATGATCTCGTACACACCGAGCACCCTGATTCCCGAGAGCGACATGCGGCGCGCCATGATAAGCCCAATGTCGCCCGAACCGAGCACCACCGCAGTCGATCCGGGGACAAGCCCCTGCAAGTTCATGAAATTCTGCGCGCAGCCCGCCGTGTAGACCCCCGAGGGACGCGCCCCCGCGATGCCGAGCGCCCCCAGCCCGCGCTCACGGCTTCCCGTCGCCAAAACCACTGCTTTCGCATGGAGGAAAAGTTCGGCACCGAATCGTGTGCCGACGACGAGCTTTCCTGTGCCCTCGTCGTCGATGCGCAGCACTGATACGCCGTATTCGCAGGTCACACTCGCATCGATGACGGCCTGCTCCTCTTGCGCCGCGTATTCGGGGCCGGTAAGCTCAGCCTTCATACGGTGCAGGCCGAAGCCGTTGTGCACACACTGCTTGAGCACGCCGCCCGGGCGCTCCTCACGATCGACCATGGCCACGCGAGCCGCGCCCGCACGCCGCGCGCTCGCAGCCGCCGCCATGCCCGCGGCGCCGCCGCCGATGACGACCACGTCGAAGCTGTCCTCAATCCGCGCGGGCGCGCCCAGCTCGCTTCGCCGCACGTCCGACGCCACATGCCGCGCGCCCGCTTCCTCGGGAGCCTCACCTTTGGAGGGGTTCCCGCCCTCGCGCACCAGCTCGACATAGTCGGCGCGAGCTGACGCAATCATCCTCGAGCCGAGAAGCCGCTTGTCGATCGCATCGGGTGCACAACCCAGCTCGCGCGACATGATCTCCACAAGCTCCGGCGAGCAGAAGCCGCCATGACAGCGCCCCATCGTAGCGCCCGTGCGCCACTTGATCGCATCGAGCGAGAGCACGGGAAGGGGGCCATGCAGCGCGCGCACCACTTCCGCCTCGGTCACCTCGCAGCAGCGGCAGACCACATGCCCGAACGCCGGATCACTCGCAATAGCACGTTCGCGCTGCTCATCGGTCATGGCCGTGAAGGGAAGCTGTGGCGCGCGGCGCGGATTAAACGACGGGTTGCAACCCGCCCCCAAGCGAGCCGCAACCTGAGACGCGATGAAGGTCGCCACCGCAGGAGCAGACGTCAGGCCAGGCGATTCGAAGCAAGCGATGTTGAAGAACCCGGGCACATCCGCCGCCTCGCCGATGACGAAGTCGCCCGACTCGCCCGCCGCGCGCAGCCCCGCGAAGTTCGTGATAGCACCGCGGGGAGAAGCCGCAGGCCAGGTGCGGCGCGCGCGTTCGACGATGTCGGCAAGCCCCTCCTGCGTCGTCGAAAGGTCAGTCTTGGATGCCTGGGAAACCGAGTTCGGGCCGATGAGCATGTTGCCGTGAATTGTGGGTGTGACGAGCACTCCCTTGCCGAGCGGGCCGGGCACCTGGAACATCGTGTGCTCGAACGTGGTGGCGTAATCGGTGTCGTAGAGATAGTACTCGCCCCGGCGCGGCGTGATGGAGAAGCGCTCCCCCGAGACCATGTTGTTCAGCTCGTCGGCGAAAAGTCCTGCCGTGTTCACGACCGCCCGCGCGAAGAAACGCTCCCCCGAAGCCTCGAGGTTAAAACCGCCGTCCACGCGAACGATGTGCTCCACGCGGTGATTGAACAGGAACCTCACGCCGTTGCCGCACGCGTTCTCGGCCGCTGCGAAGGCGAAGCCATAGGGATCGACGATGCCGCCCGTCGGTGCCACGAGCGCGCAGGCAACCTCGGGAGAGACGTTCGGTTCCATCTCGCGCGCCCGATCCCCCGACACGATGCGAACGCCCTCAACCCCGTTCGCGTCGGCGCGGCGGACAAGCTCCTCGAGCTTCAAACGGCCCTCGTCGTCGAAAGCGAGCACCATCGACCCGTTGCGACGGAACTGCACGCCAAGCTCGTCGCACCAGCGTGGATACGCCTTCGAGCCCTCGACGTTGAAGCGCGCCTTGAGCGTATCGGGCACGGGATCAAAGCCCGCATGCACAATAGCGGAGTTCGCTCGGGTCGCACCGCAGGCAATGTCGTTTCCCGCCTCGAGCACACAGATGGACAGGTCATAGCTCGCAAGCTCGCGGGCCGCCGTGCACCCGGCAATGCCAGCTCCGACGACCACCACATCGAAGGAACAAGCCTTCCCTTCCTGCATATGCGAACCTATCCTTTCCTCTTCGTTCCTCGACCACGTTGGCCCTCACCAGGGGATTCCTTGCGATTAACCCCTCCAGTGTGCGAATGGGGAACCTTGCCCTTGCCGCCGCCTGGATGGGAGTTCCCACTCTTGCTGCCTGGCGAGCGTCGGGCTTCATCCTTGCCGCCACTCTGCCGGGCTGGCTTACCCCTGCCGCCGGTCGAGCGAGACGACTTCCCCTTGCGACTGGGTGCACCACCCGAAGAGCCGCCCGCACGAAAGTCCCCCTTTGACGCCGCTTTCTCCTTCGGCGCGCCCTTCCCCTTCGACGGCGCGCCCCCACGGGCCCCCTCCGGTCGCACGAGGCATTTCGCGTCGAAGCCGATGAGGTCCTCCCTGCCGGCGCGGCGCAACGCCTCGCGCACCAGGTCGCGATTCTTCGGGTCGCGGTATTGGATGAGCGCGCGTTGCAGCGCCTTCTCGTGCGGGTTTTTCGGCACATAGACCGGCTCCATCGTGCGCGGATCGAGCCCCGTGAAGTACATCACCGTGGCCAAGCTTCCGGGCGTCGGGTAGAAATCCGACACCTGCTCGGGGTTAAACCCCATATCGCGCACGAATTCTGCCAGCTCAACGGCCTCTTTCATAGTCGAGCCCGGATGCGATGACATAAGGTAGGGAACGATGAACTGCTTCTTGCCCGCGCGGGCGTTCTCCTCTTCGAACAGCGAGACGAAGCGCTCGTAGATTGCGTGGTCGGGCTTGCCCATGCACGACAGGACGCCGTGGGAAACGTGCTCGGGCGCGACACGCAGCTGCCCGCTCACGTGGTGCTCGGCCAGCTCGCGCACGAACTCCCGCCCATGCTTCTCATCGAGCATCACGTAGTCGAAACGGATGCCCGAGCGAACGAACACCTTCTTCACGCCGGGAACCTCACGCAGCTCGCGCAAGAGGCGGATGTAGTCGGAATGGTCGGCGATGAGTTTCTTACATGGTTCGGGAGCTAAACATCTTCTCCCCCGGCAAGCGCCATGGTCCACCTGCTTGCGGCAGGCGGGCGCGCGGAAGTTCGCCGTCGGGCCGCCGACGTCGTGGATGTAACCCTTGAAGTCGGCATCGTGCGTCATCTCCTCGGCCTCCGCGACGAGCGAGGCGCGACTGCGCACCTGCACGACGCGCCCCTGGTGGAACGTGAGCGCGCAGAAAGCGCACTCGCCAAAGCACCCCCGGTTGCTCGCGAGCGAGAACTTCACTTCCTTGATGGCGGGAACCCCGCCCGCGGCATCGTAGTCGGGGTGCGCGGCGCGGACGAACGGCAAGCGATAGACCGCATCGAGCTCGGCGGTCGAAAGAGGGGCGGCAGGTGGGTTCTGCACGACGAACTCGTGCTCGCCATAGGGCTCCACCAGGCGTTTTCCCGTCACATGGTCACTGTTCGCGTATTGTACGGCGAAGCTTTCCGCGTAGGCGCGCGGGTTGGCACGCATGGCGCTGTAAGCGGGAAGCAGCTCGTAGTCGTAAACATGATCAAGCGAGCGCGTGCGGAATACCGTGCCATCGATGAAAGTAAGGTCACTGACCGAAAGCCCCGAATTCAGGGCATCGGCGATTTCCACGATGGAGTGCTCCCCCATGCCATAGGACACAAGGTCGGCGTTCGAATCGAGCAGGATCGACCGCTTAAGCGAGTCCGACCAGTAATCGTAGTGGGCAAGGCGTCGCAGGCTCGCCTCGATGCCTCCGATGATGATGGGAACGTCCTTGAACACGCGTCTGATCAGGTTCGAGTACACCACAACCGCGTGGTCGGGACGCAGCCCACCCTCGCCCCCAGGAGAGAAGGCATCCGAGTGGCGGCGCTTCTTAGCGACCGTATAGTGATTCACCATGGAATCCATGTTCCCCGAGCTCACGAGGAACCCCAGACGCGGGCGCCCGAGCGCGGCGACGCTTTCTGGATCGCGCCAATCGGGCTGGGCGATCATGCCGACCTTGTAGTGGTTCGCCTCGAGAAGGCGGCAGATGATGGCCGCACCGAACGACGAGTGGTCCACATACGCATCGCCGGACACGTACACGAAGTCGCACTCGTCCCAGCTGCGCTCGCGCATGTCCTCGCGGTTCACGGGAAGGAAGCGCCGGCGGTAGGCGCGCGCACCCTCCGCCGCCTGCTTATCGGAGCGAGCCCGTTCCCCAGGCCGCTCCCCTGCCCGCACAACGTCCTTGCGATTCGCCGAGCGCTTCGTCATGAGCGCGCGCCTTCACCTTGGCGGGGAACGACAACGCGCAGGGCGCGCGGGGCGATCGAGATGCGGTAGGAGTCTGCCGCGAGCGCCTCCCCGTCGATCTGCACGGGAAGCGGCGCGTCGAAGCGAAGGTCAATCGACGCCGCGCGGCGAAACTCGATCTGCTTGAAGCGTGTATGATGAGCATCCTTCGCCATAAGGAAGATGAAGGTACCGGAAAGCCGCGTCAACGGCGGATGCGCGATGCAGATATCGAACAGACCATCGTCAGGCGCGGCATCGGGGCAGATGCGAAAGCCGCCGCCGTATGTCTGCCCGATCTGGACTGCGAAGAGATACGACTCGCCGCAGACAGGCTCGCCACCGTCGAGCACGGCGGTGTAGCGACGCAGGTCCATATGGTGGAGCAGCTGATCGATGCCCGATTGCAGATAGAGCATCGTTCCCGTCTTCCCCGTTCGTGCGCGACGTTTGACGGTATCGAGCGCAATTGCCGCGTCCAAGCCGAACGACAGCGTCTCCAAGAACCATCGATCGTTGCATTTCCCCACGTCATGCGAGCGCAATTCGCCATCGCACAGCTGCAAGACCGCCGTGGGAAGGTCGGTCGACATGCCGAGCGTGCGCGCGTAGTCGTTGCCCGAGCCGACGGGCAGCAGTGCGAAAGCGGGCCGCTCACCTGCCGGAATCTCCATGAGCCCGCAGGCAACCTCATTTGCGATGCCGTCGCCGCCGAGCGCGCAGACGCAGTCGAACCCGCGCGATGCGGCACGGGCGGCGATGTCGCTCGCCTGCCCCGGGCACTCGGTGAACTCAAGTGCGAAGGCGTCTTCCCCTAACGCAGACGCAAGCAAGGCGCGCGCCCGATAAGCGCACGCCTTGCCTTCACCGTTTTGCGCAACGGGGTTCGCGATGATGAGCAGTTTTCGAAAGCAATGTGACATGCCCCGTATTATACGACATGCCCCGCTTGCATTCGCTACATCGCCTAAGGTTTGGCGACCACCAGAGCGTTCTCCAGATATAGCAGCTGGCCGTAATTCAGGGTAACCGTTACCTTCTGGGTGAACGTTCGCACGGCCGTGCTCTCGGGAGCGAGAAGCTCGCTCGGGAGAGTCGCCACTCCGTACTTCGCCGGACCCGAGGTCGCATCGGCCATCGGGATGATGTCATACGTTCCTGCGGCAAGGTCGTAGTCGACGTCGTACATGCCCCAGCCCCGGATCTCACTCGCCGGCGAGCTCCTGTGATAAGGCACGGCAACGGCGCCGGAGATACCTACCCTCATACCCGGCTCAAGCTTCATATACCCGCGATACCCGAAATACGCAGCGTAAAGCGGCGCGTCATCCGGGTCTGCACCCGCGTGGTACACCTCGATGTAGCCGGGATAATAGCCGTCGGCGCTGTCAAGCGCGAACCAGCCGGTGGGGATGTTCACGCCAGCGATATAGGAGCCCAGCCCGAAGCGCGGAACTGCCATCTCGTTGAGCACGTCGCGATCGAGCACGGAGACCATCTTCGCGAACATGGAGCGATCAGCGGTGTCCTGCGGCTTGATCAGACGCACGACCGAACCGCCCCAATACATCTCCACGCCGGTGATGATCTGGTTGTTCAAACACCACGCAACCTCGTTTCGCGCCCATTCGCTCACCTCGTAGTTGTCGGGCATCTGCGCGAACAGGTAGCCGTGAGTCGTCGTGGAAATGCCCGCATGGATCCTGGCGAAGTTCGCAAGCATCTTGCAGAGCTCTTCGCGCGTGACGCTTTGGTACGGACGGAACGTGCCATCGCCGTAACCCTGAACGATTCCCGCCTTGCTCGCCCAGATCAGCGGCACCGTGAAGAACTCGTCGGGCGGCACGTCGGTGAAGCTGTAGCCGTATTCCTCGGGCGCGCCCGCGATGCGCCACAGCACCGTAACCACCTGCCCACGCGTCACCGGATCGTAGGGCCCGAACATGCCCGACTCATCGTAGCCACGCATAAGCCCATGCTGGAGGGCGTACCCCAAGATGTCGTCGTTCGCAAACCACTCGCCCGGGTCGACATCGCTGAAACCGTAGTTGGGAAAATGTTCGGTTGCGAACGATTGCGTCTCGATAGCGCCAGCCGAATCACCCGGCGCAGGCTCGCCTCCCTGTCCCAGCGCGAATGCAGCCGCAGGAACAAGCCCTACCGCAAGCAAGCAGGCAAGCATGACTCCAAATAGACGTCGTCTCATGGCTCCTCCTCATCGTCGGAAAATCCACACGGCGTATACCGCATCAGATTCAGTATACGGTGCGCGACGAGCAAACCTTCAGCGCGCATGCGCGATTGGGACACCGGAGCCAAAGAAAAGCGCCCCGCTGAACCTTACGTCCAACGAGGCGCTTGCAAAGGCGGAAATCGGACTCCAAGCGGAGCCTCATCCCTCCATGCGATTCGAAAAACGGCTCTTTCGGCTATTCGGCAGCGTCAGCCTCGGCCTTGTCGGCGTCGGCCTGCTCGCCCGCGATCCTGATGTTCGCATGCTCGAGCAGCCAGTTGTTCGCCTTCAAGCGCTCGGCGGTCTCGCGCAGCATGAAGCCACGACCCGTCTGCTCAAGGCGCTGACGCAGCATCTTGGGGTTCACCTGCGGGTTCATAGCACGGCAGGCGGCGTTGATGTCGTCATCGTTCAGCACGAGGTGCTCGTGGCGGAACAACGCGTCGAGAGCGAATCCCTGCACGAGCAGCTCGCGGATCTGCATCATCATCATCATGCCGAACTGCTGCTGGCCGCCCTGCTCCTCGATGAAGGCGTCGAGGGTCTTACCCTGCTGCTGAGCGGTCTGGCGCACGTTGTTCATCAGCTGCTCGCGCATTGCCTCGTAGACCTCGTCGGCGATGCTGCCCTGGAAACGACGGGCGAGCTCGCTCGCAGCGAGCTGGCGGTTGTAGTCGTCGTACTGCTCACGGCCCTGCTTCTCGAGGCTCTCGCGGATGTTGTTGCGGAAGTCGTCGGCCGACTTGTACATCGGCATGTACTTCGTCACCCACTCGTCAGTGATGGCGGGGATGACCTTCTTCTGAATCTCGAGAACGGTGGCGCGGCATTCCACCTTCTGGGTGCACTCGTTGCCGTCGTCGTCAAGACTCGGGCCCTCGAAGGTGAATTCCTTCGTCTCGCCAACGTTCATGCCGATGATGTTCTCGTCGAAGCCGTCGGGCATGTAGCCAGCGCCCGTGGTATAGGTGCGGCCCTCGGTAGTCAGGCCCGGCATCGGCTTGCCGTCCTCGGAGCACTCGAGCTTCACCTTCACACTGTCGCCCTTCGCAACCGGATGCGGGTCGTCGGCGACGTACTCGGCGTAATGCTCCGCCGTTTCATCCATATGGCGCTGGACCTCATCTTCGCTCACCTCGAAAGGCTGCACCGTGATGGAAACCGGCTCATAGGAAGAGAGCTCGTAGTTGGGCTTCGGGAGCACCACGACGGTGAACGCGAACTCGCGGTCGCGAGCGATGGCGCGATCATGCTCGGCCTTCGGCGGGTACGCGGGCGTGAGGTTCTTCTTGTCAATAGCATAAGGGACAAGACCCTCGATCGCCTGCTCCTGCACGATGGAGTCGAGATTCTTGATGCCCATCTGCTCTTCGGCAACCTGAGAGACCGTCTTGTCCTTTTCCGGGCGCAGGCCCATCTGCTGAGCGAACTGGATGTAGGCGTTTTGCAGCACCTCGTTCACCTCAACGGGCGTTGCGACGCATTCGAGACGCAGCTTGCCGTCATCGAGCTTTCGCTGAGTAACCTTCATTGAACTAGTTCCCCTTTCGAATGAGAAAACTCCAACTCATTTGTAGAAATTGTAGCGCAACTTGCGCGATACGCATCCTGCAAGACGTATGAAAGGGGCGGATTACCCCCTCATCTTCGGCAATTCACAAGTACAAGTAGGCGCCTATTCGTTTGATTTCAGGCTTTCGACCATATCGATCCGGCGCAGCTTCGGGCGCATAGCGAGCGTCACGATTACCGAGAACACCATGGTTAACAGGAACGCGATGACAAAGCTTGCCGCATGGATGTCGCGGCCGAACATGACCTGATCTACCTCTGCCGTCACCACGACGAAACCTTCCATCACGATGCCGAGCAAAAGACCCACAAGCGCACCGATCACGGCAAGCAGAAGCGTTTCGCGATAAATGTAGGCATCAACTTCGCGCGGGGTGAAGCCGAGCACCTTCAGCGTGGCTATCTCGCGGATGCGCTCGGTGATGTTGATGTTCGTCAGGTTGTAAAGCACGACGAACGCGAGCAGGGCCGCCGCAATCACGAGGACCACGACCACACTGTCGACGCTCTTGAGCATGGTTCGGTAACTATCGATGGTCTCGTCGTTGTAGGTGACCGTCTTCACGCCATCGGTCGCCAGAAGCTCGTCGGAGAGGACCTCGCGCGCACCCTCGTCTTCCACCTCGTTCGCATAGAGCGTGGTAAACACAGGTTCCTCGCCCATCACCTGCTCGTAGAGTGCCGGCGTGAAGTAGACGTAGTGCCCGACGTAGTTCTCCATGATGCCTGCCACGGTGACCTCGCGCCCGTCGCCCGTCGCGTCGCCCACGGCGTCCTCATCGAAGATGGAAAACGTGCTGCCCACCTCAAGGGAGAGCTCCATCGCGAGCTTCTCGCTCACGAGCACGCCGTCGTCGGAGAGCGCAAGCTCCTCGTGCCCCTCGCGCGTTCGCATCGTGATGAAGTCGGAGAAGGCGTCGGGATGCTCGGGCACGATGATGTCGATGCGGTGCTGGCTTATGTCCGCGCCGTCGCCGGAGACGGACTGCGCCTGCTTGTTCGCGGCGGCAAGCCAGGTGAAATCTCCCGAGGCGTCTTCCCTAACCCGCTGTTCCACCTGGGATTTCTCGTCAGGCGTGCAATCGGAGTCCATACGGACGATGGTGTTGTAGTGGTAGAGCTCGCCATATTGCTTGTCGATGATGTCGTTGATGGCGTTTTGCAGCCCCAAGCCCGTGAGCAGAAGCGCCGTGCAGCCGGCGATGCCCACAATCGCCATGATAAAGCGGCGCTTGTAGCGGAAGAGGTTGCGCGAGGTGACCTTCCAGGAGAACGACAGGCGGCGCCACACGGGGCGAATGCGCTCGAGCAAGATGCGCTTGCCGGCCTTCGGGGCACGCGGCAGCATGAGGAACGCCGGGCGCTCGCGCAGCGTCGAGGCCGCAGCGAACCAGGTGGCGATTACGGTGATTCCCACGCCGAGCCCCGCGGCGGCGGCCGTCATGACGGGATCGACCGGGCACGGCCGACACGGGACGGCGTAGATGATCGCATAGGCGCCCATGATGAACCAGGGCAAAAACTTCGAGAGCGCGACGATGCCGATAATCGCACCGACGCCGCTTGCCACGATGGCGTAAATGAGGTACTTCGAGGTGATGCGCGCCTTGCTGTAGCCGAGTGCCTTGAACGTGCCGATGAGCACGCGCTCCTCCTCCACCATGCGCGTCATGGTGGTAAGCGAGACGAGCGCCGCCACGAGGAAGAACAAAAACGGGAAGACCTGCGCAATCTGGTCGATGCGGCCCGCGTCCGACTTGAAGCTCTCGGCGCCGATGTTCTTCGTAAGGTCGAGCACGTACACCTCGCCCTCGGTATCGACGGTCGCATCCACGTCGGCCTGAGCATCGGCAAGCTTCGCCTCGGCGTCGGCGAACTGCTCCTCAGCATCTGCGCGCTGAGCGGACAGCTCGCTTGCGCCCTCTTCGTATTGCGCGAGGCCATCCTCGTATTCGGAGCGCCCCGACGCAAGCTGCCGCCGTCCCGACTCCAGCTGGGCGCGGCCGCTGTCGATGGTCGCCTGCGAGCTTGCAAGCTCACCTTCGGCGGCATCCATGCTCGCCTGCGCCTGGGAGCGCTGCTCGGCAAGCTGGGCACGCCCCTGCGCGATCTGCTCGGGAACGCCCGCGGTCTGCGCGTCTATCTGCGCGATGGCGGCCTCAAGCTGCGCCGCAGCATCGTGCGCGCCCGCCGCCTGCGCCTGCGCGAGCTGCTCGACGAGCATCGCCCGCTGGGCCATGGCGGCATCATAGCTCGCCTGGGCGGCGTCGAGCTGGGCCTCCGCAGCCGCGAACTGCTCCTCGGCAGCTGCGCGCTGGGC
>JAUNWQ010000139.1 GCA_030540225.1 Coriobacteriia bacterium | reverse complement strand
ATTGTCGATATGCGAGGAGTTTCCTACTACTAACTTTCTTCCATCAATTCCGACCTGGGCAAACGTAGAGCGAAGAGAGAAGAGTCCTCCTTGTCGCCGGATTCCGACTCACATATCGACGATTTTTGTCCCCGACAAGACGTTTTCAACGAGGCTCGCATGGGAATCGCTCCCCGGCACCGCGTCTCAAAAATTTTCGGAGGCCCACGCCGTGCTGCGAGGAGAATAACACCGATTGCGCTGCGCCTCCGAACGCTCGACTTTAGGCATATTCAACAATAAGCTAAGTTGAATCTCCTCTTTTCATTATTGCTAGATAAAGCTATCATTTTTGATAGCTTTATCTAGCAATAATGATAGATGGGATGAATATGTTTAGAAGAGAGCTGTCGCGAACACTCGAAGAACGACTCCGCGAGCCTCGCTCGTTCATCCAGGTCGTTATGGGGCCTCGGCAAACTGGCAAAACCACAGCAATCAAGCAGGCTGTCAAAGCGGCGGGATTGCCTGTTCGAGTTGCGAGCGCGGATAGCGCAATCGAGCTAGGAGCCGATTGGATCGAACTGGAATGGCGCCAAGCGAGAAACATGGCAGAGCGTGGCACAAAAGCGGTACTCGTCCTTGACGAAATACAGAAAGTCGCCCAGTGGTCGCAAACCGTCAAGCGGCTGTGGGATGAGGATAGCTGGAACGATGCTCCGCTTTTGGTGATTCTATCAGGCTCATCAAGCTTGCTTATCGGCAGTGGTCTTTCCGAGTCGCTGGCAGGAAGATATGAGCTTCTGCGTTCAACGCATTGGAACCTGTCCGAAATGTCCAAAGCGTTCAGCTACAGCCTTTCCGACTATCTCGAATTCGGTGGATACCCTGGTGCCGCGATCCTTAAGGACGACGAAGACCGCTGGCGCGAATACATGCGAGACTCCATCGTCGAGTCGACGATTTCGCGAGACGTTTTACAGATGGAAAACGTAAGAAAGCCTGCGTTGATGCGCGCACTTTTCGAACTCGGAGCGCAATACTCTGCGCAAGAGCTGTCG
Source organism: Coriobacteriia bacterium (assembly GCA_030540225.1). Classification (GTDB taxonomy): domain Bacteria; phylum Actinomycetota; class Coriobacteriia; order Coriobacteriales; family Eggerthellaceae; genus Ellagibacter. The sequence continues at coordinate 1,866 of JAUNWQ010000139.1, read as the reverse complement.
TATCGAAAGATACTCGGCCAGCTCGACGACAAGGGCAACACCGACACCATCAAGCACTACCTCGATCTCCTGTCAGGAGCAGGAATGATAAGTGGCCTGCAGAAGTTTGACGACAAGCCTATAAAAGCAAAAGCCTCTTCGCCACGGTTGATGGTTCACGACCCCGCGCTCATGACCTCGATGTGGCACGGAAAAGGGAGCCTTCTCGAAGACCCGGATCTCTACGGACATCTGGTTGAGACGGCAGTTGGCGCATACCTTATCGCACGCTCGGCGATAGACGGCTTCGACCTTTACTGGTGGCGCGATGGCGACTTAGAAGTTGATTTCGTCCTAAGGCGAGCGCGAGATATCACCGCAATAAAGGTGAAAAGCGGGCGCGTAAGCAAAAGCGGCATGGGCGCATTCTGCAAAGCCTATCCTAAGGCGAGCCCGATAATTGTTGGCGATCGGAATACTTCCCTCGAAGACTTTCTACGAGGGAAAGTGCCTCTCTTTTAAGGTTGAATCGCTGGAACAAAGCCTGAAAGCAACCGCACTCATCTCGCACACGGTTCGCGCGGTGTGCCTATTCGCTACGACAAAACACCTGATGTCGTCGCATACTTTCTCGCGAAATTGCAGTATTATGTAATTTCGCATCGCGTGGCGGCAACCAAGCCCACGCGCGATAACTTGGTTGGTATTATCTGGGGAAAGGCACCTATGGACTTCAACGCATGGCTCATCGACGTTAGCGGCCAGATTGACGGTTTTCTGTACACCTACATCTTGCTCGCCCTGCTCGTCATCGTGGGCATCTACTACACCATCCGCACCAAGGCGGTGCAGATCCGCTACATCAAAGACATGTTCACCCAGATCACCGAGAAGAAACATGTCGAAGGAAAACGCTCCATCTCGTCGTTCCAGGCGCTCATGGTATCGACTGCGAGCCGCGTAGGCACGGGCAACATCGCAGGCGTCGCCACTGCTCTTGCTACCGGCGGCCCGGGTGCGGTGTTCTGGATGGGGCTTATGGCCATCGTGGGCGCGGCATCCGCGTTTATCGAGTCCACGCTCGCGCAGATCTGGAAGGTGCGCGGCAAGGACGGTGAATTCCGCGGCGGCCCTGCATACTACATCCACCAAGCACTCGGCAGCCGCGGGCTCGGCGTGCTGTTCTCCGTGTTGCTGATCTTATGCTTCGCTTTCGGCTTCAACGGCCTGCAGGCGTTCAACGCCACGAGCGCGCTCGAGTACTACCTGCCCGGCGAGGCCATGCCGAAGGCCGCCATCGCGTCGGGCATCGTGCTCGCCGTGATGACCGCCGCCGTCATCTTCGGCGGAACGAAGCGCATCAGCGTCATCACGTCGATCGTGGTTCCCATCATGGCCATCGCCTACATCGCGATCGCGCTCTGGACGACCATCACCAACATCACCTGGCTGCCCCAGGTCTTCGCGCTCGTCTTCTCCTCGGCGTTCGACTTCCAGTCGATCTTCGGCGGCTTCGCGGGATCGGTCGTCATGCTCGGAATCAAGCGAGGCCTGTACTCCAACGAGGCCGGCATGGGCTCCGCACCGAACGCCGCCGCCACCGCAAGCGTCTCCCATCCGGTGAAGCAGGGCCTCGTGCAGAGCCTGTCGGTCTACATCGACACGCTGCTCATCTGCACCTGCTCGGCGATGATGGTGCTCGTGTTCTACGTGCAGGACCCCGCAGCCGCCGCAAGCCTCAACGGCATGCCGCTCGTGCAGATGGCCGTGAACAACTCCGTCGGCGAAGCGGGCATCCACTTCATCACGTTCGCGATCTTCGCGTTCGCGTACTCGAGCCTCATCGGCAACTACTTCTACGCCGAGAGCAACCTGCGCTTCATCAAG
>JAUNWQ010000138.1 GCA_030540225.1 Coriobacteriia bacterium | reverse complement strand
AGCAGCCAGCGAGTCGCTTGGCCCTTCGCAGGAGTTTCTCCCCTATTTGGCAGACAATCTGCAGGAAGACATCCCCCGCGCCTTCGCGTCCTAGAGGAGTTTTGCAATCTTTAGCGGCGTTCCTTTGCTGAGAAAGCTATTCAGCGTCCGCCCGGTATCGCCACTTCCCGAGCGAACGTCGACCGCTTAGGGGGCGAGCCGGGGCAAGCGCCCGCAAGAGATTGGCCCTTCCCCCTACAAGGGCGCTATTGGGGGCGCGCTGGCGATGCCACGGGGCTGCCCCGGCACAAAAGCCGAGCTTCCCCGCAAAAGAACACGCTCGGGACGGATTCTGGCACGAAAACCGCGCTGTCCCACGGAAACAGCCCTAAAACCAGGGTGTCAGAGGCGGTCTCGAAACGGCCTCAACAGAAAACACCAGGTCAGGGCGTTCCCTATCTCGAAAGCCTTCACCGATTCCCGTGACTTCCGTGGGACAACTCGGTTTTTGTGCCAGAATTTCCCTTTCCCGCCGTACTCCGCAGGGCGGCTCAAGCCTTGCGTCCGCCTCGCTGCTTGAGATGCCAAATTACGAGAATCGCATACGAGCCCCAGGTAAACACCTACATCCTAGTAAGAGCGTAGCGGGTATTTCTCGATTCCCCTTCCCTTTTCAATTCGCCGCTGTCCACCAATTCCCTCAAAAGACCAATTGTCTTCGATTGGGAAAAACCCGTTCGCAGCTGGATGTCCGCGCGGGTATGGCATCCGCTTTCAACCGCCTGAATGACGGCATCCTTGCCAATCGTCGGCTTCGCTGCACTTCCGAGCACATTTCTGTTGGGAAGCTTCACAGTGAAAGTGTTGGGCGTAATCGAGATTACCACCGAAGCACCATTGTCCCCGTAGGATGAGCGCATGCGGCCGATGCCTGTCCCCCATGCCTCAATAATGCCAAGCCGATACATAAGCGCAGCAAGCAGCTTATTGCGAGGCATGGAAATATTCGCACCCAGATCCTCCCGCGTAATTCCAGGGACAAGTCCGCCAAGAGACGTTATCTCAGCAGATGACGGCATGACGCTTACCAAAGTTGGCCCCGAGAGAGCATATTCCCGATGAGCAATCGCGTTGGCAATCGCTTCGCGAAGCGCCTGCTTTGGGTAATCATCGAAATCGATCCGGCGAAGCCCCTCATACTCGGTTTTGAATTTGTCGTGGGAGAGCAGAAAGCCGTAGGCATCCTCGAGCTGCTTCAGAATAGAGCCCGAATACTCGTCCCTTTCAAGAAACACATCGCGCGAGTCATCGTCAAACGAGGCGGCCTTGACGAAGGACGGGCACTGATCTGACAAGAGAAAAGCGAGGTTCGTATAGCCCTCAGCCGTCAACATGCCAAGCGTTCGCATCTCGGAATCGGTCAAGCCGAACCCCGATTCCTGAAAGTAGGAAGCCGCAAATTCAAACGTGAGATCCCGCCTCATGGAAAGGTGCGCCTCGAAGGAATCTCCCGAACTTTCTTGGATCATTTGGAGGATGGCGGTCTCGCTCGACGGAACGCTGGCCGCACCAGATCGGATGTACACGCCTTCAGGCCTGAGACCCTTTGGAACAAGATAATACGGACGCTTCGGCCCCTTCTTAACCGCAATAACGATAAGCTTCTTATCGCCAAAAGTCTCGACATCGGTGCTGACCATCATGAGAATGTCCGGTCTGATATTGGTGCGCATTTTGTCGGTAAGCCTGAGAAGCTCGCCATCGATGTCCTTTACACCTAAAACCTCGCCATCATCCGACACGCCGATGTAAATCTGCCCTCCATCGCTGTTCGCGAAAGCGGCGATGGTCTTGATAGTGCTATCGTTTACCACTTCTTTGAATTCGATATGTTCACTCTCTATAACGTCCAACTTCATGTGCCCCTCCGTTTCTAACATTTGCTGATATTCTAACATGCAATATGTGAGAGTATGTTAGAAACGCAATAAGTTAGCGTTTCGTGGACAACGAGCAAATTGCGGAGATAAGTCGGAGGTTGAGGCTAAAACTCCACACGGTTTACGCGCGCACATAAAAGAGGCGCCAACGCTGAATTTTTACGCGCATGCATAAATACCTGCAGAGCCAGGCGATCCGACACCAAGCGGTTTGGTGCCTGGGCAGCAGAGTAGCTGAGCCCTGGCAGCCCGGCACTCAAGCGCCCGCCAACCCAACGTCCCACCGCTTGGCCGTCCGCGCGACACCATGCCTTTACACCCTACGACTCCTTCGGCCCTTTCGCGCCCTTCGACAGCGCCTCGCGAAGCTTGCGAGGCAGGGTGAGCAGCGTCGATCCCACGCGGTAGGAATACGAGTGCGCGTACTCCTCCACCTCACCGCGCGCCGCGTCGCGTTCGCGTTCCATCTCAGCGCAGCGGGCACGTGCCTCCTCGACGCTTCGACGCTCCCGTGCGATCTGCGCCTGGAGGCGATCCTTCTCGGCGATATCGTTCGCCACCCGGTTCAAGAAGAGCTCCTCGGGAATCTCCCCGCGCTTCGCGGGCGCGATCGAGGCGATGGCATCGAGCAGGATGCCCTCCGACTCGCCGCTCTTCTTACGCAGCTCGGACACGCGGTTCGTCAGCGCGAACGCGCGCTGGGCGTCGAAGGCGAGGACGGATTCCAGAGCCGCAATGATCTCCTCGGTATCCGCGTTCATGGAAAGCAGCGTGTCCGCCTGCCCCAAATCCTCGTAAAGCGATACCACCTTGGGAAGATACCCCAGGCCAACGCACGGCTTGCAGAGCGATCCAAGCAAAAGGGACGCATGGTAGCGCATCGAGAGACCGGCCGAGCAGCGCGAGAGGAAGTCCACCACCGGCTCTATGCGCTCCCCCGCATCGAAGATGCGGAGCGCCGCCTGAGCGGGGAGAAGCGCCCCGATGCGCTCGGCAAGCGC
>JAUNWQ010000137.1 GCA_030540225.1 Coriobacteriia bacterium | reverse complement strand
ATCGACCCCCACGCGCGCCGCCTGTTCCTTCTCGACATGATATACTTCTCCTTGCCTTCCGTTAACTCGGTTGGATCTTTTTGGAAGCCTCGCGCTAGGGCGGCAACCCTACGATGCGCGGGGCTTTACTTGTTTTAATGCTCTGTGAGCTTGTGGCTATGCGCTCTCGACTTCCTTAACGCTCAGCGAGATGGGCGGATCCTGAAGGCGCGGACGAGCTGCTCGTGGAGCTTCTTCATATCGCAAGCGTCGAACGCGGTCTCGCTGCATGCATCGCATACGTAATGGTCAATGCCCGGGACTTCGAGCACCTCCCCTTTGAAGTCTTCTCGGATCGCCTCGTTCGTTTTCCTCATATCGCTACCGCACTCAGGGCAAAACATTTGACCTCATATCCGCTTCAGCATCCTCTATCGTCATCTGCTCGGCCGGTTCGTAGGGGCGGTACTCGTGCACTTTCGTAATGGTGCGGCGTACGCTTTCCTTGCCGCTTTTCGTGATGCTTTGAACGATTTCCAGATCAACCACCAGTACGTCCTTGTTCATGAACCTGATTTTTCCACTTTCCAGGTCTTTTAGAAATTCAAGGTCGCGTATCTGTACATGGTCCCATGTGTCGCCGAGGCACTTGAAGCGATAACCTCGTTCGCTCCCAGTGTAGGGACCCGCTAAGGGAGTGACGGATACGGAGTAGATTTCGTGCACTTCATCATCATGCTCCTCGGGAATACCTTCTACCGCGATGCGCTCATACCCATCCATGGCGCATATATCCGATTGATCCGCGGTCGTTCCCGCTGTGCTTTTCGCCTCGAACTCCTGCTTGCTCTGGACGGTGACGTTGATGCTCTTGTCGATGTTGATCATCGGCCCGACATAGACGGTCTTTAACGCTTTGGCCACTTTGGGCGATTGGATGACCTTGTGCTCAGTTTCGCTAACTGTTACCGGGTTCGTTTCGCCATAAGAGTACGATCCATCCTCGTTGCGAGTGCATTTGTCGATTCTACCTCGTACTTTTCTGACGATAGCAGGGATGCTAAGACCTACGCCCATGAACCCCAGCATCCCCAGAACGTTCGACAGCGCCGCCGCTTCCTGCGAAGAGAATAGCGACACGCCTTGCTGAGCGTAGGTCACCACGAATTCAGTAATAAACGATCCCTGCCTGAACGGCCTCACGTTTACCTCAAGCTGTCCTTCTTCGCCGGACAACTTCATAGCCTCGTCAACTGCCTCGGCGAAGGCGTACATAACGTCGGCAACCTCATGGACAGCTATCCCGTCGATACTGGCATCGGCGCTCATGTGGTATACGATTTCGCAGCGTTCCATTTTTTTTCCTAGTCTCATCATGGAGCTAATAATACACGCGCGCAGCGTTTACGTGCTAGAAAGCTTCCCTGGATTGGAAGTAGGCCACGTGCTCTACGTGGACTTGGCGGTCGTCCTGGGCGGCTATTACATGTTCTCGTGGCCGGCGGGCAGACGCGGGGCAATGCTTTCCTGTTAGCCTTGCAGCCGCTTCACAGCCTTCTCGAAATCGTTCTCGTAGGTTGCGTCCTGCACCTTCCTGTATTCGGCGAAGCGCTCCAGCGCTATCTTGTCCGCCGTCTTCTTGTTCCTGTTCCCTAACCCCTGCAGCACGTCCCTACCGTTGAACGTCAAGAAACCGTCGAGCAGCTGCCTGCAGTCTTCCATGCTCGTCAGCTGCTGCCGCTCGGCCCTGTCCTCCGCCGCGTCCAGGAACATGGTCACGAGCCTGTTCAGCTCGCGAATCTCCTTCTCGGTCAGGTAGTTCTTGGCGATGGTCACGTCGCTGGAGTGGATTGGGCCGCTCGGAGCACCTTTCCATGTGGAGAGTCCCATGTTCGGCTGCTCGGGGTTTGACCGCTCCTGCACGATTTCGGCGGCGGTGTGACCGGTCACGGCGTAGTGCAGCTTGTTCTGCACCGTCGCGTAGAAGTTGCGGGCCGTCTCGCTGTTGCGGTCGTAGTCGTAGGTGCATTCCTGGAAGATATCGGTGATCTTCTGGTACACCCTTCGCTCGCTTGCGCGGATGTCCCTGATGCGCACGAGCAGCTCATCGAAGTAGTCTTTGCCGAACGGCGCGCCGTTCTTCAGCATGTCGTCGTTGAGCACGAAGCCCTTGACGATATACTCTTTCAGGGTTGCCGTCGCCCACTGGCGGAATCGGGTGGCTTGCATCGAGTTCACGCGGTAGCCTACAGCGATAATCGCGTCCAGGTTATAGAACATGACCCGGTAGTTCTTTCCGTCCGAGGCAGTTGTCAAAATTTCTTTGACAACTGATTCCTTGTCCAGCTCGCCGTCGCCGAAGATGTTTCCCATGTGGTAGCTGATGGTCTGCTTCGACGTTCCGAACAGGTCGGCTATCTCCCTTTGCGGCATCCACAGCGTTTCGTTCATATACCTCACCTGAACGGGGACGTTTGCCCCTTCGCTTTGGTACAGGATGATTTCGGCTTTAACGGGTTCGCCCATATTTCCTCCTTTAGAAAGCTTCCCGGCTTTGGAAGTAGGCTACGTGCTCTACGTGAACTTGGCGGTCGTCCTGGGCGGCGATATACATGTTCTCGTGGTCGGGGTTGTGGGACTCGGGCGAGAGGATGAGATCGCCGTTGATGACGGTCATGCGCCGCATGACGGAGTCCGCCCCGTCGATGGTCGCCACCACGACGTCCCCGCTGCGCGCGGCGACGCCGGGCTGCACGACGGCGACCATGCCGGGCGGGCACACCCTGTCCATGCAGTCTCCGTCGACCTCCAGCCCGTAGCTGCCGGGGTCGCGGTCGATGAGGAACTGCGGCACCTCGACCTCGGGGAACTCGTCGAGCTCCTCGGGAAGGCATGCCTTGCCCGCGTGCGTGTTGCCGACGAGCGGCACCCTCCCCATGGGCATGCCCTTCACGGGGA
>JAUNWQ010000035.1 GCA_030540225.1 Coriobacteriia bacterium | reverse complement strand
TCGCCCTGCACGGCGCGTGCGCGCTCGGCCAGCGGCAGCGCCTCGAAGTCGGAGAACTCGCGCCCGGACCGGTCCACGCGCGGCCTCCCCGACGGGCGCGGCCTCCTCTTCGGCAGGATCCTGACCTTGCGCGGCATCTCGATGGCGGCCACGCCGAGCAGGCCCTTCTCCTGGTAGCGGTAGGCCGTGCGTAGGCCGAACGGCAGCTCGCGCCCGTGGACGAGCCATATCGCCTCGAAGCTCCACCCCTGCCTCGCGAGCGGGACGACGAGCTCGTTGGCCGCCGCGAGCTCGGCTTCCGTGGCGCAGACCCCCGAGCGCGCCCGCGACAGGGTCGCCTCGTAGGACGCCTGGGCCTCGGAGGCCCGGTACGAGCACTTCGGGAAGCTGCAGCCGCCCCGCCTGCGGCACCCGTCCGGGCAGGTGAAGGGCCACCTCTCCGTTTCCGGGCACATCTTCATCTCGAAGTCCGGGCAGGTCAGGACGCACCTGCGCGTCCTGCAGTCCTTGCAGTTGGTGTACACGGTGGAGCACTTGGCGCAGGCCGTGCCGCTCTTGGGGCACGAGGGCCGCCTGGCGCAGCGGTTCGACGCCCTCTCGTGCGGCGACATCTTCTTGGGCCTCACCGTGCGGTGGGCCCTGGCCTCCCGCGTGACGGTCGAGGGCGCGACGCGCAGCCTGCGCGCTATCCTGCTGGCCGGGTCGCCGTCCCTTATGCCCTGCTCGATGACCTCCCGGCTCTCCAGCGTCAGGTGCTTTCCGCTCTTGGACATGGCGCACCTCCTTCCCGCCCGGAGGGAAAGCGCGACTAGATTGTAAGGCCTCTCGGGGCTTTCTTGCGCTTCGCTCGGGCGGGCTGAAGCCCGCCCTCCCGAACCGGGCGGCTTGCGCCGCACTGACTGGGTAAACGCAACGAGGTTGCGCTTACTTTTTCAACCTACGCAGCGTCGAACGCAATGGGGATGGTTGAGGGTGAGACGGCGAGGCGGGGAGTGAGGCGGGGGTCGAAAGAGACGGAGAGGTGATCGCCTCGCTCCGCGACTCGCGGCGAGACGGCGAGGCGGGGGTCGGGCTCGCTCTACGGCGCCCGCAGGTGAATCGAGCACCTGACCCCGTCGCACTTCCCGAGCTGTGCCGACATGCAGCGAAAGCGGGGCGCTGATGAGCAGGCGGAGCGAAATCCTCTGGCGAAAATCGCATCCGGAGACTGCTCGCGAAGGTTGCATGCTCAGTCGCCCGCCGCCTTCTTTCGCGAGAATCCGACTTCGCGGACAAAAATCGTCGATATGTGAGCCTGATGGGAGCGATGCAGCCGGTTGGCTCCGCAAAGCTTCCTATTTGCCCAGGTCAGCTTTCCCGAGATTCGGTTTGCTCAGAGCAGCTCCTCACATATCGGCGTTTTTTGTCCACGACGAGTCGATTCCGACTCGAATGAAGGTCCGAGGAGGTCGTGTCCCGGGTTACGTCTCGGGTCGCACCCCGATTTGCGGTGCATCAAGGGCCGTCGCAGGGACCTTCCTCCTGCCTCGCTGATTTTTTTGCTCGATGCGCCGAGCCAGCTGTCGAGCAGCCCGGCGCATCCCTCCCCTACAGATCGAGCTCCATCAGGCGGGCGATGGTGAGCGCGTAAATCTTGAACGCCTTCTTGAGCAGCTCCTCGGGCACCGTCTCGTCCGGGCCGTGCATGCCGCCCGCCCATTCGGGCATCTCGATCCACGGCATCTCGGGGCCGAAGCTCGCGGCGCAGGAGAACTTGCGCGCGTACGTGCCGCCGCCCTGCGTGAAGGGCTTGGCGTGCTCGCCCGTGGCCTCGTTGTATGCGGAGAGAAGCGCCTGGACGTAGCCCGATTCGGGGTCGATGAGGAACGGCTCGACCGTACGCGTCGCCTCGAAGTCAGCTCCCGCCTCGCTCGCAAGCGCCGCAAGAGTGCTTGTGAGCTCCTCGGGCGTGGTCGACGTGGGGAAACGGCTGTCGAGCGTCTGCTTCACGCGCCCGTCCTGCATGCAGATGGTGCCGCCGACGACGGTCAGTTCCCCGAAGTGCTCGTCGGCCGTCTTGATTCCGAGGTTCGATCCGTCGGTCGCGCTCGTGAGCTTACGCACCAGCTCGAAGAACGCCTTCTCGTCCGCCGTGCACACGTCGTTATCCAGAAGATAGGCGACGAGCAGGTCGATGGCGCTCTTGCCGAGGTGGGGCAAGCTTGCATGGGCTGCCTTCCCCTGTGCGTCGATGCGCGCGGTGCCCTCGCCCGCGTCGGTGACGACGATGCCCTCGGCTGCGGGAAGCGTCGATGCGTCGGCGCGCACGATCGCGTGGGCAATGCCCGGGACCGCGTTCGGCGCGGCGCCGCCCTCGATGTCGATGATCGCGCCGTCCTCGAAGCGCTTGCTCGTGAGCGTGGCGTCGTAGAGGCCCTTCTCGCCATAGCTCACCGGGAACTCGGCGTCGGGCGTGAAGAGAAACGCCGGGTCGGCAAAGCGCTCGCGGTAATACGGGACGTCGTGCATGCCCGTTTCCTCGTTCGCACCGAAGATGACTCGAATCGTGTAGGGCAGCTTCTCGCCCTTGTCGAGCCAGAACTTCACCGCATGGAGCGTCGTTACGATGGGGCCCTTGTCGTCGATGACGCCACGGCCCATGAGGTAGCCCTCGCGGCGCGTGACGGCGAACGGCTCGACCGTCCAGCCGGGACCGGCGGGAACCACGTCGACATGCCCGATGATGCCGATCTGCGTGTCGGATTCGCCCGGCAGGTCGGCGTATCCCACATAGCCGTCGACATCGTGAACCTCAAAGCCCATGCCGCGTGCGATGTCGAGCGCCTCAGTGAGGGCGGCCCGGGGACCAGGGCCGAACGGTGCGCCGGGTTTTGCCGCCGGCAAATCCTCCGTACTCTCGATGCGCACGACGCGCTCGATGTCCGCGACGATGCTTTCCCAATTCTTCTCGAGATACGAATCAATCTCGCTCGCAAGAACGTCTTCCACGAGGCAGCCTCCTTGATCTTGTTGCTATCGCACCAACTTTACCCCAGCGCACAGCCCGCGAACAGACCGCAATCGCGCGATTCGCGAAAGGAAGATGAGGGTTGGACGAACGCGGGGGACGGGGAGCGCGGGGTGCGGGAAGAGCAAAGCCGAACGCGGAACAATTTTGTCATGGACGCGTATGCGCGCTTCCGTTATACTGTGAAGGCTGATGTGCCCGAGTGGCGGAATGGCAGACGCGGCGGTCTCAAAAACCGTTGTCTCACGACGTGCGAGTTCGACTCTCGCCTCGGGCACCAGTTTTCTCGCGAGCAAGCCGCCGATTGGGCGGCTTTTTTCATGCCTTCAAGCCCCACTCCCCTTGAGACGGCCGAATGCCTCAAGCCCAAGCGCGCACGTCATCGAACGTTCTTCGCAACTTGTTGCACTAATTTTGTTTGGTTAGGTTAACTTCTATCCAACTTTCGCGGTATACTGCCAACCATGTTAGATAGAGCGAACTTCTCATCACAGCCACTATACAGAAGGGAGTTCGAGCTGTTTACCTTGATAGGCCGGCACAAAGTCCACCGAAAGGCGCAATCCGAGATGAGTCAACAAGTATTGACGCAAACGCTCCGACGGGAAGAGCGAGCAGCAGCCTTTTCCTCCCCCACACTGTCTCGCCGCGCAGTGGGAGGGCGAGGAACTCGCACACTGCGTTTGCCGCATACCGCCGCCGAGCGGCGCGCAACTCCGCGCACGCCCGCTCCGCCCGGCATATCCCCCTCGCGGCATGGAGGCGCCTCCGCTTCGCCCCTCTCTTCTAAAGCGGCCTTCGTATACAGCACCGACCAGGCAGGATACCGCTATCGTATCGAAGCGGGAAAAGCATGCATCCTCTTTGCCGACACCTCATCGAAAGACCTGGCCGTCCCCGAGGCCATCGACGGCGCTCCCGTCACCGCAATTGCCGCAGGCGCGTTCTCCGATCTTGTGGACCTCGAACACATTTCCCTTCCCGACTCGCTTACGTCCCTCGGCGTCGAGGCATTCGCGCGCTGTACGAGCCTTCGCGCGGCGAAGCTGGGCTGCGCCCTCGAATCCATTGGCGAAGGAGCGTTTCGCGGCTGCCGGCACCTCGAGCGCCTCGACTTGCCGAAGTCGCTGACAAGCATCGGAGACTCAGCGTTTTCGAACACGTCGCTCTCGCAGCTGGCTATCCCCTCCTCTTGCGTGAACATCGGCGACGACGCCCTGTGCACCGGACCGTCTTTCCCCGGGTCGGCAGGACTTGCATACGCGTCTTCGCTCAACGAGGTGTCGGTCGCCCCGGGAAACCATACCTACAAGATGCACGGCGGCGTACTGTGCCGCGAGGTGCCCGACGGTCGACTCGATGCCGTGTTCTGCCCCGGATCGGCCGACGACGTCGTGCTCGGCGAGCACGTGCGGTCGGTTGCCCCAAGCACCTTCGCAGGGACCCATCGCATCGCGCATCTGTTCATCTTCGAGGACGTCTCCTTCCCTGAAAAGACGCCGCCGCTTCCCAATCGTGCATGCGGCCTCCTTACCATCGGCTTCTCGGCACCGCGCGGCACGTCCTGGGAAATCTCGCTCGAGCTGCCTTCAGGCGCCATCCGCAAGCGCGTCATCGACGCGGCGTTTTTCGGTGGACGCATTTGCCCCGAAGCGCTCGTTTGCGCCTATGACGAATCGATTCCCCAGGTCAAAGACGAATTCGAGCAGACGCGCCTCATGGTTGCACGCCTCGCGAGGCCCGTCATGCTCGATGAGGCGCACAGGGCGCTCTTCCGCAGCGTCGTCGACGAGTCGTTCGTGAGCCTTTGCGTTCACGCCGGCGCCCGCAACGATTGGGAAACGCTCGACAACCTTATGGATTCGGGAATACTCGACGGCGAGCGTGCCCCCGAGGCCGTAAGCGCGCTCAACCGGTTCGGGTTCGCCCTCGCCGCCGCGCATGTGATCGACGGGAAGGAGAAACGTTTTGGCAGCCAGTGCATCGACTACGGAATCTAGCGCGCCTCTGGCAGCCGAATCCGTCCTCGCCGAAGCAGCAAGCATCGCGGAGGGGGCAATCGAGAGAGCGCGGGTTTCCCTCATGGCGCAGCTTCCCTTTATGGACATTGCGCTGTGGCGCATGCCGCTTGTGGCGCGCCTTCAGGAAAGCGCATTCGAAACCGACGGGCGCCTTCTCTGGTTCGACGCCGCGCGGGTGATAGACCTGTACCGAAAAAATCCCAACGAGGTATTGCGCGGATACTTCCACACCATCATGCACTGCGTGTTCCGCCACCCCTTCGACGACAAGCACCCCGTACGCGCCCTTTGGGACATCGCATGCGATGCATCGGTCGAAGCGACCGCGATCGAGCTGCTCGGAACAGGCTTCCCGAGCGCGCAAGACGTCGCGGCAAAACGTATGCTTGGCAAAATCCGCGAGAACTGCCCGACCCTCACCGCGCAGAGCATCTATCGCGCGCTTATCGGAACCGGCGAGGAAGACCCGCCCGCGTTCTCCTGCTCTTTTGCCGCTTCGCTCGAAAACGTGTTCGCACGCGACGGGCACGAGGCGTGGCCACGAACCAGCGAGCGCGGGTCCTCGATGAAAAGCGCAGGCGACAAGCTCGCCCTGATGTCTTCCGACGGAACCGACAAGCTCAACGGAAAGCCCGACGACGATGCGGACAGCGAGGATAAGAGCCGCTCGCCCGGAGCCAACATGCCCGGAATGGCGGCGCCATCGTCGAGCAGCAACGCGGTGCTCGGGGACATCGAGGACCCCGATGCGATCGTCGACGTGGAGTCCTCCGAGGAAGCCGAGGCAACCTTCGAATCGATGGACGGCGTATCCTACTCCGATTTCTCGGACATGAGCTGGCAAGATATCAGCTCGCAGATCGATATGGACATGGAGGCGTTCTCAGGCAAGATCGGTCTCAACGTCGGAACCTTCCAGGTGAACCTCACCGTCGCAAATCGCAAACGATACGACTACCGCGCGTTCCTCAAGCGCTTTTCCGCACTGTCGGAGGAAATGAAGACAAGCCCCGACGAGTTCGACTATATCTACTACACGTACGGGCTTTCGCGATACAAGAACATGCCGCTCATCGAGCCGCTTGAATACCAGGAGTCGAATCGCATCCGCGACTTCGTCATCGCCATCGACACATCGGCGTCATGTGCCGGAAAGCTCGTGCGCACCTTCGCGGAGAAGACCTACGACGTGCTGAAGAACTCCGAGGGCTTCGGCCACAAGGTGAACATTCACGTGATTCAATGCGACTGCGATATCACGCGCGACGTGAAGATAACCTCGATTCGCGATATCGACCGCGCCTTCGAGGAATTCGTCACGCGCGGATTCGGCGGCACCGATTTCCGCCCCGTGTTCAAATACGTCGACGAGCTTGTTCGCACACGCGAGCTCGCGAACCTGAAGGGGCTCATCTATTTCACCGATGGCCTGGGGAAATACCCCGTAACCCCACCTGCCTACGAGACGGCGTTCGTGTTCGTGGATGACATGCCGCGAGAAAGGAAGGTGCCGCCTTGGGCAATGAAGGTGGTCATGGACGAAGACGACGTATTCGAGCTGTAAGGAAAGCTCGGCAAAGATACCGACAACTAGGCGCCCTCAGCGCCGCGACGCGCGACGCCGGGCGGCCATTCCGAAAGGAGTTCCCTGTATGAACATCGCAGAAGCGAAAAACCAGATCGAGGAAACCGTCGAGGGATACCTCACCCGCGATGAAACCGGCGCCTACCTCATCGCGCCCGAAGCGCAGCGTCCCTTGTTCCTCCTCGGCGCACCTGGCATTGGGAAAACAGCCGTGGTCGGACAGGTGGCAAGAGAGCTCGGCATCGGGCTTGTGTCGTATTCCATGACGCACCACACACGGCAAAGCGCGCTCGGCCTGCCTTTCATCGTGCACAAGCGCTACGGCGACGAGGAGTTCGACGTCAGCGAGTACACGATGAGCGAAATCATCGCATCGATTTACGATTACCGCGAGGAAACAGGGCATGACCGGGGAATCCTCTTTCTCGACGAAATCAACTGCGTGTCCGAGACGCTCTATCCCTCGATGCTGCAGTTTCTGCAGTTCAAGACTTTCGGGCGACATAAGATTCCCGACGGATGGATTGTGGTGTGTGCGGGCAATCCGCCCGAGTACAACCGGTCGGTGTACGATTTCGACGTGGTGACCCTCGACCGACTGCGCAAGATCGCCGTCGAGCCCGACCTTGAAGCCTGGCGCGCCTATGCGATCAAAACAGGCGTTCATCCTGCGATTTTATCGTACCTCGAGGTAAAGCCCGACCACTTCTACTCCGTCGAGTCGACGCCCGATGGCAAGTCGTTCGTCACTGCGCGCGGTTGGGACGACCTGTCGCGCATCATCAAGCTTCGCGAGATGAAGGGCAAGACGGTCGACCGCATCCTCGTCGACCAGTTCCTGCAAGACGACTCGATTGCCGAGCGATTCGCCCAATACTACCTGCTGTTCACGAAATATCGCTCCGACTATCAGATTTCGGCGATTCTTGCAGGCAGCGCCCCCGACGAGATAAGGGAGCGAGCGAGAGCGGCGCGCTTCGACGAGAGGCTGGCGCTCGCACGTCTGATTCTCGACGCGCTCGACGCGCACACCGGAGCAGTCGTCGAGACCGAGCAGGTCGTGCGCGTGGTGCGCGACGCGATCAGGGAGGAAAAGCCCGCTATTCTGAGCGGCGAAAACGCGCAGGACGCACTCGAGGGCGCATCCTGCGCGCTCATGCAGCGAGCCGCGCTCGATGAAAAAGCAGGGGCATCCGCAAAGAAGCTGCGGCCCTATCGCCTTGGCGCAACATGGCTTTCCGAGTTCGCAGGCGCATGCGAGGGCGAGCGCGCGCTTTCCGGAGAAACGGCATTCTCCGTTATAGAGCGCGCCTATTCGGCTCGCGTGGGAGAAATGAAAGAGCGCTCCGAGGCATGCGCACGGGAAATCGAGTGCGCGTTCGGATTCATTGAGGGCACTTTCGGGAATGGGCGGGAAGTGGTCGCCTTCGCCGCCGAGTTCGCCGCACGCGAGGGAACCTCGCAGTTTGCAAGCCGTTTCGGAAGCGACGCCTACACCGAACATGGGAAGGATGTTCTTGCCGCGAGCGGTCAATCCGATCTGGAGAAACGTCTCCAGGCAATCGATCTAGACGCACTCGCGACCGCCGACGAGGAGGCTCGCAAAGCCGAAGCATCCAAGAAATCGTGCGGGTGCGGAAGCTGCAGCGGCTGCTGACGCTAGCAGAACGCGGACGAGGAGCCATCCCATAAGCGCCCGTCGCCTGGACAAAACACGAGCTCGCGCCCGCAGCAAAAAAGAAGAGACGCGCCTTCTTTGCGGGGCGCGTCTCTTCGCGGAAAGAGCTATGGGCCGCCAAGCTACTCGGCGGAGGATGCCTTCTGCTTCTTCGCAGTGGCGACAATCGTCTTCACGCCCTTGACAGCGAGCACGATCGCCAGCACAAACAGCAGCACGGCGAGAATCGCCTGTAGCACCGGCGCGAGCGCGATGCCACTCGTCATGATGGTGGTGACCTTCTGGTAGAAGGTGATAGCGAGCGACGTCAACGTGGCGAGCAGCATAAACGCCATCGGCACGAAGAACATCTTGTTGTTGCGCCCGGCGTTGCCGAGCCATGCGCACACAGCAAGCAGGGCAAGAGCGGCGAGCAACTGGTTCGCGGCACCGAACAGCGGCCAGATGATGGAGTAGCCCGTCATGCCCAGGATGATTCCGATGACCACGGTGATGATGGTGGCCACGTAGGGGTTCGCCATGAACTTGTGCACGCCCGTAAGCTCCTCGGGCTTCTTGTCGACCGGCGTCCAAAGCTCCTGGAACATGTAGCGCGCAAGGCGCGTCGCCGTGTCGAGCGAAGTCAGGCAGAATGCGGAAACAGCAAGGATGAGCAGCGCATATGCGAGTCCCTGCACATCGGCGAGACCGGGGATGCAGGCGAGCATCTGCGAAAGGCCGTCCGCGAAGACCGCCGTCGGGGACGCATATCCGCCTTTCGCGTACTCGCTCCACACGAAGCCGACCGCGCACAGCGAGATTACCGCGAGCAGGCACTCGATGAGCATGCCGCCGTAGCCGATCGGCTGCGCCTGGCCCTCCTTGTCGAGCTGCTTGGACGTGGTGCCCGAAGCGACGAGGCTATGGAAACCGGAGATTGCGCCGCATGCGATGGTGATGAACAGCGCCGGGAACAAAAAGCCGGAAGCGGCGGCCTTGTTCGTGATGGTCTTGCCCGCTTCGTCGACGAGCTGCTGGCCGGTGGAGGCGTCGAAAGCGGCATTGGAGGCGACAAAGCCAGTGAACGCCGGAATCTGCAGGTCGGTCGCGGCGCCCATGATGCTTGCGCCCACGATGCCGATGATGGCGAGGATGATCATGCCATAGAGCAGGTAGCTCGACAGGTAGTCGCGCGGCTGCAGGAGAATCCAAACCGGGGCAACGGAGGCGACCAGGATGTACACGCCGAGGATGACCATCCACGTATCATAGTCGAGCGAGATCGCAATGCCCATAAGCGGCAAGTTGTATCCGATGGCAACCATGATGACAATCAGGATGATCGCAGAGACAATGTTCACGGGGCCGGGGATGTTGCGGCCGCGCGTGACGAAGCCGTAGACGACGGCGACACCGATGAAGATGACCGAGATCATGGCCGTCTGCTCGTTGGCGAGGTTGGTTGCCGGGGCCGCCGAGGCGGAAACGACGAATGTGTTCGCAACGATGGAGGCGAATGCAGCCACGACCAGCAGCAACGTCAAGTACGCGAAGATGCAGAAGAGCTTCTTCGCCGTATTGTCGATGTTCTCCGCGACGACGACGGCAAGCGTCTGGCCCTTATGACGAAGCGAGGCGAACAAGGCGCCGAAGTCATGCATGGCGCCGAAGAAGATGCCACCAACGAGCACCCACAAAAGCACGGGCACCCAACCGAAGACGGCGGCCTGAATCGGGCCGTTGATCGGACCTGCGCCGGCAATCGACGAGAAGTGGTGGCCGAGCACCACGTACGGCGGCGCCGGCACGTAATCCACGCCGTCTTCCAGCTCATGGGCCGGAGTCGGGCGCTTTGGATCGACTCCCCATTGCTTGGCAAGCCAGCCACCGTAGCACACATAGCCGATGACCAGAATGACCATAGCAACAAGGAAGATAATCAATGCGTTCATTGAAAGTTCCTTACGTATGTCTGAAGCGTATTTAAGCCAGACGCAGATTAGCCTCAATCGTTGAAGCCACCTGCTTCCCAGCAGCGTTCGCATAGACGCAACGAGTTGAAAGGTCGGCTACGATCACGCGAAGATCCGCCCAACCGCGAAACCCGAGAGCGAAGTTCTTTCGAAACCGAACCCTCCGAACCGCGCGCTTCGCGCCTTCCGTGCAATTATCGGCGATGACCACGAGGGCAAGCCCCGACGACATATGATTCGGCTCGGACGTGACCTTCTCAAGGCCGCGTTCCTTCATAAACCGAACCCATTTGTCGAGTTGGGCTTCGTCAAAGGTTCCCGCATAGGTGAAAAAGAGATACTCATGAGAGTTTGCTTCCCACAGCTTTGCGCGTTTGACCAGCACATATTGCTCGTCAAACGAATGAAATTCAGCAAAGCCGGGAAATGATCTCCCTGCGAACTCGTAATCCCGATGCACATCGAAGAATGCTTCATGTGCAGCGAGAATACGTTTCAGCACCAGCTGCTTTTCGTCCTGTGTCTTCAAAGCCTCGTCTGAAGACCGAAGGGCTGGCTTTCCGTCCGATGCGGCGACATGTTCGGCCACCGCCCTTTCGGAGTTGTCCGACGAACCTGCCTGTTCGACCTGTTCGCCAGTGCCTTTGGCATCTGATTGAACCGCTGAACCCATGCTCAAGAAATCCGAAAACCTTTCTGCTCCGCAATCGTCGCACCCCGCGTCTCAATGCGAACGGCTTATTTTATGTCCTAGTTAACGGCTATGTAACAATAGAATCGGGAATCGGCATTTTTTTTCGAACGAACCGAGATTTTTCCCAAAAAATTTGCGAGGTTAGCTGAACGCCTCGGCAAACAACAGCGTCTCCTCCGAACTCAGCCGAACAGTTCAGCTGAGCAAGTGAAAAGGGATGACTGCGACCCTTGCGGGCCACAGCCATCCCTTGCTTGAATAAAGAAAGCCGAGCAAAGCCCGGCTTTCTGTTAGAGGCTTTTGATATAGCCCCTTGGCATATCCGTTGCAGGCGGGTGCTTACGCCAGGTCGCCTGCGGCCTTCACCTTCACGCGGTTAGTGTGGCCAGGGTAGTACTGCAGCGGCACGTCCTCGGCGTCGATGATCTCCACAGTGTCGCGGATGGCGCCGGCTTCCACCGCCGCCTCGATGGCGGCCGTGCGCGCCTGGGCGAGTGCCTCGTCGCGCGGGACCTTGTCGTAGTCGACGAGCGCCTCGTACACGCCGCTCACCTTGGAAATCGCCGAGCCGATGGCGTTGGCGCATCCGGCGTGCTCGGGCGTGACCACCTGCGCCGTGCCAATCAGATCGCGCGGCAGCACGATGGCGCCGCCGCCCACGAGCACGGTGTCAATCGGGTCGCTCGACACCTTCATCACGTCGATGGCGTCTTCCACCAGCTGGCGCATCTCGGCCATGGCGCGCTCGGCGGTCTCCTGCGGGATGCTCTCCACCAGAGCCGGATCGCCCACCTTGGCCATACCCAAGCGCACGGCGATATCGGTCGCGGTCATGGTGTCGCCGCCGAACACGAGCGCGCGCTTCGTGATCTCGTAGCCCACCGAATCCGGGCCGACCGTCACGCTGCCGTCGTCGGCCACGCGCACGATGGAGCCGCCGCCCAGGCCGATGGACACCACGTCGGGCATGCGGAAGTTCGTGCGCACGCCGCCGATGGTGACGGCGACGCCGCTCTCGCGCGGGAAGCCGTGGGAGAGCACGCCCAGGTCGGTCGTGGTGCCGCCCACGTCAACGATCAGAGCATTTTCCATGTGCGACAGGTAGCTTGCGCCGCGGATGGAGTTCGTGGGACCGCATGCGATGGTGAGGATCGGGTAGCGGCGCGCGTGTTCCATGGTCATGAGCGTGCCGTCGTTCTGCGACAGGTACACCTCGGCGTTCGTCACGCCCTTGTCACGCAGGCTGGCGGCAAAGCCCTCGGTGAAGCGCTGCGCGACCTCAAACAGCGCGGCGTTCAAGATGGTAGCGTTTTCGCGCTCGATCAAACCCATGGACCCGATCTCGCTGGAGATGGACACATGCGCGTCCTCGCCGAGCACCTCGTGCGCGATTTTCGCGGCGGCCAGCTCGTCGTCGTTGCGCACCGTGGAGAACACGCAGGAGATCGCGACGCTCTTCACCTTGCCGCGCACGCCCTCGAAGAACGCGCGGCAGCCTTCTTCGTCGAAGGGAGCCAGGCGCTTGCCGTCGTATTCAAACCCGCCCGTGATGATGGCGCTGCCCACGCTGACGGCGGCGATGTCTTCGGCCCAGTCGACCATCGGGGGAATGCCGACGGAGGCCGGGGCGCCGATGCGCAGGATGGCGATGGGCGCCAGGCCCTTGCGCTCGACGATGGCGTTGGTGCACTGCGTGGTGCCCAGCATCGCCTGGCTGATGGCCGCGCGATCCACGCCGCTCTGCTCAAGCACGGCGTCCACCGCGTTCATGATGCCGCCGTAAATGTCTTCCGACGTGGGGCTTTTCACCGCAGCCGCCACGTTGAGATTTTCGTCGATCAAAACGGCGTCCGTGTTGGTGCCGCCGACGTCGATGCCCAGTTTATACATGCTCTAGCCTTCCTTTCGCGCGCTGCGCTTCTCAACGGGGATGTAATCGGTGTCAAGGCCGAAGTAACGCGGCCCCACGAGTTCGAGCCCTGCGGGCGTGCGCCACATGTCGAAGCACTCAAGCCCCACGGCGAGCACGCGCTTGCCGTACTTCAGGGCGTCGGTCGGCACGGGCATGAACGTCTCGGTGTCAACCAGGCAGATGAGGTCGGGCGTGGTGGCGAGGTACTCGCCGCTCACGACGCACGAGAGGTTCTCGTTCTGGAACTCCACGTACGCCTGGCTGCCCTTGTCCTCCCCGATGCCTTCAAGGACGACTTTGCCGAAGTTGAACGCCCCGCGCGTTTCGCGCAGCACGTCGGAGATCTTGCCCTTGAACAGCTTGTGGCCGCCGGTGAACTGCAGGAAGTACTGCTCGGGGGTAAGCCCCGCCTCGCTTGCGCGGTCCTTCGCATGGCGGATGGCGCGGCCCAGCTCCTCGGAACGGGTGACGATGCCCTTCACGCCGAAGGAGCGGCACGTTTCGGCGTCCATGCAGAACAGCGCGATGGTGAGCGTTCCGCCGCAGGTCATGGTGGCGGCGCGGGCGATGTCCTCGGTCCACTTGTTCGTGACGGTGTCGAGGATGCCGGAGTTGCCCTTCTCGTCGATGAACGCCATGGGGCTGGCCGATGCGCCGCCGATGGAGAACGTGACCATCTGCAGCTCGGGGAAGGCGCGCCCCATGCCGTCGGCGTCGACCATGGGGATGCCCAGGCGCGCTGCGGCGGCGATGGGGACCATGGAGTTCACGCCGCCGGCCTCCATGGGCATGGTGGCGTACACGGGTTTGCCGTAGTAGCGCGATACCATGTCGAACAGCTTGGCGAACTCGTTGGCGCCGACGCCCTTCTCCGTGAGGATGGTGGGGGCGCCCATCGAGGCTGCCGGCATGATGAAGGCGCCGTCGGGGACCTCCTCGGGGTCGATCAGCTTGACCGGCCCGTGCTCTTTGATGGCCTGGATGGCCGTAAGCTTGCCGATGTAGGGATCACCGCCTCCGCCTGCGCCGAGAAGCGCAGCGCCAAGGGCGATGTCCTCGATTTCTTGGATGCCTATTTCTCGCATAGCACCGTTCCCTTCTTGTGGGTTGCCTTCGTTGCGTCGCACGTGGCGAAGCGGGCACGCGCTTAGGGCCAAACGCCTAAGGCGCACGCCCGCCGGATGATGCGAAAGAGCTCCCGGGCTAGCGTCCGAAGCGCTCGTGGGTTTGTTCGACGGGCGCGTAGGGCACGGAAAGCCCGAAGAACTCAGGGCCGCCCAAAGCGACTCCCGCCGGCGTGCGCCATGCGTCGTCGCATGGCAGACCGATGAGCATGACGCGCTTGCCGTACTTCAAGGCGTCGGTCGGCACGGGCGTGAACGTGTCGTGATCGACCAGGCAGATGATGTCGGGCACCGTCATCACGACGTCGTCGCCGATCTGCGCGTAGAGGTTCTCGTTCTGGAACTCGACGAAGCCGGTCTTGCCCTTGTCCTCGCCGAAGCCTTCGAGCACCGCGCGTCCGAAGTTGAACCCGTCGCGCGTCTCGCGCAGCACGTCGGAGATTTTGCCCGTCATGAACAGGTAGGCGCCCGTTTCGCGCAGGAAGTAGTCGCGCGGAGCTTCGTCGCGCACATCCTTGGCGGTGCGGATGATGCGTCCGAGGCGCTGCGCCAAATCCACCGTGCCGAGCACCGCGCTGCGTTTCATCTTCTCGCCCGTCATGGAAGACCCCAGGCAGATGACCTGCCCGCCGCAGGCCGTGGTGACCGCGCGGCCGATGGTTTCGGTCCATGAGTTGTCGATCGTCTCGGTGACGGTGCGGTTGCCCTTCTCGTCGACGAACACCATGGGGCTGGTGGGGACGCCGTTGAGCGAGAAGGTGTCCTGCTCAATGCCGGGGAAGGCGCGCCCCATGCCGTCCGCGTTCACGAGCGGGATGCCCGCTCGCGCCGCGGCGGACACCGGGACGAGCGAGTTCAGGCCGCCAGCCTCGGACAGCAGGAAGGCGTCGATTTTCTTGCCGATAAGCGCTTCGAGCAGCTCGCGCGCGCGGGCGTACTCGCTGCCGTTGGAGCCCTTTTCCAGGGCGACCGTCGGGGCGCCGACGCCACAGATGGGCGCGACGGTCCAATCGTCGGGGACCTCCTGCGCGTCAAACATCTTCACCGGGCCGTGCTTCTTCACGGCCGCGATGGCCTCAAGCCGGCCCATGTAGGGGTCGCCCCCGCCGCCGGCGCCGAGCAGCGCCGAGCCGAGAGCAATGTCGTCGATGTCGGAAACGTCGATAAAGCGCACGCGCTACGCCTCCTTCTTATTCGGGAACAGGACGATCTTGCCAGGGAAGGCCGGCAGATTGCAGGCCTTGTACACGATGACATAAAGCACCATGGAGATGACCAGGCCGTTCACCGGCCCCAAGAAAAACGGGATGTCGAGAAGCTCAAGGCCCGCGATGCCCGCGAACGTGCCGCCCGTCACCATGGCGATCAGGGCGCCCACGATAAACGACACGAAGCCCGGAACCGAAACGCCCGCCAGCGGTTTGAAATTCTCGGGGCGCGCTTTGCGGATGAGCCAATAGTCGGCAATCATGGTGCCGGCAAGCGCCGGGATCATCGCAGAAAGCACGGTCAGAAACATCGTGAAGTAGTCCATGATGCCGACGGCCGCAAGCACGATGCCGACGGCGCCGGCGATCGCGGTGCACATGCGGTAGCCCTTCTGACCCGTACCCGCCATGACGGCGAACGCGAGGCCGGCCGAATACGCATTGCCGACGTTCACCGACCAGGTGGACAGCACGAGCGCCACCAGGCCGACGGCGGCGAAGCCGAGCGAGGCGAGGATCAGCGTGATGTCGCCGCCCGAATCGGGAACGGCGATGGCGAGCATCGCGCCCATCATGAGCACGATCACGTTGGGGGGAAGCACGCCGATGATGCTGGACAGCACGCTGCCCTTGCGGTCTTGGGCGTAGCGCGTGAAGTCGCCGACCGTGGCACCACCGACGGCGAAGAGGCCGACAGCGATGCTGATGCCGGACACCAGGCCGATACCCTCGGCGGGCACGTAGTTGAACAGCGAATCGGTGCCGGAACCAGACAGCGACACGACAAGGCCGTATGCGCAGATGATGAACAGAAGCGGCGCGGCGACGTAGTTCACCCACTTCACGCCGTCGAACCCGACAACGGCGGTCGCGAGCATGAGCACGCCCCAAAACACCGACGAAGCCCAGACGGGAATCTCGAACCCTACCAGGTCGGCGGCCATGATGGAGAACGACGCGCCGCATACGGCCGCCTGCACGCCGAACCAGCCGATGAGCGAGATGCCGATGATGAGGCTGATCAGGTAGCGCCCGCCGGCCTTTCCAAGCGACGCGGTCGACATAGCCGAGGTGGGCAGCCCGACGTCGACGGACTCCATGGCGACGAAGCACATGTAGGCGACGACGATGCCGAAGCCGATGAACGCCGCCAAAAACGCGTCGGAAAGCACGAGGCCGGCGCCGAGCACGGCTCCGGTCATGAGGGTGGACACGTTGAACGCGTTGCCGATCCAGATGCAGGCGATGGGCCACCATCCGCGGCGTTCGCTCTCGGCGACGTGCAGCGATTCTTCGCCGAATTGGCCGTCCAAATCCGACTGGACGGCATTATGTGCGGAAGCCTGCGGCGGCTCCGTTTCCCTCGATTGCATTGCTTCTCCGTTCGAATACGTGTGTTGCTTGTGCGGAAGGTCCCGCTCGGCGAGACCCCGTGCAATGCTAGCGTAACGCTGCGGTTTTGTGTGTTAAGAATGCATTACGCGTTGGGATTTTCCGCTGGGAGGTTACCCATCGTTTGCAGGTGGGCCATGGAGCCGTATCGCTTTACGAACAGGTCAAACTCCTGATCGTCGTAGAACGAGCACGCCCCAGCGCCGAAGGCCTTCGCCACTTCCACCATGAAGGTGCCCGCTTTGTCGAGGTCCTCAAGGTGGGTGGCGCCGGTCGCGCAGCCGGCGACGGCGGTCTCGGTGGTGATGGCCACGCCGACGACGGGGGCGGCGGTGGCGGTTGCGGGCTGCAGGATGGAATTCAGATGGTACAGCCCGTTGCCGTAGGGCGTGATGTCGGCCATGGACAGCGGGAACGTCCGCGCGCGACGGCCCGACGTGGTCTCGACAAGGCTCACGAGGTCTTCGCTCACGCGCAGGATACACCCCTCCTTCACGGTGGGGGATATCGCGAAGCCCCGGTCGTTCATGATGCGGTTGCCCTTGGTGGTGTCCACGACCAGCACGGCGCCCACCGGGCCTTTCCCGATGTCCTCGCGGTTCACGGCCGCCGTGCTCACGGGCGATCCCATGAACGGCACCGGCTTGTGCGGGAAGGTGGGGGCGTGCGGGCACACGTGGGTGGAAACCAGCACGTCACCTTCGAGCACGTCGCCGCGCGCATGCATGGAAACCAGCTTCGCCGCGCACGCGAGCACCGTGAGTGCGCCGTCGCCGTCGGACACGAGCCCGATGCGCTCCGGGCGCGCGCCGAGCCCGCCGAGCCGACCGAGCAGCGCGATGGTCGGGGCGTTGCCGCCGGCAGCGTAGCCGCGCTTTCCGGGGATGCAGACGCGCACCATGTCGGTTGCGCCCTTCTCCCCTTCCAAGATAGAGGTCTGCGCGTCGCAGTCGGCATCGATACCGCGCAGGTACGAAACCACCTCAACCCCGCTTGCCACCGGCGAATCGAGGATGTCGTACAGGTCTATCAAATGTTTCAAAAGCATGAAACCGCCCCTTTTGTTGTGAGAAAATTAAAACTTGCACGATTGTTCATGATAATGCTTCTTATGCGCCTGAGTGCCACAAGTGCGCGCAGGTGTGTAAAACACGCGATTCCTTAGGAGAAAGGGCGGCATTCGTGAGAAGAAGCATAGGAGTTGAAGAAATCGAGGACATGGCGCTCGGCGCGACGGTTCTCGGCGCGGGGGGCGGGGGAGACCCCTATGTGGGAAAGCTGATGGCGATCGAGGCCATCAGGCGATACGGAAACGTGGAGCTGGTCAGCCCCGATGAGGTTCCCGACGATGCGCTTGTCGTGGTGTCTCAAATGATGGGCGCCCCGACGATCATGGTAGAGAAGATCTGCAGCGGGCAAGAACCCATGGCAACCTACGACGAACTGGTGCGCGAGCTGGGGCAGGAGCCCTACGCCATCTACGCGGTGGAGGCCGGCGGCGTGAACTCGACGATCCCGTTCATCCTGGGCGCGACGCGGCATATTCCCGTGATCGACTGTGATCTGATGGGCAGGGCGTTTCCCGAGTTGCAGATGACGACGCTCGGCATCAACGGCGTGAAGGGCATGCCGGCGGTGCTTGCCGACGAGAAGGGCAACACGGTGACGGTGCGCGGCATCGACGACCGCTGGCTTGAGCGCATCGCTCGCCAGGCGACGTCGGTCATGGGCGGCTACACCATCTTGGCGTCGTACCCGTGCACGGGCAAGCAGCTGAAGGACTATTGCGTGCGCAACACGCCGACGCTGTGCGAGACCATCGGGCGCACGCTTCGCGAAGCGCGCGAGGAGCATCGCGATCCCATCGACGCCGTGCTGGGCGTGACGAAAGGATATCGCCTGTTCAAGGGCAAGGTGCACGACGTGGCGCGCAAGACCGACGGCATGTTCGTGCGCGGCCACGCCATCGTCGATGGGCTGGACGCGGACAAGGGCCGCCAGCTGGTCATCGAGTTCCAGAACGAGAACCTCATCGCACGCGTCGGCGACGAGCCGCTTTGCATGGCACCCGACATCATCGTGTCGCTCGACGTGGAATCGGGCCAGCCGGTGACGACCGAGGGCTTGAAGTATGGCGCCCGCATCGTGGTCGTGGGCATGCCGTGCGCGCCGCAATGGCGCGAGCCACAGGGGCTTGCCGTCGTGGGCCCGCGCGCCTTCGGCTACGACCTGGATTACGTGCCCGTCGAGGAACTGGCTGCCCAGCATGCGAAAGGAGCGCAGGCATAATGGCTGATACGAACCGTACCTGGAGGCTGGGGATCGACGTCGGAGGCACCAACACCGACGCCGTCATCATCGACGGCGACCTGCAACTGGTCGCCGCCACGAAAAGCCCGACGACCGAGGACGTGATGAGCGGCATTGAGTCGGCCATGCACGAGGTGCTGATGCAGGTCGGCTCCGAGGCGGCGGCGAACATCGGGTTCGCTATGCTCGGCACGACGCATTGCACCAACGCGATCGTGGAGCGCAAGCGCCTGAACAAGGTGGCGGCGCTGCGCATCGGCGCGCCGGCGACCACGGCCGTCAGCTGCATGGCCGATTGGCCGCAGGAGCTCAAAGACGCCATGCGCGTGGGAGATTTCCTGGTGCACGGCGGCAACGAGTTCGACGGTCGCGAGATCAGCCCGCTTTCCGAAGACGAGCTGCGCGACGTGGCGCGCACCGTGCGCGAAGAGGGGTACGAATCCGTGGCGGTGACGAGCGTGTTCTCGCCGGTGTCGGACGCCCACGAGCGTCGCGCCGCCGAGGTCCTTGCCGCTGAGCTGGGCGATGAGTTCCCCATCACGCTTTCGAGCGAGATCGGCTCGCTCGGTTTCTTGGAGCGCGAGAACGCATCCATCCTGAACGCGGCGCTGCACGACGTCGCGCACACGACCGCCGACGGCTTCGAGGCCGCGCTTGCCGCCGAAGGGCTTTCCGACGTGACGGTGTACCTGGGGCAAAACGACGGCACGCTCATGTCCGTTGACTACGCGAAGCGCTATCCCATCTTCACGATCGCCTGCGGGCCGACGAACTCCATCCGAGGCGCATCGTTTTTGACGCACGAGAAGGACGCCGTGGTCGTGGACATCGGCGGCACGACGACCGACGTGGGCGTGCTTGCCCACGGCTTCCCCCGCGAGAGCATGATCGCGGTCGAGATTGGCGACGTGCGCACGAACTTCCGCATGCCCGACCTGGTATCGGTGGGCTTGGGCGGCGGCTCCATCGTGCGCCAGGCGGCCGACGGCAGCGTGTCGGTCGGCCCGGACAGCGTGGGCTACAAGGTGACGCGCGAGGCGCGCTGCTTCGGCGGCGACGTGCTGACGGCGACCGACATCGTGGTGGCGCGCGGGCAGGCGGCCGGCGTGGGCGACCCCGCGCTCGTGGCCGATCTGGATCCGGGCCTTGTGGATGCGGCGTATGCCGAGATCAAGCGCATCATCGAGGACGCGGTCGACGCCATGAAGACCTCGGCGGGCGATGTGACGGTGATTCTCGTGGGCGGCGGCTCCATCCTGGCGCCCGACGAGCTTGAGGGTGCGGGCAAGGTGCTGCGCCCGGAGAACTTCGGCGTGGCCAACGCCGTGGGATCCGCTATCGCCCAGGTGTCCGGCCAGGCGGCGAAGGTGTTCTCGCTGTCCGAGATCTCGCGCGAGGATGCAATCGCCGCATCGAAGGAACGCGCCTGCGAAGAGGCGATCGACGCCGGCGCCGACCCCGACACCGTGGAAGTGGTGGAGGTCGAGGACATCCCCATGGCGTATTTGGGCGATGCGCTGTGCATCCGCGTGAAGGCCGTGGGCAACCTGCGCGTGGCGCAGCCGTAGCGAGGAGGCGGAGTGGCTAAAGAGGAAAAGATGGTGCGCCTTGCGCTCGTGCAGTTCGAATCCGAGCTGTGCAACGTGGAGGCGAACGTGGCCCACGCCTGCGACATGATTCGCGAGGCGGGTGAGAACGGCGCGGACATGGTCGTGCTGCCCGAGCTGTTCAGCACCGGGTACCAACTTGATGTGGTGGGCCCGCGCATCGCTGAGCTGGTAGAACCTGTGGATGGCCCGACCGTGCACGCGCTGCAGGAGGCGGCGGCGGATGCGGGCTCGTACGTGGTTGCAGGGCTGGCGCTTGAGCACGAGCTTGCCGGCGTCGCGTACAACAGCGCCGTGGTGATCGATCGCGCGGGCGAGCTTGTGGGCACCTACGACAAGCAACACCTATGGGCGCTTGAGCGCTTCTATTTCCGCAGCGGGTCGGATACGCCCGTGTTCGACACCGATTTCGGTCGGGTGGGCGTACTGATCTGCTACGACCTGGGGTATCCAGAGGTATCCCGCATGCTGGCGCTGCAGGGCGCCGAGCTTTTGGCGTGCCCCTCGGCGTGGTGCGCCGCCGATATGGACGTGTGGCACATCAACGCGCCGGCTCGTGCGCTGGAAAACACGGTGTACCTCGCGGCGGTGAACCGCTATGGGTTCGAAGAGGGCCTTGAAATGCCTGGTCACACGCTTCTTTGTAACCCCCGAGGCGCCATCATGGGCGAGATTGAGGAAGAGGCAGAAGGCGTGCTGCTCATCGACATCGATTTGGGGAACATCCCGCAGTACCGCGAACGGAGCCCCTACCTGCGCGACCGGCGCCCCGATCTGTACGATCAGGTGCTGCTCCCGTAGGAAGCGAGCAGCCTCGCTGCGCTTCGGGCGCTGGCCGGTATGCGTGCGATCCGGCGAGCGGGCCGGTTGGCTGGCGGGCGAAGGCGTTGTCGCGCCTCGTGCTACAGCGGACAGGCCCGCCAGCGCGCCGCCCGCAAGCCCTCCACGCTGCGCCCGCGAAAGATTTCCCTGCAAAACGAAGGGCCCCGACGCTTGGCTGAACTGCATCCCAATTCTTGGACGGGCTAATTAGCGGCCTACGCCGCACATAGG
>JAUNWQ010000034.1 GCA_030540225.1 Coriobacteriia bacterium | reverse complement strand
CAAGGACTGGTGCATCTCGCGCCAGCTGTGGTGGGGCCACCGCATCCCCGTGTTCCACTGCGAGGACTGCGGTTGGGAAGACGCGCTTATGGAGGACACCGACGTGTGCCCGAAGTGCGGCAGCCACCATGTCGCGCAGGAAGAGGACGTGCTCGACACCTGGTTCTCGAGCCAGCTGTGGACGTTTGCCACGCAGGGTTGGCCCGAGCATCCCGAGCGCCTGGAAGGGCATCATCCGACGACCGCGCTCGTCACCGCGCGCGACATCATCGCGCTGTGGGTGGCGCGCATGATCATGTCGTCGACGTACTTTCTTAAGGAGATTCCGTTCAAGGATGTGGTCATCTACGCGACCATCCTCGCGAAGGACGGCACGCGCATGTCCAAGTCGAAGGGCAACGGCGTCGACCCGATGGACCTCATCTCCATGTACGGCGCCGACGCGATGCGCTTCAACCTGCTCACGCTCGTGACCAACAACCAGGACGTGCGCTTCGACGCCGATATCGACAAGAAGACCCACGAGCTTCTCGGCAGCCCGCGCACGGAGTCGGCGCGCGCCTTCGTCACGAAGATTTGGAACGCGAGCCGCTTCGTCTTGGGCAACCTGGACGGCTTCACGCCCGGCGAGCCGCGCGCGGTCTCGCAGGCCGACGCGTGGATCTTCAGCCGTCTGGCGAAGCTTTCCGCCGAGGTCACGAAGGACATCGAAACCTATCAGTTCGGCGAGATGGCGCGCGAGCTTCACGCCTTCTTCTGGAACGAGTTCTGCGACTGGTACATCGAGTTTTGCAAGGCGAGCCTGCGCGAAGAGGGCGATGCCCGCCTGCAGACGCAGCGCAACCTCGTGTACGTGCTCGACAACGCGCTTCGCCTTCTGCATCCCGCGATGCCGTTCGTCACGGAAGCTATCTGGGAAAACGTCCCGCATGCGGAAGGGGAGGCGCCCGCGCTCATGATGGCGAAGTGGCCCGAGCCCGAAAGCCTCGCGTCGCTTGTCGACGAGGAGTCCGAGCGCGCGGTGAGCCTTCTGTGCGATGTAGTGAGCGCCGTCCGCTCGACGCGTGCGCGCTACGGCATCTCGCCCAAGCAGGAGCTTCCCGTGGTTTTGCGCGCCGGGTTTGAGAATGCCCGCGTCCTCGAGGGCCTGAAGAGCCAGATCGTCTCGATGGCACGCGCTTCCGAGCTCTCAATCGTTCCGTCCGATGCGCACAAGCCCGCCGAGAGCGCCTGCGTCGTCGCGCACGGGTGCGAGGTGTATTGCGTGCTCACCGGCCTTATCGACTTCGAGGCCGAGCGCGCACGCCTTACCAAGGAGCGCGCAACGCTTCAGAAGGACGAGGCCAAGTTCGCCAAGAAGCTTTCCAACCCGGGCTTCCTCGCGAAGGCGGCGCCCGAGATCGTGGAGAAGGACACGGCGAAGCTTGCCGAGCTGCGCGATAAGCTTGCGCGCGTGGAAGAGCAGCTCGCCGAGTTGGGCTAAAAGCCGCATCTGCCAGAGTCTGTTTTTGCGCCGGACTTGCAAGCGAGTCCGGCGCAGTTTTTATTCAGGTGAACGGACTATATCTTACGGCGAGAACGCAGAGCCCGGCAAAGGCACCGTCGCGGTGTCTGCGGTCGAATCTGGCAACTTCATTGGCTCCGCTATGATCGAAGGTAATGGCTCAGGTTGACGTTGCCTTAATAACTGGTCATAATTCTGACCATATTGAAAGGAGGACTGCATGGCGACGCTGACGATTGGCCTCGCGGAGGCCAAGACCAACTTTTCCCGCTTGACTGCTGAGGTCAACAGAACCGGCAGACCGGTTACTGTCTTGAAGAACAATAAGCCTTGGGTGGTGATTCAGCCAGTTGGAGCAGAGGCATCGACTTTGGACGTTGCGGTCGATTTCATGGATGAGTATTCCGATGTGTTCGAGGAACTTGCCAAATGAGATTTCGTCCCATTGCCAAAGATGAGGCGATTGCGGTGCATGCTGCCGTAATTGCTAAGTTCGGCGGAGCCGACGGTGTGCGAGACGAGGGGCTTTTGGAGTCTGCGCTCGCGCAGCCGCTCCAGTCGTTCGAAGGCGCAGAGCTCTATCCAACCAACGAAGCCAAGGCGTGCAGATATGCTTACGGCATCATCAAAAACCATCCGTTTGCTGATGGCAACAAGCGAACTGCCACCGCCCTTATGGGAGCGTCCCTTAGAATATCCGGTCTTACATTCCGGCCACGTCATGATGAGCTGCTGAAAGCCATGCTCGGCGTTGCCGAAGGTTCATGGGATTTCGATGCATTGGTTGAATGGGTGCATTCCGTCATAGATTAAGGTAATTTCGTGGTGCGCACGGCCGGGTTTCGGCACAGCACATTGTCGATTCTTTTACTCTCATATACGTTATTTGACGATGACTGCGATATCGCGAGGTATACCGTTCGCCCTGGAGGTTTTTTGCTATAATCGTTCGCTAGTTGCCCGAAATGCCTGTTGGACGGGCGTCATTGGAAACGAGGAATCCATGTCCGAATTGATGTCGCAGCTCATTACGCCGGAACTGATGACAGCGTTCACGGTCTTCATTGTGCTGCTTGTGGTGCTTTATGTTCTTTCAATCGTGTGGGTCATCCGCGACGCGTATATGCGCGGGACGCATTGGTACGTTTGGGGCATCGTCGCGCTCGTACCGCTTGTAGGCGTCATCGCGTACTGCCTTCTTCGTCCGCCCCTGTTGCAGATCGATCGCGATGAGCAGGAGCTCGAGGTAGCCCTGAAGCAGCGCGAGCTCATGAAGTACGGCGAGTGCGCGAACTGCGGCTATCCGGTCGAGTCCGATTACGTGCTGTGCCCGAACTGCCATACGCGCCTGAAGAACCTCTGCCCGAGCTGTCATCATGCGCTCGAACCCGCATGGACCGTGTGCCCGTACTGCGCCACGCCGGTGGGGCAGAACCGCAACGGTGGGTCGGCTCCGCGCCGCCGTTCTCGCCCGCAGCAGGGCTCCGCTCCGCAGGGCCAAGTTGCCCGCGAGCCGCACAACCAGGTGCGTTCCCGCGCTCCGCGCACGCAAGAGCATCGTGAGGAAAAGGAATAAGGCGAACCCTGCTTGCTCGCTTGATAAACTGCCTGTTCAGGGCGTCGATTTCCTATTGGGGTCGGCGCCCTTTTTCGTTGTGGCGAACTGGTCGGTTCACCTTCGATTCGGTTACCCTTCAATTTGCAGCTTAACTTTCATTCTGGTTCGTTTTCCTACTTTGGTAATGGAACGTTTCGCGATACAAAAAAGTGCAGTGGAATGACGAGATTCTGGCACAAAAACCGAGGTATCCCACGAAAAGCAACCCAGTTTGGGGATCGATCGCGGGTCGGGTGATGCGCCCAATGAGAAGCCCCAGGTCACGGGCTCGCTCTTTTCCAGCGTGCATCCAGGTCGGCTTTCCCTTGTGGGATACCTCGGTTTTTGTGCCAGAATCGTCGCGATTCGCTGCACTTTTTTGGAAAAGCTGAGGGCGAGACGAATTACTCGGCTCCTGCTCCGCGCCCAGGTGTGCCCGCCTGCGGTGATGCGAACCGCTCAGTTCCTGCCCCAGTCCCGCGAAGACGTAGCCCGCGAGCGCCCGCGGCCCTTGCCGTCCGATTCCACGTTTTCGGTGCAGTCTTCGCGCGCTACCTGAGGACTTTCCCGTCATGCGCCTCACCTGGCGTATAATCCCAAGCACTGTGCACTTTTCGATTCCACACTGGAGGATTCATGCTTGAAAGTCTTTCCGAGCGATTGCAGGGCATATTCTCGGGCCTGCGCGGAAAAGGCCGCCTGACCGAGGAAGATATCAACTCTGCCATGCGCGAGATTCGCTTGGCGCTGCTCGAGGCTGACGTCAACTTCAAAGTCGTGAAGCAGTTCTGCGCTCGAACCAAGGAACGCTGCCTCACCGCCGAGGTGCTCGAGTCGCTCACGCCGGCGCAAAACGTCGTGAAGATCGTGCTCGACGAGCTCACCGAGCTTTTGGGCCGCACCGACTCGAAGCTCGTCCTCTCGAGCCGCATTCCCAACGTCATCATGCTCGTCGGCCTGCAAGGCTCGGGCAAGACGACCGCCGCGGCCAAACTCGCGTACCGTCTGAAGCAGGAGAAGCACTCGCCCCTGCTCGTCGCGTGCGACGTGTACCGCCCCGCCGCCGCCGATCAGCTCCAGACGCTTGGCGACGAGATGGGGGTCCGCGTCTACCGTGGCGACGGGAAAGACCCGGTCGCCATCGCGAAGGAGGGCGTGCGGGACGCCATCGACCATCTGCGCGACGTCGTCATCGTCGACACGGCGGGCCGCTTGCACGTCGACGACGAGATGATGGAGGAAGCCGAGGCAATCAAGCGCGCCGTCAAGCCCGACCAAATCCTTATGGTCGTCGACGCGATGACAGGCCAAGACGTCGTGAACGTGGCGGCCGCGTTCGCCGAGCGCGTCGACTTCGACGGCGTCATCATGTCGAAGATGGACGGCGATGCTCGCGGCGGCGGCGCGCTTTCCATCAAGCAGGTTACAGGAAAGCCCATCAAGTTCATCAGCGCAGGTGAAAAGCCTGATTCGCTCGAGGAATTCCATCCCGACCGCATCGCCAAGCGCATCCTCGGCATGGGCGACATGGTGAGCCTCATCGAGAGCGCCGTGCGCGTCCAGCAGGAGGCCGAAGAGGCCGAAACGGCGAAGCGCCTCGCGAAATCGCAGCTCACGTTGAACGACTTCGTTGACATGAACCGCCAAATCCGTAAGATGGGCGGCGTGCGCAAGCTCGTGAGCGCGCTCCCCGGCGGCGACAAGGCACTTGGATCGGGGCAGGTCGATGAGGGCGCGCTCGATCACATGGAGGTCATCATCAACTCCATGACGAAGGCCGAGCGCGAGAAGCCCGACCTTCTGAACGGCAGCCGTCGCGCGCGCATCGCCGCGGGCGCCGGCGTGTCGGTCACCGAGGTGAACCAGCTCATGAAGCAGTTCAACGAGACCAAGAAGATGATGAAGAAGATGATGCCCTCGGTCGATGAGCTTTCCGGCAAGAAGGGCAAGAAGGGCAAGCGCCGCCGACGTATCCCGGGCATGCCGGGCGGCATGAGCATGGCCGACATCAAGAAGGTGCAAGCGATGCTCGAGCAGGGCGACAAGTAGTCGAGCAGGGGTGGCGCCAGGCTGCTCGGGCTTGCGGGCAATACGCTCAATCGTCGCGAAGGCGGGTGGGGAGCGGACAGGCCGGGTGCTGCTCGAAGGCGCTCTCATCGCGCGGAGCGGGAGCGTGCAAGCTTGGTAAGAGCCACTTGAAGGCACTCGCCGCATGAGAAGCGGGGGAGTGCGGGTTCGTGCCTGAGCGGCAGGAAGAGAGGCCTGCTGCCTGGCGCATTACGAGAGAGGGGACGGTTATGTCTTGCAAGGTGCTGGTAGTGACGGGAAGCCCGCGCGTCGGCGGCAACTCCGACACGCTCGCCGAGGCGTTCATCGAGGGCGCGAAGTCGGCGGGCTGCGAGGTGCGGCGCATCGACGCCGGGCGCGCAAAGATCGCGGGCTGCCTTGGGTGCAACTACTGCTTCTCCCATGAAGGCGCTTGCGTTCAGCAAGACGACATGCAGCAGTTCTACCCCGACCTTCACTGGGCGGACGTGCTCGTGTACGCCACGCCGCTCTATTGCTTCACATACCCCGCGCAGCTGAAAGCCTTCCAGGACCGCATGTTCTGCGGCATCGCGAAGTCGTTCAACATCCCGCGCGTCGGCCTGCTGCTCTGTCTGGAGGACAAAGACATCACGGCGGCGGACTCGCTGCTCGACACTTATAAGCGCTCGAACGCATACACACATCAGGAAAGCATCGGCGAGGTCGTCGTGAACGCCGTTTTCGAGAAGGGCGCTATCGCTGGCAACCCCGGTCTTGAGAAGGCTCGCGAGCTCGGTGCAAGCCTTGCATAGGCCTCTTTCGTCCGTTTGTGTGGGTATCATGCGTTCTCGCTTGCCATTTCATTCAAATCTGGGTAATATTAGCAATCGCTGTTTTTCCCGAAGTTGAAGCTTCGCGGAAATCGAAAGATGTAAGGTTAAAAGGAGTTCAACTTCATGGCAGTCAAAATTCGCCTGGCTCGTCACGGCGCTAAGAAGCGTCCGTACTACCGTATCGTCGTTGCCGATGCTCGCGCTCCGCGTGACGGCAAGTTCATCGAAGAGGTCGGCCGCTACAATCCGTGCGTCGATCCCTCTATGATCAAGTTCGACCTCGAGAAGGTTGACAAGTGGATCGCCAATGGCGCCCAGCCGACCGACACGGTCGCTCGTCTTCTCGAAACCGCTCGCAAGGAAGCGTAGAAGACATGTCCGAGCAGACGGAAGATCTCGTCGGCTTGGTTGACGCGATTGTTCGCCCCCTCGTCGACAACGAGGAGGATCTCGATATCCAGGGAAGCGAAACCGAAGAGGGCTCGATTCTCGTGGAGATTCGCGTGAACGAAGAGGACGCTGGCAAGATCATCGGCCGTCAAGGTCGCGTCATCAAGGCTATCCGCACACTTGCACGCGCGGCGGCTTCCCGTGCCGACATCCCCGTTGACGTGGAGCTTGTCGAATAGTGCGTACCTGGGCTGATGTTGCCTGGTTGGCGACTGCGAAGAATCTAGATGGGGGGCTCGTCGTGCGAAGCGCGTCGGGCCTTCCTTTTTTGCTCGAGGAGGGCATGGAGGTGGCGTTCGTGCCGCCCGTGCTCGATATGCCTCGTCGCGCGAATGTTGAGGAAATCCGTCCGCAGGACGATGCCTCCGCCGTCGTGTGGTTCGAAGGCGTGGACGACATCGACACGGCGAAGGCGCTTTGCGGATGCCACGTGCTCGTTCGTCGCGAGGAGCTTCCCGAACTTGCGCAGGCCATCGCGGCAGCGCATTCCGAGGGCGTATCTGGGTGGGAAGTTCATGATGCGCAGGCGGGCCTTCTGGGGACGCTTCTGCGCGTGGAGGACAACCCTGGGCAGAGCCTTCTCGTCATCGATCGCGCAGACGGGCGATCGCCTCTGCTCACTCCGCTTGTGGACGAGTTTTTGGTGGGCATCGACGAGGAACGCGAGCGCATCGACGTCGATGTGCCAGCGGGCCTTTTGAGCTTGTAGCAACGCAATCCCGCGAGATGGGCGTTCGGGGTCTGTCCTGGGCGCCCATTTTTCATTTCAAGGAGGACATCGGATGATCATCGAGACCCTGTCAACGTTTCCGGGCATGTACGACTCGGTGATGAACTCGTCGATGATGCGTATCGCCCAAGAGAAGGGGATTCTCGATTTTCATGCGTACGACCTGCGCGATTGGACGCATGATAGGCACCGTACGACCGACGATGACCCCTATGGCGGAGGTGCCGGGCTCGTCATGAAGTGCGAGCCGCTCTTCGAGGCGTATGACGATATCTGCGCGAGGGGAGCGGGATGCGAACCTGTTTCCTGCTTGGAACAGGCGGATCGGGCGGCGTCCACAAAGCGAGTTCCGCACGAGCCGGAAGTGCCCTCCGGCACTTCCGCGCGAGCAGGACTGCCGAGCGACTGGGCGCTGCCCGATCAGCCCGCTGCGCCGCAGTCGGACTGCCCCAAACCCTGCACCATCTTCCTTGCGCCGCAGGGCGAGCGCCTCTGCGATGAAATCGCGCTCGATCTTGCCAAAGAGGAGCGCCTCCTGTTCATTTGCGGGCATTACGAGGGCATCGACGAGCGTGCCTATACGCTGGCGGATCGCGTCATATCGCTTGGGGACTACGTGCTCACGAGCGGCGAGCTCGCCTCGATGGTCGTGATCGACGCGGTGGTCCGCAAGCTTCCCGGCGTGCTCGGTGCCGAGGACGGCGCAATCACCGAGAGCTTCTCCGACGGCCTTTTGGAATATCCCCAGTACACGCGCCCCGCTGAGTTCCGCGGAATGCGGGTGCCCGACGTGCTTCTCTCGGGAGACCACGGGAAGGTGGCGGAATGGCGCCGCGAGCAGAGCTTGCTGCGCACGGCCCGCCTTCGCCCCGACTTGCTTGCCGACGTGGAACTTTCACCCGCTGACAGGGATTTTCTGCAAAGATTGGGCGAAGAGGGCTAACGACTTGCACGAAGCGCTATCATTCGAATTCACGACTTGAATCACGGGTGGCACCGCCTCCCGTATCGAAAGGATATAGCGCTT
Organism: Coriobacteriia bacterium; assembly: GCA_030540225.1. Lineage (GTDB taxonomy): Bacteria > Actinomycetota > Coriobacteriia > Coriobacteriales > Eggerthellaceae > Ellagibacter. The sequence goes on along the minus strand of JAUNWQ010000034.1, from coordinate 13,611 downwards.
CATGTTTTCTGGTCAGCATGCCGAACGCCAGGGCTCGAAGATGGCCCGCAGCCTGTTGAGCATCGTCATCATGGTACTCGTCGTGTTCGGCCTCTCGCGCCTGCTGAACACCTTCGTGTTCGGCGCCTACGAGATTCCCTCGGGCTCGATGGAGGACACCATCGAAGTGGGCGACCTCGTCTTCTCCGAGAAGCTGTCCTATTACGCGAACGAGCCCCAGAAAGGAGACATCGTCACCTTTGCGGACCCGCTTGTCTCCAACCGCACGCTGATCAAGCGCGTCATCGCGACCGGTGGCCAGACGGTCGACCTGCAAAACGGCAAGGTCGTCGTCGATGGGGTCGTGCTCGACGAGCCCTACACCGAGAACAAGGTTTCCGAGCCGTTCGAGAAGACGGCCGTTCCCATCAGCTATCCCTACACCGTGCCCGAGGGCTGCCTTTGGGTTATGGGCGACAATCGAACCAATTCGCAGGATTCGCGCTATTTCGGCGCAATCGACGCCTCGAGCGTGACCGGCCACGCGGTTTTCACCTACTGGCCGATCCCGCATATCGGGGTGCTGTCTTAAAGGTGGAGAACCGGGGCGCTCGGCGTCCCGCGCATCGATACGAGAAGGAGAGTCATGGCAGAGACATCCGCCGGCCCTGCGGCCGACAAGCTGACGTTCCAGGACATCATCATGAACCTGCAGCACTACTGGGCGAAGCAGGGCTGCGTCGTCATGCAGCCCTACGACAGCGAGGTGGGCGCGGGCACGTTCCACACCGCTACCACGCTGCGCAGCCTCGGGCCCAACGCCTGGCGCACCTGCTATCCGCAGCCGTGCCGCCGCCCGGCCGACGGCCGCTACGGCGAGAACCCCAACCGCATGCAGCACTACTACCAGTTCCAGGTCATCCTGAAGCCCTGCCCGGTCGACTCCCAGGACCTCTACCTGGGCTCGCTCAAGGCCATCGGCCTCGACCCCGCCGAGCACGACGTGCGTTTCGTCGAGGACGACTGGGAGAGCCCGACGCTCGGCGCCTGGGGCCTCGGCTGGGAGGTCTGGATGGACGGCATGGAGGTCACGCAGTACACGTACTTCCAGCAGGTCGGCGGCATCGAGGTCGACCCGGTCCCCGTCGAGATCACCTACGGCCTCGAGCGCATCGCCATGTACGTGCAGGGCGTCGACTCCGTCTACGACCTCGTGTGGTCCTACCTGCCCGACGGCACGCCCATGACCTACGGCGACGTCTTCCATGAAAACGAGTACGAGTTCTCGACCTACAACTTCGAGGTCGCCGACGTCGAGCTGATGCGCCGCAAGTTCGACGAGTACGAGGCCGAGTGCCACTCCTGCCTTGAGCGCAAGCTGCCTCTGCCGGCCTACGACTGCGTCATGAAGTGCAGCCATGCGTTCAACATCCTCGACGCACGCGGCGCCATCTCTGCGACCGAGCGCGCCAACTACATCCTGCGCGTCCGCGCCGTCGCCAAGGCCTGCTGCGAGAGCTATCTCGCCGAGGTCGCTGGCAAGAAAGACACGTATTCCACGAAGGGCGAGGTGGCCTAAATGGCAGATACTCTGGATTTCCTGCTCGAGATCGGTACCGAGGAGATGCCCTCGGCGCCGCTGATCAACGCTTCCAAGCAGCTTCCGAAGCTCGTCGTGAAGATGCTCGACGAGGCTGGTTTGGCGCATGGCGATGTGCGCGTTGTTTCCTCGCCGCGCCGCCTTGCCGCGATCGTGTCCGACGTGGCCTGCGCCACCGAGGCTGTCCATGAGGTCAAGCGCGGCCCCAAGGCCCAAATCGCCTTCGACGCCGACGGCAACCCCACCAAGGCAGCTGCCGGCTTCGCCCGCAAGTGCGGTATCGATGCCTCCGAGCTCACCCGCAAGATTGACGAAGACGGCAACGAGTACGTCTTCGCCGAGAGGAACGTCCCCTCTGAGCCCGCGATGCCGATCCTGTCGGCGCTCGGCCACGACGTCATCGCCGCCATCGAGTGGCCGAACTACCGCTCCCAGCGCTGGGGCTCCGAACACGAGACCTTCGTGCGCCCGATCCGCTGGATCTGCGCGCTCCTCGGCTCCGAGGTCGTTCCCGTTACCTACGCCGACGTGACGAGCGGCAACACCACCCGCGGCCATCGCGTTTTGGCGCCGGGCGAGCACGTCGTTGCTGAGCCAGCCGCCTACGAGCAGGTGCTCAAGGATTCCTACGTGCTCGGCGCCGAGGCCCGCGAGGCCGCCATCCGCGAGGGTATCGCCGCTATTGAGGCAGAGCGTCCCGGCAGCCACGTGGACACGCCCGCCCGCATCTTCGACGAGGTCGTGAACCTCTGCGAGTGGCCGACCGTGCTCGTCGGCACCTTCGACGAGGAGTTCCTCCGCGTCCCGCAGGAGATTATCTGCGAGTCCATGCTCTCCAACCAGCGCTATTTCCCGATTTTCGACGCCGAGGGCAAGCTCACCCGTGAGTTTGTGATCGTCTCGAACGCCGATCCGAAGGTCTCCGATACCGTCGTCTCCGGCAACGAGCGTGTTGTGCGCCCGCGCCTCGACGACGCGAAGTTCTTCTTCGAAGAGGACTTGAAGCGCCCGATGGAGGAATTCGTCGAGCGCCTCGGCATCGTCACGTTCCAGGAGAAGCTCGGCACCACCCTGCAGAAGGTCCAGCGCATGGAGAAGCTCGCGGGCGCGGCCGCTGCCGCCGCCGGCGAGGATGAGGCGGGTGTCGCGAACGCCGTGCGCGCCGCGCACCTGGCCAAGGCAGACCTCGTCTCGCAGGCCGTCGTCGAGTTCACCAATCAGCAGGGCGTCATGGGCGGCTATTACGCCGAGGCCGCAGGCGAGGCCCCCGAGGTATGCGCCGCCATTCGCGAGCACTACCGCCCGCGCTTCGCCGGCGACGAGCTTCCCTCCGGCATCTGCGGCAAGTGCGTCGCCATCGCCGACAAGCTCGACACCTGCTGTGGCATCTTCGCCATCGACGAGCCGCCGACGGGCTCTTCTGACCCCTACGCGGTACGCCGCGCCGCCATCGGCATCATCGCTATGCTGCGCACGATGCCCACCGTTGGCTTGAAAGACCTCATCGCCGCGTCGCTTGACGCGTACGCCGAGCAGGGGCTTGAATTCGACCGCGCCGCCGTGGCCGAAAAGGTCGAGCAGTTCTTCGCAGGGCGCCTGAAGTCCATCGCGAAGGACGAGGGCATCCTCCTCGACTCCATCGAGGCCGTCTCGGCTGTGGGCGTTATCGACCCCGCCGAGTTCTTCGCTCGTGCCTGCGCGCTCGATGCGGCCCGTGCCGAGCAGCCCGAGACCTACGAGGCTCTCGCGGGCGCCTTCACGCGCGCCCATAATCTTGCGGACGCCGCGCTGGGCTGCGAGGTCGACATCTCGATCCTCGGCGACTCCGAGCTCGCGCTCCTTCGCGCATGCGAGGAAGGGGAGGACAAGGTCGCATCCGCGCTCGCTTGCAAGGACTTCGACGCTGCCTGCAGCGCCCTTGCGGCCCTCAAAGAGCCGATCGACGCCTTCTTCGAGGACGTTATGGTCATGGACGAGAACGCGTCGCTGCGCGAGAACCGCCTGCGCCTGCTCAACCGTTTCGTCGGCGTGTTCACCGACGTCGCCGATTTCGGGTTGATGGCGAAGAAGGCACAGAAGTAGCTCACTTAAACAGGAAAAGCCAGGCGAGAGATGGATTTCGTTGTGCACACGAACAGGACGCCCCTGCCGACGATTCACGTCATCAGCGACTCTGTGGGATTGACGGCGCAGTCTTTGACCCGCGCCGCCGCCGCGCAGTTCGGGGTGACGAACCCCTGCATCGAGGTATTGCCGAAGGTGCGCAAGTTTGACGAGGTGAAGCGTTTCCTCGAGGACCACATGCAGCTTCATCGTGAGCTTAAGGGCTCGCCTAAGATTCTTGTCTGCTACACGATTGTCGACAAGGAACTGCGCACTCGCTTGGCCGAGTTCGCAGTCTCCGAGCCCGACATCATCGCGATTGACCTGATGACTCAGGTCATCGATGCCATTTCAGACCTCTCGGGCCTCGAGCCGTCCTCGAAGCCCGGTGGTCTGCACGTGGCCGACCAGCATTACTTCCGCCGCATCGAGGCGATCGAGTTCACCATCGCCCACGATGACGGCCGCAACCCCCAAGACCTCACGCAGGCTGACATCGTCCTGCTCGGCGTATCGCGCTCGTCGAAGACGCCGACGTCGATCTATCTGTCCCAGCAGGGTTACAAGGTGGCGAACGTTCCGCTCGACCCCTACACCGAGCCGCCCCGCGAGATCTACGACGTCGACCCGACGCACCTGTTCGGGCTCATGACGACGCCCGAGGTGCTCGTGGGCATCCGCATCCGCAGGCTCGGCAACGCCGTGGGCGTCGCGAGCAGTTATGCCGACCCCACCTATGTCTACGAGGACCTCGAAGCGGCCCGTGCTCTCATGCGCAGGCTCGGCGCCATCGTCGTTCACACTGAAAACCGCGCCGTCGAGGAGACCGCTCAGGAGATATTGCGCTACTACGAGCGTCTGCACCCCGCACCTACTGGTATAGTTGATTAGTGCTCGAAACGGAAGGGAAACGTGCGCGAAATGTTTCTTCGCAAGTCACGTTTTCCGACGTCATGGGTAAAAAGGTAACCGGAGCTTGTAAGGAGAACAAGGTGACCGAACCAGTGAAGCGCGTCTATGCGTTTGGCAAAGACGCTCAGGGAAACAACGTAACCGAGGGCAACACCACCATGAAGGCGACGCTCGGCGGCAAGGGCGCGAACCTCGCCGAGATGGCCAACATCGGCCTTCCCGTTCCTCCGGGATTCACGATTTCCTGTCAGACGTGCATGGAGTACGCCAACGCCGACAATGTGTGGCCGGAAGGCGTTCTCGACACGATCCACGAGTATCGTGTCGATCTTGAGAACCGCATCGGAAAGAAGATTGGCGATGCGGAAGACCCTCTGCTCGTCTCCGTTCGTTCCGGCGCTCCCATGTCGATGCCCGGCATGATGGACACGGTTTTGAACCTCGGCCTGAACGACGAGTCCATCAACGGCCTCATCAAGCAGACCGAGAACCCCCGCTTCGCGTGGGACTCCTACCGCCGCTTCATCCAGATGTTCTCGAACGTCGTCATGGGGCTTGACGGCGATTTGTTCGAGAACGCCATCAACGCCATGAAGGCGGTGCGCGGCGTGAAGTCCGACACCGACCTTACCGCGGAAGACCTGCAAGAGCTCGTCGCGGAGTTCAAGGGCATCTTCACCGAGAACGTCTCGGGCGAGGAATACCCGGCGCTCGTCGTCGACGGCTCCGTGCAGTTCCCGCAGGACCCGATGGTGCAGCTCAAGCTCGCCATCGAGGCTGTGTTCGGCAGCTGGAACAACCCCCGTGCGGTCCTCTACCGCAAGAAGAACAAAATCTCCGATGACCTGGGCACCGCCGTCAACGTGCAGTGCATGGTCTTCGGCAACAAGGGCAACACGTCTGCCACGGGCGTCGCGTTCACGCGCAACCCGGCCAACGGCGCGAAGGAATTCTACGGCGACTACCTGGTCAACGCCCAGGGCGAAGATGTTGTCGCGGGCATCCGCAACACGAGCCCCATCGCCGAGCTCAAGCATGTGGAAGGCCTCGAGGAAGCAGGTCGTGAGCTCGAGGAGATCTTCGTGCTTCTGGAGAACCACTTCCACGACATGATGGACATCGAGTTCACCATCGAGCAGGGCAAGCTCTTCATGCTGCAGACCCGCGTGGGCAAGCGCACCGCCGCCGCCGCGCTCCATATCGCCATCGACATGGAGAAGGAGGGCCTCATCGACAAGAAGGAGGCCGTCCGCCGCGTTGCCCCCGACCAGCTCGACCAGCTGCTTCACCCGCAGTTTGACAAGAACGCCGACTACGACGTGCTCGCTCGCGGCCTGAACGCGAGCCCCGGCGCCGCAGTGGGCGAAGCCGTGTTCTCCTCCGCCGATGCCGTCGCTGCCGCTGAAGCCGGCCGCAAGTGCGTGCTCGTCCGCTGGGAGACCAACCCCGACGACCTCGCCGGCATGATCGCCGCCGAGGGCATCCTCACCTCTCATGGCGGCAAGACCTCGCATGCCGCCGTCATCGCCCGCGGTATGGGTGCCCCGTGCGTGTGCGGCGTGGAGGCTCTGAAGATTGACGCCGAGAAGAAGCAGGCAACGGTTGCCGGCACCGACGTCGTCATCAAAGAGGGCGACATGATCTCGCTCGACGGTACCTCCGGCATCGTCGTTTTGGGTGCGGTCGACCTGGTGATGCCCGAGCTCACCGGCGATCTCGACACCATCCTCGAGTGGGCCGACGAGTTCCGCAAGCTCGGCGTCCGCGCGAATGCGGACAACCCCGAGGACGCGAAGCTTTCCCGCGACTTCGGCGCATCGGGCATCGGCCTGTGCCGCACCGAGCACATGTTCTTGGGCGAGCGCAAGCAGATCATCCAGACCTTCATCTTGAACGACGACGAGGCTGTGCGCGAGAAGGCGGTCGGCGAGCTCTTCGAGGCCCAGACCGGCGACTTCTACGGCATGTTCAAGGAAATGGACGGGCTGCCGGTCATCGTGCGCCTGCTCGATCCGCCGCTGCACGAGTTCCTCGAGAGCCCGCGCGCGCTCGACGTGGAAATCGCGCGCCTCGAGGCGACGGGCGGGGACAAGACCCTCATCGCCGAGAAGCGCATGCTCATGGAGCGCATCGACGGCTTCGCCGAGCAGAACCCGATGCTGGGCCTGCGCGGTTGCCGCCTCGGCATCGTGTACCCGATCCTTCCCGAGATGCAGGTTCGCGCCATCGCGACTGCGACCGCGAAGCTTAAGAAGGAAGGCCTCGACCCGAAGCCCGAGATCATGATCCCGCTCGTGTCGACCGTCGCCGAGCTTGAGAAGCTGCGCGCCGTCGCGAAGAAGATCATCGCGGAAGTGGCCGCTGAAGAGGGCGTCGAGTTCGACATCGAGGTCGGCACCATGATCGAGCTGCCGCGCGCTGCCGTCACTGCCGATGAAATCGCCACGCAGGCGGACTTCTTCTCCTTCGGCACCAACGACCTCACCCAGACGACGTTCGGCTTCAGCCGCGACGACGTCGAGGCCGAGTTCGTGCCGCAGTACCTGCAGGAGCACCTGCTTCCGTACAACCCGTTCGCCACGATCGACCCGGGCGTGGCCAAGCTCGTGGAGATGGGCGTCAAGCTCGGCCATGAGGGCAACCCCGACCTGGTCTGCGGCGTCTGCGGCGAACACGGTGGAGACCCGGATTCCATCCACACGTTCAACAAGATCGGACTCGACTACGTCAGCTGCTCGCCGTACCGCGTGCCTGTCGCCCGCCTCGCTGCGGCCCAGGCTGCGCTCGAAGAAGAGTAGCACGACCACAGGTTCATCATTGCAGGGGTCGGGCGTTTCGCGCTCGGCCCCTTTTGCGCATATCTAGGGAAGGGGAATGATGCAACGCACGAAAATCGCCCAGCTGTTCGCTGATGTCGACGCGTTCGGGGGCACCGAAATCACCGTGGCGGGTTGGGTCCGCTCGGTGCGCGACATGAAGAACTTCGGCTTCGTCACCTTGAACGATGGAAGCTGCTTTCGCGACCTTCAGGTGGTGATGAGCCGCGAGACGTTGGAGAACTACGACGAGATTGCAGCTCAGAACGTGAGCGCCGCCCTTATTTGCAAGGGCACGCTGAAGCTCACCCCCGAGGCGCAGCAGCCATTCGAACTCATCGCCGAGAGCATCACCGTCGAAGGTGCCTCCGCGCCGGACTACCCGCTGCAGAAGAAGCGCGCCACCGTCGAGTTCCTGCGCACCCAGCAGCATCTCCGTCCGCGCACGAACCTCTTCCGCGCCGTTTTCCGCATGCGCAGCGTCGCGGCCGCGTCCATTCACAGCTTCTTCCAGGACCGCGGGTTCGTCTACGTAAATACCCCGATCATCACGGCGTCCGACTGCGAGGGGGCAGGCGAGATGTTCCGCGTGACCGCGCTCGATATGGAGAACGTGCCGCGCGTGAGCGAGAAAGCCGCCGCCGAGTCGGGCGGGGAACTTCACGCAGGGGAGGTTGACTGGAGCCGCGATTTCTTCGGCAAGCCGGCAAGCCTTACCGTGTCCGGCCAGCTCAATGCCGAGAACTTCGCCATGGCCTTTGGCGACGTGTACACCTTCGGGCCGACGTTTCGCGCGGAGAATTCCAACACGAAGCGCCACGCGGCTGAGTTCTGGATGGTCGAGCCCGAGATCGCTTTCGCCGACCTTGAAGACGACATGAACCTTGCGGAAGACATGCTGAAACACGTCATCAACGAGGTGATGGATCGCTGTCCCGACGAGCTCGCGATGCTGAACAAGTTCGTCGACAAGGGGCTCATCGAGCGTCTGACACACGTGGCGACGAGCGATTTCGCGCGGGTGACCTACACCGAGGCCGTGTCGATCCTCGAGGACGCAGTCGCGAAGGGTCACACATTCGAATATCCCGTGAGCTGGGGAATCGACTTGCAGACTGAGCATGAGCGCTTCCTCACCGAAGAACACTTCAAGCGCCCGACCTTCGTGACGGACTACCCAGTCGAGATCAAGGCGTTCTACATGAGGCTGAACGACGACGGCAAGACCGTCGCTGCGGCCGACTGCCTCGTGCCGGGCATCGGCGAGATCATCGGCGGCAGCCAGCGCGAGGAGCGCCTCGATGTGCTCGAGCGCCGCATCGGCGAGCTCGGAATGGACCCGGCGCAGTACAAGTACTACTGCGACCTGCGCCGTTACGGTTCCTGCCGCCATGCGGGCTTCGGTCTGGGCTTCGAGCGCCTCGTCATGTACCTTACCGGCGTCCAGAACATTCGCGACGTCATCCCGCATCCGCGCACCGTCGGCAATGCGGAATTCTAACAGCAACGAAAAAAGCCCCGAACGATCGGGGCTTTTTTCGTTGAAGGGGGAATTGCATCGGGGGATAGATGCTATGCGCTTTCCTCTTCCTCGCGGCGGGCGAGTGCGTTGTTGTAGCTCTTCGTACCGACGAATATCTCGTTGGTGTAGGGGTTCCTTCCGAGTTTCTTGCTGCGATAGATAACATATCCTAGTGCAGCAACATTCGCTACGAGGGCCAGCATCGAGATGCCGAGGTTCACATCGGGGTTGTTCACCGACTGCACCGCGAAGATGCTGTCGTTGGCGAACATCGGGCATACCTGGCAAAACATGCACCACAAGGCCAGCGTGTTCGCGCGGTTCTGAATCCAGCCGCCCTTGTTCCAGATGAGTCCGGCAACGGTTGGGGCTAACAGCAAGGCGAGGCCGCAGTACCAGCTGTGAGTCGGCAGGCAATTGTAGGTGTAGCAGAAGTTCCAGATGTCGTAGGAGATGATGAACACCCATGTCATATCGGGCCACAGCATGTCCTGCTTTTTCTTGGAAACATAGATTCCGAACCAACCGGTCATGACGAAGATGTTCAGGATTCCCGCGATGCCGTTGAACACGTTGTGCCAGCCGCCGTAGAGCGTGACGCCTTCGGTAGACACCCATGTCGTGCCGAATGCGCGGACTGCGCTTTCGAAATCGCTCACCACGGCAATCAGAATGTTGATAGCGACGATTACGAACGGGAAGCACTTGAACCATTGCGATTTCCCGATTTTGCCCCATTTGTACTTGAGCGCCATGAAACCGATGCACCCGATGGTTGCCGCGTAGAGCTTCGCGTAATGGAACCAGCTGTTCATATCGGTGTAGGTGGGGTTGTCGAGTGCCCATTGCGCGCCTGATGCTGCACCGATTGCGATCGCGATGAAGTATACGGTGAGCACTGCCGGTAGAACGAGGAAGCAGATGATGCCGCCAGCCTTGCTGCGCCTGGCAAACTCATTTACCAAGATGAGTGCGATGAACACAATCGCCCAACCGATCCACTGGAAGACGGCGTTGTCGCCATAGACTTGGAATAGCATGATGCCCTCCTTATTTAGACTGGGAACTATATAGTTGGCAGGTCCTACCGCGGGTCGGGCCTGTGTTTGCGATGAATCGCGCTCGCTTGGATCTAGCGCTCCATATGAAGCGATTGCGCGATTATGTCTTTCAGCACCTCGTCGCTCACGTCTTGATGGGTACGAATGTATCCGCATATTCCCAAAATCAGGATATAGAAGGTCTCGTAGAGGTGAACGATGGCAACCGAGTGGAGCTCGGAGTAATCGCGCACCGTCGTATCGACAATGTAGCGAGCTGTGCGATCAGCCACACGGTTGATGAACTCTATATATAACGCGGCGTTTTCCCGCGTGTCGAGCGCGCGGCGAAACGACGATCCTTCGAACACCGATACGCGCAGAACTCGAACGACGCCGTCGAGTGCTTGCTCGATCTCGCCCGCCAGGCGTTCGTCATTCCATATGCTTAACGCCTCGATATAGTCTTCAACGAAGTCGTCGAGCACGGCAGATGTGACCGCCTGCTTGTCGGGGAAGTAGTGGTAGAACAGGGAGCGCGTGATGCCGGCCCGCTCGGCGATGTCCTTCACCGAAGTGCGTGAGAGCCCGCGCTCCTCAAAGAGCTGCCTTGCCGCTTCGACGATATCACTTCGTCGTTGTTCGTAGACGTCGTTCACGGCTTGCCCCATTCCCTTGAAGCTTACAAAATCAGTCCCTTATCATTCTCGATGTTCCCTTGATTTCGATGACCACAGATTACGAGCATCGTTGACGTTGCGTCAACGAACATATTTAAGTATGTGTCAATTGCCGATGGTATTGTCGTCGAAGAGATAGAATAGGGTGCATTCGAATTGACTTGACGCCTGCCTGCTTGAAGACGCGACTCTTCGAGCGGATTGCATAAGGAGCTGGAAACCATGGATCGCCCTATCGACCTCACCCGTCTTCCTCGTAGCGTGCGCCTTGGGCGCGATGCTTGCGGACGAGCGGAACTCACCTATCTTGATGAGCGCTTTTTACCTGGTGAGGAACGGTTTTGCGCGACGGGAGACTGGCGCCAGGTCGTGGACGCCGTAAAGACGCTCGCGGTGCGCGGTGCCCCCGCCATCGGTGCCGCGGGGGCTGCCGCCGTGGCACTTTGGGCGGTGAACGAGGGTGCTCGTGGCGCCGTGTCGCACGGGTGTGCCGAGGCAGGGGAGAGCTTCCTGGCGGAGCTTCGGCCCGTCGCCGCTGAGATTTCTGCGGCGCGCCCGACGGCGGTGAATCTCATGTGGGCCACTGCGCGCATGGAGTCCCTCGCGAAGCGCCTCGTTGCGGAGGGGGCGGCACCTGGCGAGGTGGCCGACTTCCTCTTCGGCGAGGTGCTTCGCATCGAGCGAGAGGATGAGGCGGTGAACCGGGCGATCGGCGCCGCGGGGGCATCTCTCGTCCCCGAGCACGCGCGCATCCTCACGCACTGCAACGCGGGAAGCCTTGCCACCGTGTTCTTCGGCACGGCGCTCGGCGTGGTGTACGCCGCTGCCGAGCAGGGCAAAGTCGAGCGCGTCTTCGCCGATGAGACGCGCCCAGTGGGCCAGGGTGCGCGCCTCACGAGCTGGGAGCTTTCCCGTGCGGGCGTTCCCGTGACGGTGATCTGCGACAACATGGCGGCTAGCCTTATGGACAAGGGAATGATCGATTTCGTCGTCGTCGGAGCCGATCGAATCACCGCGAACGGAGACGTCGCCAACAAGATAGGTACCTATGGTGTAGCCGTCCTCGCGCGCCATCACGGCATCCCCTTCTACGTCGCCGCACCTGCGAGCACTTTCGACGTCTCCCTGCCCGACGGTTCGGCTATCCCCATCGAGGAGCGCGATCCGAGCGAGGTCCTGCCGCAGCCGATCGACGGGGTCGATGTGTACAACCCCGCTTTCGACGTGACGCCCGCCGAGCTCATTTCCGGCATCATCACCGAGTTCGGAGTCTTCCCGCCCCAAGATGCCGCCCGCGAGGTTGCCGCGCGCGTCGGATAGCCGCTGACTTCTGCTACACTTCGGGTAATTGGGAAATCGAGGTCAGGAGCAACGATGCGCATCGTCACGAGGGGGGATCAGCAGTTTCGCGAGCATGAGCTTCTTTCACCGGACGCGGCGTTCTCCGACGAGTCCGATGGTCGCGACCGCTCGAGCGATCCCGATTTCCTGCGAAACGACTTCCAGCGCGATCGCGACAAGATCCTCCATACGAAATCGTTTCGGAGGCTTTCGCACAAAACGCAGGTTTTCCTTGCGGCGGAGGGCGACCATTTCCGCACGCGCCTCACGCATACCCTGGAGGTTTCCCAGATAGCGCGCACCATCGCGCGGGCGCTCGGTCTCAACGAGGATCTTGCCGAGGCCATCTCGCTTGGCCATGATTTGGGACACACTCCCTTCGGCCATACGGGTGAGGACGCACTGTGCCGTGCGATTGCCCGTGTTCGCGGCGTGGACCCCGAAAGTCCCGAGGCCGCCGCGCTCTACCGCCACAACGAGCAGAGCCTTCGCGTGGTCGAGACGATCGAGAACGGCGGGCGAGGCTTGAACCTTATGCCCGAGGTGCGCGATGGTATACTCTGCCATACGGGGCCCGTTCGCGCTGAAACCCTCGAGGGGCGCATCGTCGCCGTAGCTGATCGCATCGCGTATGTGAACCACGACATCGACGACGCCATCCGCGCGGGCATCCTTTGCGAGGGAGACCTTCCCCCTTCGACGCACGAGGTGCTCGGGTGCGACCACTCCTCGCGCATCGAGACGCTCGTGGTCGACGCGGTCCGCACGTCGGCGGCCGAGGACGACATCCGCCTGTCGCCGTGCGTATGGGATGCCATGGCCGAGCTGCGCCAGTTCCTCTTCGACAACGTCTACACCTGCGATGCCGTCATGGAGGAAGTGGCGAAGGCGATGCGCCTCATCGACGTGCTCTTCTCCTACTACATTGACAACCCAGGCGAGATTCCCGTCGAGTACCGCGCCATCTCAGAAGGCGACAACGTCCGCGCTGCGACCGACTACATCGCCGGCATGACCGACCGCTATGCGAAATCCCGCTTCCAGAACCTGTTCGAACCCCATTCCCTTCACGTGTAAAGAGCTATGACCAACCTAAAAATCGATTTGCAAGCCAGCTTCACCGCGGCGCTCCCCATCGTGCTCGGCTACGTCGCCATCGGCGTGCCGTGCGGCATCCTGTGCGACTCCGTTGGGCTCAATGCGCTGCAGGTGTTCGCCATGTCCGTGCTGTTCTACTCGGGCGCGGGCCAGTTCATGATTCCCAATATGTGGCTCGCCGGCGCGCCCATCGCGTCCATCATCGCGAGCGTATCGTTCGTGAACACGCGCCAGATGCTCTACTCGGCCGCGTTCGCCCCCCACTGCATCGGCGTGCGCAAGCGCCTCGCGTTCCTCTTCGCCGCCACGGTGACCGACGAGAGCTATGGCGTGAACACGCTCAAGTTCGAGGAGGGGGACTGGTCGGTGTGCCGGGCCCTGTTCGTGAATCTGTTCTCGTGCACCTCCTGGACGCTCTCGTGCACGGTCGGCGTCCTGGTGGGCAACGCCATCGGCATCCCGCTCGCGATCGCCTCCTTCGCTATGACCTCGATCTTCATCTGCCTTCTGTGCACTCAAA
>JAUNWQ010000033.1 GCA_030540225.1 Coriobacteriia bacterium | reverse complement strand
CGCGCCTGGCACAAAAAATTGGTGAAAATGGCGAAAAATACGTTGACGCTAACAGACGGCCCTCTCCAGCGCGTCGAGCCTGCCGGCCGTCGATTCGGAGTCCTTCCCGGGCATGAGCAGCGCGAGCTGGAACTTGCAGGGGCGCTGGTACAACGTCAGCAGGCACTGCCGGTCGGACCTCGCGCCCACCACGGTGTCCATCTCGCACGCGGCGGCGCGCTCCTCCTCGGAAAGCCCCATGAACGCGCCGAACGAGCGCGCCTCGCCGTGGGCCGTGGCCCTCGGGCCGGCGGCGCGCGTGCGCCTCTTGTACCCGCACTTCCTGCGCAGCTCGAGGCTCGACATCCCCGCGTACCCGCGCTCTATCCAGCGGTATATGGTCGACGCGGAGACCTCGAACTGCCCCGCGCGCGACGCCGCGATCTGCGCCGGCGACAGCCCGCGCGCGACGTCCGACCTGATGGCGGCCATCATCGATTCGAATTCCGCCTCGCCGCGGTCGACCCCCATGCGCGACGCCGACAGCTCCTCGTCGGCCATCGCCTGGGCCCTGGCGGCGGAGTACTCGACCCGCCAGCGCTTCGAGCAGTGGTAGCGGCGCAGCTTGCAGCCGTTGCAGCAGCGCGGCCACGACAGCAGCCGCGCGCAGGCGTCGCCGGGCGCCTCGCCGGCCCGGCCGCCCCTGCCCGGGCCCCGCGACACCGAGCGGTTGCGCGACACCTCGTCGGCCACGGTCGAGGGCGAGCGGCCCAGCTCCGCGGCCATCTGCCTGCACGATTTGCGCTTGTCCAGGCCGTTCTCGATCGCGACCCTGTCCGCCTTGTCGAGCCTCCTGTAGAGCCTCTGCTTGCCTGCCATGACGGCGCCCCTTTCTCTCGGGCGGGCCTCCGCTTCGGCCCGCGCCTCCCGAGGGGGATTCTCGTACTCAGCCGCACGCGTGCGGCTGAGTACGAGAAAGAAACTCGAGTGTACGGTTGAGGTCGCGAATCAACCAAATTTTTGTTTGAACCGCTGATTTAAGGCTTGCTTGCTAATCTTTTCTTGAAGGTTTCGGCATATTGCGCTAGGATAAGCCCAGTTTGATGCTCTTTTGCATCGTGATTCTTTTTGTGATCGATTGTTACTCTCTTTTTCTTCGGTGATTATTGTGCGCTCAGCACATTCTCATATCTTGTTACCCTATTTGAGGAGGACCCGTGAAGTTCTTTCTTGACACCGCAGACCTTGCGGAAATTGAGGAGGCTGCAAGCTGGGGCGCCCTTGCCGGCGTCACGACGAACCCGTCGCTTTATGCACGCATTGGTGGGAAGCTTGACGACTTCCACAACCACATCAAGCGCATCTGCGACATTGTTGGCCCGGATTGCCCTGTCTCGGCTGAATCTGTTGCCATGAATCGCGACGAGATCATCGCTGATGGTCGTGAGCTTGCCGCAATCGCGCCGAACGTCGTCGTGAAGGTTCCCACTATGGTCGAGGGTCTTGCTGCAACCCACACCCTTGCGGCCGAGGGCATTCCCGTCAACATGACGCTTTGCTTCAGCGTCCCGCAGGCACTTTTGGCTGCTCGTGCCGGCGCTCGCTACATCAGTCCGTTCATCGGCCGATTCGACGATATCTCTGAAGACGGTCTTGAGCAGGTTGCTAATATCGTAACGGCAATCAACAACTACGACTTCACTGCCAACACGGTCAATGGCGAGCAGGTTGAGATTATTGCTGCTTCGATTCGCTCTGCAAATCATGTTACGCAGGCTGCTCTCATGGGCGCCGACATTGCGACCGTTCCCTTCGGCGTTCTGAAGAAGATGGTGCAGCACCCTCTGACCGATCGCGGTCTCGATTCCTTCCTCAAGGACTGGGAGAAAGTGCAGCAGGCATAAATTATGATCGATAACGAAGTGGCGGAGACCAAAGCAGCTGAAGCTTCCGAAGCCCCGAAGAAGGCTGCTGACAATACGACCTCCGCTTCCCCCGTGAAGCGCGGCCCTGGTCGCCCGCGGAAGGTGAAGACTGAAGCTGTCGAGGCACCTGCGGAAGCTAAACCGAAGCGCGGCCCTGGGCGTCCTCGCAAAACGCCCGTTGTCTCTGATGCTGCCGAATCGGCTTCAACCCCGGCGCCTGCTAAGGCTCCCAAGGCTGCGGCTCAATCGGCTTCCGAGGCCCCTGCGGAAGAGAAACCCAAGCGCCGACCTGGTCGTCCGCGAAAGAACTCTCTTCCCGTTGATGCGGAAGGCGCATCCAAGGGAGCGCCTGTGCGGGCGGATGAAACCAGGGCGGGCGAGGCTCCTGCTGACGGCAAATCGAAAGCGGCCAAGCCCGCTGTGCGTAAGACGACGTCTCGCAGGAGCGCTGATCGCGCATCGGATGCGGATGCTTCTGAAGCTCGCACAGGGGAGGCTAGCAAGTCTGACGACCGAAACGACGATCATGTTCCAGAGGCGTCCTCTTCCGATGCTTCCCATAAAGATTCGGCATCTCCGTCGAAGACCACCGTTCACGTGCGTCGCTCTCGCGGGGAGCAGAATTCCTCAAACGAGCAGAAGCAATCCGGAAAGAACCATTCCGGTTATAACAAAGATCGCAACAACAATCAGAAGCAGTACCAGCAAAAGCACGGCAACGACCGCAAGCAGCGTCGGGGCCGCAACCAGCAGAACCGAGAGATCACCCCGAGCGTGAACCGCGAGGAACTTGCAGCGCTCAAGGTCGCTGAACTGAGGGCGAAGGCCGCTGAGCTCGAACTGGACGTGACGGGCCTTAAGAAGGCGGAGCTTGTCGATGCGGTCTACGAGGCGAGCGTAAAAGCCGAAGGATTCATCGAGGTTACCGGCATTCTCGATATTATGCCCGATGGGTATGGCTTTCTGCGCACGCAGGGATACCTTCCCAGCGAGACGGATGCCTACGTGGGTCTTTCTATGATCCGTCGCAACGGACTGCGCAAGGGCGACATGGTATGCGGCCAGACGCGCCCTGCACGCGAGAACGAGAAGTTCGCTGCGATTCAGAAGCTCATCTCGATTAACGGGAAGGCTCCTGAAGAGGGGTCGAAGCGTCCCAAGTTCTCCGATTTGACCCCTGTTTACCCCGATGAGCGCCTGGTCATGGAGCACGGCAAGAGCACGATTACCGCTCGTGTGATCGATCTTGCGGCGCCGATCGGCAAAGGCCAGCGCGGTCTTATCGTGTCGCCTCCGAAGGCGGGCAAGACGACCATCCTGAAGGATATCGCAGCTTCCATCACGGCGAACAACCCCGAGGTCCACCTCATGTGCTTGCTCGTCGACGAGCGTCCCGAAGAGGTTACCGATATGGAGCGCTCGGTTCGCGGCGAGGTGGTTTCCTCGACCTTCGACATGCCGTGCGAGAACCATATCGCCGTGTCGGAGCTCGTTATCGAGCGTGCGAAGCGTCTGGTGGAAATGGGTGAAGATGTTGTTATCCTGCTCGACTCCATCACGCGACTTGCCCGTGCGTACAACCTTGCGCAGCCCGCTTCCGGGCGCATCCTTTCGGGTGGCGTCGATTCGACGGCGCTCTATCCGCCCAAACGCTTCTTGGGCGCGGCGCGCAATATCGAAGGCGGCGGCAGCTTGACCATCCTCGCCTCTGCTCTCATCGATACCGGATCGAAGATGGACGAGGTCATTTTCGAGGAGTTCAAGGGAACGGGCAATATGGAGCTCAAGCTCGACCGCAACCTCGCCGATCGCAGGATCTTCCCGGCGATCGATTCGGTAACGAGCGGCACCCGCAAGGAAGATTTGCTGCTTGATCCGCAAGAAGCCCCGCTTATTTGGGCAGTTCGTCGTATCCTGTCGAATATGAACAACACGGAGCGCGCGATGGATATGCTGATCAAGTCGCTCAAGCGCACCGAGACGAACCAAGAGTTCCTCTTGCGTACGGCGAAAAAGGCACAATCTGCTCATGGGAAGGTCGAAGACGGCTTCGAGCTGTAGCGCGATTGTCTGCGGCACCCCTAGATTTCGCGAAGCGCCGAGGATTTTGCTTTATCGGTAGACGCGCCGGGCATGTTCGTCCGGCGCGTTTTTTCATAAGGTAGTATGGAGTCAGGACGATTAGGAGGGAAGATGAACAACCAGCCCGAAAATTCTCGAGCGAGCGGCGTTTCCAACAATGCCAATGCTCCTTACGGCGCCTATCAGCCGCAACCTGGCAATCAGGCCTATTGGCAGCAGCCGTCGTACGCGCCGCCGTACGCCGCGCCGGTGCAACCGCAGAAGAAAAGCCGCGGTTGGATTGTCGCACTTGTTGCAGTGGTGCTGCTGTTCGCCTTTCTGTTCACGGCGCTTGCCTCGTGCACGAGCGTGATGGCGGGGGCGAGCTCGTCGATGTTCGGGGCGGGTTCGCAAAGTGCGGTCGCTTCGCTTTCCGAAGATGCCGTCGGCGTGATTACCATCGACGGGACGATCGACTACGACGGCTCCACGGCAAGCCCGGAAGGCTTGAAGGCCCAGCTCGATC
Source organism: Coriobacteriia bacterium (assembly GCA_030540225.1). Taxonomy (GTDB): domain Bacteria; phylum Actinomycetota; class Coriobacteriia; order Coriobacteriales; family Eggerthellaceae; genus Ellagibacter. The sequence continues at coordinate 17,291 of JAUNWQ010000033.1, read as the reverse complement.
GCGCGGAGAACAACCCGCACATCAAGGCGGTCGTCCTGCGCGTCAACTCGGGTGGTGGCACGGCGACTGCGGGCGAGGAGATGGCCTGCTATGTCAACGACTTTTCGAAGCCGGTTGTGGTCTCGAGCGCTTCGGTGAACGCTTCTGCCGCTTATGAGATTTCATCCCAGGCCGATTACATCTTCACCGCGAAGACCACAGCCATCGGCGCAATCGGAACCGCCATGCAGGTGACTGACCTTTCGGGTCTGCTCGACAAGCTCGGTATCTCGGTTGAGAACATCACTTCGGCTGAAAGCAAGGATTCGAGCTATGGGACCCGCCCGCTCACCGAAGAGGAGCGCGCGTACTACCAGGCCATGGTCGACACTGTTAACGAGACGTTTATGGAGACCGTCGCGTCGGGTCGCTCGCTTCCGATCGAGCGGGTTCGCGAGCTTGCCACGGGTCTTACCTATACTGGCATCGATGCGGTTCAAAACGGCCTTGCTGACGAGATCGGCACAAGGGAAGATGCCATCGCGAAGGCGGCGGAGCTTGCCGGCATGCGCACCTATACGGTGGTGAGCCTCGAGCCCGAGCCCGACGATTTGTCTGATCTCGTCGGACTGCTTTCGAGCAGCAAGATGTCGAACGAAGATTTGATTGAAAGATTGAAGGAGCTTAACGGCAATGGCTCACAGCACTAACGAGAACCTGGTGGAATGGCCTGCACGCGCGGTCGTTACCGCGGGCATGCCATACGGCAACAAGCCGCTGCATTTCGGGCACGTCGGAGGCGTGTTCGTCCCGGCAGACGCGTTTGCGCGCTTCCTGCGGGACCGCATCGGCAAGGATAACGTTCGATTCGTCTCGGGAACCGACTGCTTTGGCTCCCCGATCAACGAGGGCTATCGAAAGCTCGTCGAGGCGGGGGAGTTCGACGGGAGCATCTCCGACTACGTGATGCGCAACCATGAGCGTCAGGCGAACACGCTGCGCTCGTACGGTATTAGCCTCTCGATTTACGATGGCTCGGGAATCGGTCACGCCGGCGAGGTCCATCAGCATGTTTCCGAGGCGTTCATCGAGAAGCTCCACGAGAACGGTTTCCTCCACAAGGAATCGACACTTCAGTTCTACGACACCGAGGCGCAGACGTTTCTGAACGGTCGCCAGGTGGTGGGGCACTGCCCAGTCCAGGGGTGCAAGTCTGAGCACGCTTACGCGGACGAGTGCGATTTGGGCCATCAGTACGACCCGGTCGACCTTATCGCGCCGAAGTCTTCTGTCACGGGAACCGTGCCCGAGATGCGCCCCGTCGAGAACTGGTATTTCGACCTGCCTGCCTTCTCCGAGTTCCTGAAAAAACACGTGGAGGAGCTCAAGGCCGATCCCGCGATTCGCGACGTTGTCCCGCAAACGATCGAGGAGTTCCTCACGCCGCCGGTCGTCTACGTGAAGAATGAGGCCGAGGAAGCATATCGGGCGATTGCGGCGGATCTGCCGAAGCACGCTTTCCGCCCTGCGGAGAAGGGCAAGCAGAGCTTCGAGCTCGAGTTCTCGTCGATCGAGGACCGTGACGCGGCGCGGCCTTTGCTCGCGCGGGCGAACATCCGCTTCCGCATGGGGAAAACACTCGTCCCCTTCCGCATCACCGGCAACATCGAGTGGGGCGTGAAGGCTCCGGTTATCGAGGGCGTCAGCGAACTCACCGTGTGGTGCTGGCCGGAGTCGCTGTGGGCGCCGATCTCGTTCACCATGGCCGTGAACGACGAGCTCGGTCTTCCGCGCTCGAGCTGGCAGGAGTGGTGGTGCTCAGACGATGCCGAGGTGTTCCAGTTCATCGGGCAGGACAACCTCTACTTCTACGGTGTTGCCCAGCCGGCAATGTGGGAGGCGCTCAAGCCCGGTAATTTCTTCGGGGGCGAAGAATCTCCCGCGCTGCGCCAGACGACGCTCATCGCAAACCATCATCTGCTGCTCGGCAACAAGAAAGCGTCGTCGTCGAGCGTCGTGAAGCCGCCCTCGGCCGACGAGCTGCTCGATTACTACACTCCCGAACAGCTGCGCGCGCATTTCCTCGCGCTCGGGCTCGACCAGAAGTCGGTCGGGTTCAAGCCCAAACCGTTCGATCCCGACGAGTCGAAGCGCACCGACCCGCGTGTGGCTGACCCGGCGCTCAAAGAGGGAACGCTGCTCACCAACGTGTTCAACCGCCTGGCGCGCAGCTGCTTCTACGAGGCGCAGAAGAACTTCGAGGGAATGATGCCGCTTTGCGCGATCAGCGAGGATGTCGTTGCGCGCGCCCAGAAGGCGATCTATACCTACGATGAGCTTATGCGCAAGGTCGAGCTGCACACGGTGATGTCGCTTATGGACGAGTTCATCCGCTACTCGAACAAGTACTGGACCGACGGCATCAGGGAAGCCGAGCTATCTGGCGACGACGATGCGCGCCGGCAGGTGCTTGCGGACTCCTTCTATCTTTTGCGCATCTGCACGCTGCTCATGCACCCGATCGTTCCGTTCGGTTGCGAGAAGATCTGCATGCAGATGAACTTCGATGCCGACGAGTTTTTCAGCTGGAACTATGACTTCGGGGGAATGGGCGAGCTGTGCGGCGCCGCCGAGCTCGACGAGGGGGCACATCGCGTCCGCGAGCTTCCGCCGCGTTTTGATTTCTTCGAGAAGCACGAAAGCCAGATCAAGAAGAAGTAGCAGGTGTCTGCGCGATTGTGGCCGTGTGTTTTGATGCGGGTGGGAGCGTGCCTTTCCGCCCGCATTTTCTTTTGAGCTGAGCATTCTGAGGCAATTGCAACTAAGCGCAGCATCTTCAGTTCCGCCGTCCCGTTTCTCTTCCTCGAAAAGAAAACTTCTATTTGCTCTTGCAGGCGCATATGAAAGAGCGTTATAATTCAACGGTTTCTATATTACACATGCTTGCGCGACCCACGCCGCCAGTGGCCAACCGAAAAAGGCTGCGGTAGTTGGGGATGACCGCAGGCAGAGGATTAACGAATGGAGAAGAACATGACGAAAGTCAGCATTCAGTCGCTGCTCGATGCAGGCGCGCACTTCGGTCATCAGACCCGCCGCTGGAACCCCAAGATGAAGCCTTACATCTTCGGCCATCGCGGTGACATCTACATCATCGACCTCAAGCAGACCCTCATCGGTCTCGACCAGGCCTACACCTTCGCTTCCGAAACCGCCAAGAAGGGCGGCACCGTGCTGTTCGTCGGCACCAAGAAGCAGGCTCAGGAGCCCATCGCCGATGCTGCGAACCGCTGCGGCATGCCGTATGTGAACGCTCGTTGGCTCGGTGGCATGCTCACCAACTTCCAGACCATCCGCTCCCGCGTTGCCCGCATGGAGGAGCTCGAGGCCATGGATACCGACGGCCGCATGGCATCGCTTCCCAAGAAGGAGCAGATCCTGCTGCACAAGGAGCTCGCTAAGCTGCAGGCCAACCTCAACGGCATCCGCAACATGAAGCGCACCCCCGACGCCGTCTTCGTGATCGACACCAACCGCGAGGGCATCGCTATCCACGAGTGCAAGCGTCTTGGCATCCCCGTCATCGGCACGCTCGACACCAACTGCGATCCGGACGACGTCGAGTTCGGCATCCCGGCCAACGACGACGCCATCCGCTCCGTGCGCCTGCTCGCCGACTTCGTGGCTGACGCCGTCATCGCCGGCACGGGTGCTCCCGTGACCGCTGCCGAGATGGAGGCCGCTCCCGCTGAGGAAGCTCCTGCTGCTGAATAGCACGAACGTTTAGCTCCAGCCGCGCGCTCGATAGAGGGCGCGCGGTCTTTTCATTCATCTTTCACTTGAGAGAAAGGAACATCCGTGGCTGCAATTACCGCTGCAATGGTCAAAGAGCTCCGCGAAATGACCGACGCCGGCATGATGGAGTGCAAGAAGGCGCTCGTCGAGGCCGATGGCGATATGGACAAGGCCGTTGACGTTCTTCGTACCCGTGGTCTGGCTGCTGCTGCCAAGAAGGTCGGCCGTGCCACCAACGAGGGCACCGTTATGGCCATCGTTTCCGACGACGCAACCAAGGGCGCTGTCGTCGAGCTCAACTGCGAGACCGACTTCGTCGGCATGAACGAGAAGTTCAAGGGCTATGCTGAGAAGATTGCCCGTGCCGCTATGGCTGCCAACGTCGAGGACGTTGAGGCTCTGAAGGCTGTCGAGGCCGAGGGCGAGACCGTCGAAGACGTGCTCACCGACGCTATCCACACGCTCGGCGAGAACATGAACCTCGCTCGCGCGGCCGTTGTCGAGGCAGGCGGCGTCGCCTCCTACATCCATGGTGGCGGCAAGATCGGCGTCCTCGTGACGTTCGACGTCGAGGGCATCGACCCCGCTTCCGACGAGTTCCAGCACTGCGGCCGCGACGTCGCTATGCAGGTTGCTGCCGCTTCCCCGGTTTCCGCAACCCGCGAGTCCGTCCCTGCTGAGGTCGTCGCGCACGAGATGGAGATCTACAAGGCTCAGGCTGCCGAGTCCGGCAAGCCCGAGAACATCCAGGAGAAGATCGCCACTGGCCGTCTTGAGAAGTTCTACAAGGAGAGCTGCCTCACCGAGCAGGCTTTCGTCAAGAACCCGGACCAGAGCGTCACCGACTACGTCAACGAGGTCGCCAAGAAGCTCGGTGGCACCATCAAGGTGACCGGCTTCAAGCGCTTCATGCTCGGCGAATAGTCGACACGCTTTTTCCTGGCGCATCGGTGGGTTTTCGCCCTGCGCTGCAACCAAACGCTTTACTTGTGAAGGCTCGCTCTATGCGGGCCTTCGCTTTTTATAATGGAGGGACTGGAATGTTGATATTGCACGGCTCGGCCCCCGGGGCCGCCTTTCCGTGCATCGTGATAGAAGGTGTCCTTTCATGGAAGAGGAAATCATCGTTTCGGGCAACGGGGTGCTCGAGGGGGAAGTCCGCGTATCCGGCGCGAAGAACTCGGCGTTGAAACTTATCGCCGCAGCGATTCTCGGACGGGGCAAGACGGTGCTCCACAACGTGCCGCGCATCTCCGATATCGAGATCATGTCCGAAGTCCTTGCTCATCTCGGTGCCGATGTCGAACGCGGCGCCGACCATTCGCTGTCCGTCGACACGTCCACCGTCGATAAATACGAGGCTCCTTACAAACTCGTCTCGAAGATGCGCGCGAGCATTTCCGTCCTTGGACCGCTCATCGGGCGCTTCGGCGAAGCCCGTGTCGCTATGCCGGGTGGCTGCCAGATCGGCGCGCGCAAGATTGACATGCACCTCGTCGGGCTTGAGGCGTTAGGCGTCCACTTCGACAACGCCCACGGCGTCCTTCATGCGACGACGCCGAACGGCCTGCATGGCGCCCACGTGATGCTCGAGTTCCCGAGCGTCGGCGCAACGGAGAACACGCTCATGGCCGCTGTGGTGGCGAACGGGACGACGTTCATCGAGAACGCGGCGCGCGAGCCCGAGATCGTCGACTTGGCGAACATGCTCTCGAGCATGGGCGCCCATATCGAGGGTGCAGGCAGTTCCACCATCGAGGTACACGGTGTCTCCCTCGATGATTTGGGGCCGTGCGAGCATACCGTGGTGGGCGACCGCATCGAGGCGGGAACGTTCCTTGTCGGAGGCGCGCTTACCGGCGGTCCGGTCACGGTCAGGGGAATTGACCCTTCGTTTCTGCGTATGGCGCTCATGAAGCTCGAGGCCATGGGGTGCGAAATCACCACTGGCGAAGATTTCATCACCGTGTCGCGCACCGAACCCCTTCGCGCGGTCGACATCCAAACGCTTCCGCATCCTGGGTTCCCGACCGATCTGCAAGCGCAGTTTATGTTGCTGGCGTCGCTCGCCGAGGGGCCTTCAGTCATCACGGAGAACGTTTTCGAGAACCGTTTCATGTTCGCCGCCGAGCTCTCGCGCATGGGCGCCGACATTACCATCGAGGATCATCATGCGCTCGTCCGCGGGGTCGAGCTTCTGCAGGGTGCGCCTGTAAAAGCGACTGACCTTCGCGCGGGAGCCGCCCTGGTGCTCGCCGGCATCGTCGCCGAGGGCGAGACGCGCGTCAGCCATATCTACCACATCGATCGAGGGTATGAGGACTACGTCGGCAAGCTGCGCGGGCTTGGCGCAGACGTGTCCCGGCTCGACGTCGACGAGAGCATCTAGGCGCCCATCGCGATGTTCGGCAAGAAGAAGGGCTTTAGCGCCTCGCAATCGAAACATACCTCCCGCAAAATGACGTCCCATACCATCGGCACGCATGTGGCGAAGGGCGGCACTCCGCGCCATTCGCGCGGGATGAACGCCTCGTCGGTCGGGTTCTCAAGCGATCGCAAGAAGCGTCGTGCCGCGCGCGGCATCGTCGATCATGTGACCCCCCAGACCGCATCGGGTGAGAACTATCGCGCCTATTCCCGTCGCGTGAGCAAGCGCGGCTATATCCAGAGCGCCCAGCGCAAAAGCGGGATGCGACGCGCCGCTGTAGGTGTCATCTCGGTGATCGTCATCATCGCGGTTGCGGTTGGCGTCGGTGTCACTGTCTTTTTCAACGCATCGAACTCGAAGCTGTCGCTTGAGCATTCGAATGCGAGCAGCGCGCTTACCGCCGCCAAGGAAGGGTCGCCCTACTACGTTCTCGCCGCGGCGAACCTCGGCTCCCCTAAGGGAGGCTCCAATGTGTCGAGCGAGACCTACATCCTTGCGCGCGTGGATGAGTCCACGCGGACGCTCACGCTCGTCTCCATCCCCGGCAACCTTGCCGTAAGCCTCTCGGACGGCAAAACCCATCCGCTCTACGACGCCTATGGGATAGGCGGTGACGAGGCGCTCGTGAAAGCTGTCTCGTCTTTTGCGGGAGTGGGCATATCCCATCTCGTGAAGACGAACGAGGGGGGCATCCGCTCGCTCGTCGATTTGGTGGGCGGCATCGGCATGACGCTTCCCGAATCCGTCGACGACCCGTATGCGGGCAGCATCTACCTTGAGGCGGGGGAGCAGGTCCTCGATGCCGAAAGCTCGCTCGTCGCACTTCGCGCAAGCAATTACGCGAAGTCATCCGAGACGCAGGCCTCGGTGCGCACGTCCTTCGCCTATGCGATGGCGCTGCGTCTGCTCGAGGCGGGTGGGCTCGACTTCGCCACCGAGCTCGACGGAATTGCGGGCAACGTGCGGACCGATCTGTCGTCTTCGCAGGTGATCGATTTGGCGAACGCGTTTCGCCCCTTAGGCGAGGCGACGGTGTACGCGGCATATGTGCCGGGAAGCGAAAGCGAACAGGACGGAACGGCGCTGTTCAAGGCTTCCGATTCTCAATGGAAAACGGTTATGGAAAGCGTTGATGCCGGAGCCGATCCGAACGCCGTCGAAGAGGCGGAGACGGTGAGCGATCCCACTGGCATCAAGGTTGAGATCCGCAACGGCGGCGGCATCACCGGCGTCGGGGCGAAGATGGGCGAGATCCTCGGCAACGCGGGATTCGCCATCGGGACTATCGGCAACGTCACGGATGCCGGTATCTACAATGAGACGCTCGTGATTTACCGCGACGAGGCGTACAAGGCGGCGGCGAACACCATCGTGAAGACGATCGACGGTGGACGCGTCGTCAACGGCGGCGACTACTATACTTTCGACGCGAACGTCCTTGTGGTGATCGGTAAGGATTGGCAGCCGATTCAGTAGTGACAAGTTGCACTGACCTTGCGCCTCGCGTGCGCGCGACGTTGGGGCGGCGGCTTGTGGTACTATAGCGAATCAAGAGAAACATCCAGTACTCGAGAAGGAGCAACGATGGTTGAGAAGACCGATGTGGCCGCGGTTTTGGAGCTTATCCGACCGAGCCTTCAGGCGGACGGCGGCGACGTGAAGCTGATCGATGTCAGCGAAGACGGCATCGTCACGGTTGAGCTTCAGGGCGCTTGCAAGGGCTGCCCGATGTCCGAGATGACGCTTGCCAACGGCGTTGAGCGCATTTTGAAGGAGCGCGTGCCGGGCGTCGAGCGCGTTGTGCCGTACCACGAGGAATACTAGTCAACTTCTTGTGAGACGCGAGAAGGGCGGGAATATCCCGTCCTTCTCTTTATTTCGGGCAAGCTGTTCAGGTCAGAGGTCGTGCGTCCCGTCGCGCGGTTGCCGGGACGGCGATGCCGGTGAAGGAGGAAAAGGTGTCTCATTGCTGGGAGATGCGGGGCTGCGACGACGAGATGCAGGAGCGCTGCCCTCACAACACGCCGGGCGAGCCGTGCCCTGCCGACTGCCATTACGCTGCATGCCATCGTCCGACGCACGAGGTCTGCGACGATTTCGAGCTGCTGCTCAATCCCGATTTGGGCTACGACGCGGCGGTGAAGGAGGTGTGCCATTTCTGCACGTTCTTCCTGACGCACGGCCCGAGCATCGAGGAGTGTCCGCGCCAGGAGCACAAGCTCGGCGCGCGCAATCGATTCATCCTGTAGGACGCCTTGCGCCCAAACACTGCTACAATGAAGCAAACACGACCGACTGCGATGAGGAGGCGAGAGCTGTGGTTCGAACGCTGAGCTGTCCCACGTGCGGACAAAGCGACCTGGACGTATGCCGCTACGACTCCATGATGGTCCTTCGCAGCGATGTCGCGATGTTCACGGTCACATGCCCCCGATGCGGCGCGTCCGTCTCGTCGGTCCAGACGATTCCTTTGGCCCTGCGCGAGGAAGTTCGCTTCGCCGCCATCGAAGTGGGCGCTGGAATGGGAAGGGACTAGCTCCTTGCTCAACGAAATCTATCAAAGCCTCGACCCGATCGCGTTCTCGGTCGGGCCTTTTTCTGTGCGCTGGTACGGTATCGCATACGTGCTCGGATTTATCTGTGCCGCTCTCGTGCTCATGAGCACGGCGAAGCGCTGGCGGGTGCGCGTCGACTCGGATGCGCTCATCACCATCATGCTGTGCGTCGTCGTGGGCGTCATCGTGGGCGGGCGTTTAGGGTACGTCCTGTTCTACGGAGACGGCTACTACCTGCAGCACCCTGCCGATATCTTCGCACTCTCGAAGGGGGGCATGAGCTTTCACGGCGGGCTCATCGGCGCGCTGCTCTCGGGAATCGTCGCCGCGCATTTCACGCACATTCCATACCTCACGCTGGCTGACCTCGGTTGCATCGGGGCTCCTATCGGGCTGTTCTTCGGTCGCTGCGCCAACTTTGTGAACGGCGAACTGTGGGGCGCGCCGACTGATGTCGCATGGGGCGTTGTGTTCGGCGGGCAGGCGGGAATGATACCCCGCCATCCCTCCCAGCTTTATGAGGCGGTGCTCGAGGGCATCGTCATCTTCCTTGTGTTGTTCGCGCTTTCGCGCAAGCGTCCGCCGCGCGCCCAGGGGACCTTTCTCGGCGTGTTCCTCATCATGTACGGGTGCTTCCGCTTCGCCATCGAGTTCGTGCGCGAGCCCGACGTGCAGCTAGGGTATCTGTGGGGCGGTTGGCTCACGATGGGGCAGGTGCTCTCGACTCCGCTTATTGCGATAGGCATCGGCGTGCTGCTTTATGCGCTTATTGCGAAGAAGTCTCAACAAGGACTTCCAGAATTGAAACAAAGCGAGTAACATATGCAGCAGAGCAAGGCTATGACACGAGAGGAGCCTTGTTTACAGTAGCCACGCGCTTCCCGGATGGGGACGCGCGGGGCGCAGACGAGAAAGGGATACGTTATGGACGTCACGTTCTATAAATGCAATCACTGCGGCAACGTTGCCGTGAAGCCCTACGACAAGAAGGCCCCGCTTTCCTGCTGCGGCGAGAAGATGACCGAGCTGGTCGCGAATTCCACCGATGCGGCGGTTGAGAAGCACGTTCCCGTCGTGAGCGTTTCGGGCAATGCCATTCACGTCGAGGTTGGCAGCGTGGCCCATCCGATGACCGACGAGCACCTCATCGCGTTCATTTGCCTGGTGACCGAGAAGGGCTATCAGATCGCAGAGCTGACGAGCTCCGACAAGCCGGGAGCCGACTTTGCTATCGCCGAGGGAGATCGCGCGATCAAGGTTTACGAGTACTGCAACCTGCACGGTCTGTGGGTCGCCGAGGTGTAGCGAGCGGGGAGCGCTTCGGGCGCGCTCACTGCTTGCGTTGCCGCGCGTTTCGTCTCCTGGTGCTTGCGGTCGCAAGACTGAGTTGGGCGCTTGACTTTTGTATGGGCGGTGAATCGATGCGATTCGCCGCCCGTTTCTTATTGCAATGTCAATACGCTGTGGTATCATAAAAAAGCTTGTCTCGCCTTGGTCGGAAACCAAGGCATGGTAAAGGAGAACCAACATGAAGCAAGGAATCCATCCGGATTACGTCGAGTGCACCGTCAAGTGCACCTGCGGCAACACGTTCACGACCCGCTCCACCAAGTCCGAGCTGCGCGTTGACATCTGCAACGCCTGCCACCCGTTCTTCACGGGCCAGCAGAAGTTCATCGACACCGGCGGACGCGTCCAGCGCTTTGCCGACAAGTTCGGCTCCGCGAAGGACATGGTTGCCGAGCGCGAGGCTGCCAAGAAGGCCAAGCGCGCTGCCGCCGTCGCCGAGGCAGAGGCTGCTAAGAAGGCCGAGCGTGAGAAGAAGGCTGCTGAGAAGGCCAAGCGTGCTGAAGAGTACGCCAAGAAGGCTGAAGAGGAAGCTGCCCGCGCTGCCGAGGCTGCTGCCACCGCCGAGGCTGAGGGCTCTGCCGAAGAGGCTGCTGCCGACGCCGAGGCTGAGGCCGCTCTCGAGGTCGAGGCTCCCGCAGCCGAATAGCTTTTCCCCTGGGAAAAAGCAAGCCCGAACAGCTGAGCTGTTCGGGCTTTTTCTTTTGCTGAAGGATAAGGCCTCGGCAGGCCATCGCCGCGCGGGAGAGCCGGAAGCAAGCCGCAAGTGCCGAATCGCAAAAGGACAGGCCGCGATTCCGAAACCTGCCGCTGGCTACAGGGCAGGGTCACCAGCCTTAGTCGACACCGATCATGAGATCGGTGGACTTCACGATGGCGACCGCTTTGTTGCCAACTTCCAGGCCGAGCTCCCCGATCATGTCGTTGAAGACCGAGCCGGTGATGATGTTGCCGTCTGCGAGCGTGAGGGACACGCGCCCGTCTGTCTTTCCCGGGCGAACCGTGGTCACGGTGCCGACGAGCTGATTTCGGGCTGACAGGTTGTTGAGGGGCTCATCTCCGCGCGCGAACATGACATGGCTTGCCTTTATGACGGCATATGCCGGCATGCCCTTCTTAAGGCCGAGATCGTGAATGGCCTCCATGGTGATAATAGAGGTGAGGGCCGTCTCGCCGACCTTGATTGAGACGACTCCGCTCACGGCACCAATCTCGACGTCGGTAATCGTGCCCTTCAAGACGTTTCGTGCTGAAATGCGCATAGTTCCCCGTTCGCTGTTCGTATCGGTTATTCCCCGCATAGGGGCCTTCTTCCGTCAAGTATAGGCAATGCCTCCAGAGCGCACAACCGCGCTTGTCAAGCTGTCTAATCGACGTTCCAGGCAATGAAAGCCCAGGTGATGGTTCTCGGCTCGCGAAGACGCAGCGCTCCTTGCGGAATTCCTCTCTCTCCAGGCTTGCCGGCATCCTCGTTCTCGACGATTTGCGCCTCGAGCCAGGGTTTGAGCTTCGAGAGCGCGATCTGCGTGCGCGTCTCTGGTAGGAGGGCACACGCTTTGCGCACCATGTCGTCGTACTTGTGCAGCGCGTCGTCGAAGGTCTCGAACGTGTCGTGCCGGGAGCTCTTGATATAGGTCAGTTCGGGCTCGAATCCCATGCGCGAGAGGATGTTCACGGCGTAGAGGTGGTCGCGGCCGACGCGCGAGGCGAGGCCGAGTGCCTCGATCACGTGGTCGTCGGTTCGTGGGGAGGCGCCTGTCGGCAACGTGATGCACACGCGGCGACGGGCGACCACGGTGAGCTTTAAGAGCGCGGCGCGCATATCGTCGACGGCAATCGAGCGCGATGCGGTGCACACGTCGTGAGATTTCGGGGCGATGCCGTGTTCCTCCCAGTCGTCTTCCCAGCTCATCTGCTCGCAATGCACGCTTTTAATCCCACGTGCCTCAAGTTCCCCGCGAAGGATGGAAAGCATCCCTTCCGAGAAGTCGGCGGCCGTGACAGCATGCCCCGCTTCCCCGAGCGGCAGGGCGAGAGCGCCCGTCCCGCAGCCCATGTCGAACACGCTTTCCTCGGGAGCGACTCCTGCGCGCTCAAGAAACGAGTTCACGTAGGGATTGGGGTAGTCTTTGGACGTAAAGGTCTTCGCCCGCTCGTTCCAGTAGACCGCGCTGTCGCGGTGTCTCCGCGCTTTTTGCAGCTGCATCCATTCGGCGTTCCAGTCGGTGGTGGTGAGCAGGGGAGTGAAGCTCTCTGTCATGGGAAGCTGCCTTTCTCGGGGAGTTTTTCGCATTGGGGCGAATCGGGGGCGACCCGATGCGCGCGTTTGCCTATCATGTTAGCGGACAATGGCCGATGGTGGGCGAAGGCGATCTTAAAAACTGCGGCTTGCCGCCATCGGGAAACGAAGAATCGCGAACGATACCAAGGAAGAGGGGGAGCTCTCTATGCATGTTGAGCTTTTGTACCATACGCCCGACCCCGAGCGTGCAATCGCCACTGCGGCGCGGTTGTGCTATGCGCCGGTGGGCGCGGCCGAGCTTATGGAAACGATGCCTGAGGAGCGCATTCGCAGCGTGCTTACGACCATCATGGAGAGCGGGCATTTTTCCACGCTCGAGCACGCGAGCTACACCTTCGCCGTCGACGGCGTCTCCCGCGCGCTCACCCATCAGCTCGTGCGTCACCGCATCGCGAGCTTCAACCAGCAAAGCCAGCGCTACGTGAAGTTCAAGGACGGCGTTGATGTGGTCACGCCCGACACCATTGCTTCTGACCCCGAGCGGAAGGCCCTCTTCGACGAGGCCATCGCCGCCGCCGTCAGCGCGTACGAGAAGCTGCTCGACGCGGGCGTGCCCGCTGAGGACGCCCGCTATCTCTTGCCGAACGCTGCGGAGAGCAAGATCGTCATCACCATGAACGTTCGCGAGCTGCTGCATTTCTTCAAGCTGCGCTGCTGCAACCGCGCCCAGTGGGAAATTCGCGACATGGCGCACCGCATGCTTGAGCTCGCCCGTCCCACCGCGCCGTTCGTCTTCGCCGACGCCGGTGCCCCTTGTGTTTCGGGCACATGTCCTGAAGGCAAGATGAGCTGCAAAAACCCGTATCCTCGTGTGAAAAGGAGCTAGCGGAAAGTGACTCGCGAGAAAAGCGATCTCTCCCGCGCGTTCTCGGAAGACGGCGCGCGCAAGACCCACGTCGGCGGGCAGGCATTGCTTGAAGGCATCATGATGCGCGGAAAGTACAACTGGTCGGTCGCCGTGCGCGAGCCCTCCGGCGCCGTGTACACCGAAGAGCACGACCTGGCGAGCGGGAAGGAGAAGAACGGCTGGCTGTACTGGCCGCTCGTGCGCGGATGCCGTGCCCTGGTCGAGTCGCTCGTCTTGGGCTTCAAGGCGTTAGAGATTGCGACCCTTCACGCCTATGCGGAAGAGGACGAGGGGGAAGAGAAGGCGGAAGAAAAGCCTGTGTCTGGAACTGCGTGCGAGGCCGCCTGCGAGCAGGGGCCGGAGCATGAGGCCGCCTGCGAGCAGCCCACGCGCCAGGAATCCGAGTTTGAGTTCTCCTGGAGGGACGACTTCGGACGTCCTGATACCGTGATCGACGCACTCGGCGCGCAAAGCTCGCTTGAGGTGGTGGGAGAAGCCGAGGGCGACGCTTCTGAGCCTGTCGCAAATAGCAAGGACGCTCACAATATCCCAAGTGCGAAGGAGCCCGAGTCCGAGTTCGGCAAAAAGGAGATGGCCATCTCGATGGTTTGCGGGCTTGCGCTCGGCATTGTGCTCTTCATCGTGGCGCCCGCCTTCATCACGAACCTCATCGTGGGCGAGTACGACGGCAACACGCTTCTGTGGAACATCGTCGACGGCGTGCTGCGCGTTGCCGTGTTCGTCTTCTATATCTGGCTCATCGGGCGCATGTCGGAGATTAAGCGCATGTTCGGCTACCACGGTGCGGAGCACAAGACCATCCACTGCTACGAGCACGGCTTGCCGCTCACGCCCGAGAACGCGCGCAGCTTCCCGCGCCTGCACGTGCGCTGCGGAACCGCATTCCTCATCATGGTCATGATTATCGCCATCTTCGTGTACACGGTGGTGCCCCTAAACGCGCTCATCGCCGCATGGGGCGTGCCCGATGGTGCGCCGAAGCTTGCGCTTGTCATCTTGTCGCGTATCGTGCTCATGCCGGTGATCGCGGGCGTGTCCTATGAAATCACGGTCAGGTGGGCGGGCTCGCATCCGGACAACCCGCTTGTGAAGGTGGTGCTTTGGCCCGGCATGCAGATGCAGTACCTCACCACGAACGAGCCCGACGACGGCATGCTTGAGTGCGCCATCGCCGCCATGAAGCTCGTGCTTGACCGCGAGGAGGCCGAAGCGGCGCGGGCGGCGCAGGTGGAACAGGCGACTCAGGCGGCGTAGGGCCCAGGGCCCAGGGCGCTTTCCCCCGTGCCGTTTTCGCGATAGGCCCCAGGCTCGTCTCCCAGGTTCCCGAGACGAAAACCCCGTTTCGGGAACCTTTTTTGGCCCAGCGCCTCCAAATCGTGTATGCTAAGGCGCGTTATGCGCAGCGTTTGGACGCTGCGCGCGATAGGGTAGGAGAATCCCCGCACACGTAAAACTGACGAATCGGGGTAATCGTGTGAACGATTTCCAGCGCGCGGCAGGCGCTCTGGGGGCAAGGAGGACCATGTGAAACTGGTCGTAACGGAGAAAAACGACGCGGCAACCAAGATCGCGAGCCTTTTGGGCGCGAGCAAGCCGAAAGCCGACAAGGTGTATTCGACGCCGATTTACCGGTTCGAGGTTGACGGCGAGGAGTGGGTGACCATCGGTCTGCGCGGCCATATCCTGGAGCCTGACTTCACTCCCAACCTGGTATATAAGAAACGCGGCGGCTGGCAAGGCGTGACCGTCGAGGGCGAGACCGTGCCCGCCGATGTGCCCGCAAGCCTGGCCAAGCCCCCCTTCAAGAAGAAAAAGCCCTTCACCGAAGACGGCGTGGAGCTCAAAGGGTGGAAGATGGACGCGCTGCCGTACCTGGTCTACGCGCCAATCGAGAAGCTTCCTAAGGAAAAGGAAATCATCCGCAGCTTGAAGAACCTCGCCAAGAAGGCGGACTCCATCGTGATCGCGACGGACTTCGACCGCGAGGGCGAGCTCATCGGCTCCGATGCGCTCTCGTGCATCCAGGAAGTGAACCCCACCGCCCCCGTCTCGCGCGCCCGCTACTCCGCCTTCACGAAGGAGGAAATTACCCACGCGTTCTCCAACCTCGTGGAGCTTGACGTCAACCTGGCGTCCGCCGGCGCGTCGCGTCAGGATATCGACCTTATCTGGGGCGCGGTGCTCACGCGTTATCTCACCCTCGTGAAGTTCGCGGGCTACGGCAACGTGCGCTCGTCGGGCCGCGTGCAGACGCCGACGCTCGCCCTCATCGTGGCGCGCGAGCGTGAACGCCTGGCGTTTGTTCCCGAGGACTACTGGGTGATCAAGGGCGCTTTCGACGCCGCCGAAAAGACCGGTCCCACATCGGGCGAGGGCCCGCTCGCCTTCGAGGCGCCCCATGCTACGGCGCGTTTCAAGGACGAGGCGCAGGCGAAGGCCGCTATGGCCGCTGTTGAGGGGGCGACAAGCGCGAAGGTGCTCTCCATCGAGAAGCGCTCGCGCAAGCAGCAGCCGCCCGTTCCCTTCAACACCACAAGCCTCATGACCGCGGCGTCGGCCGAGGGCCTTTCCCCTGCACGCACGATGCGCCTTGCTGAGAGCCTCTACATGGACGGCTATATCTCCTATCCGCGTGTCGACAACACGGTGTACCCGAGCTCGCTCGACTTGGAGGAGGTCGTGAAGACCATCTCCGGCAACCCGGCTTACGCGCCGTTTTGCAAGGAACTGCTCGCGAAGGGGCCGCTTACGGCAACCCGCGGCAAGAAGGAGACGACCGACCACCCGCCGATCTACCCGACCGCCATGGTCACGCCCGACGATCTGCCGCCTGCGGAGTACAAGCTCTACAACCTGATCGCCCGCCGCTTCTTGGCGACGCTCTCCGAAGCCGCCGTCGTCGAGGGCACCAAGGTCACGCTCGATATCTCAGGCGAGCACTTCACCGCGAAAGGCGACGTTCTCGTGCACGAGGGCTATCGCGCCATCTACCCCTACGGCATGAAGAAAGACGAGCAGCTGCCTGCACTCGACGAGGGCCAGCAGATCGCCTTCAACGGCGCCACCTGCACGAAGAAGCAGACCGAACCGCCCGCCCGCTACAGCCAAGGCAAGCTCATCCAGGAGATGGAAAAGCTCGGGCTCGGCACGAAGTCCACGCGCCACAGCATCATCGAGCGCCTCTACACGGTGAAGTACATCCAGAACGACCCCATCGAGCCCTCGCAGCTCGGCATGGCGGTGTGCGACGCGCTCGACAAGTTCGCGCCGCATATCACCCACTCGGAGATGACGGCGGAACTCGAGGCTGAGATGGACAACATCGCCGAAGGCCAGAAGACCAAGGCCGATGTGGTCATGAACTCCCGCAACCTGCTCTCCGAGCAGCTGGCCGACCTCATGCCTCATTCCGAGGAAGTGAAGGATGCCCTCGCCGACGCCGTCGCGGCCGACGCGTACGTGGGCAAGTGTCCCAAATGCGGTAAGGACCTGCAGATTCGCGCTTCGCAGAAAACGCGCGGGATGTTCATCGGATGCGCCGGGTGGCCCGACTGCGATGTGACCTACCCGCTCCCGAAGGGCAAGATCGAGTCGATGGAGGAGCTGTGCCCCACGTGTGGGATGCCCCAGGTGAAGGTGACGGCCTTCCGGTCGAAGCCGCGCGTCATCTGCATCGACCCGAACTGCGAGACCAACAAAGAGCCCGATGTGGTCGTCGGCGAATGCCCGGTGTGCAAGGCCGCCGGCAAGCAGGCGAGGCTCATCGCGCAGAAGAACCCGCGCACGCTCAAGCGCTTCATCCGTTGCGAGAACCATGACGAGTGCGGCGTGGGCTACCCGCTGCCCCAGTACGGCAAGCTCACGGCCACCGACGAGGTCTGCGAGCATTGCGGCGCGCCGCTTGTGATCGTGACGACGGCTCGCGGCCCGTGGAAGCTCTGCCCGAACTTCGACTGCCCGGGCAAGGAACAAGACGACGCGGAGAAGGCGGCGTCGAAGGGGAAGAAGACCGCTGCG
>JAUNWQ010000032.1 GCA_030540225.1 Coriobacteriia bacterium | reverse complement strand
TGCATCCCTGGCGGTCGCCGGGGTTACAGCCGACCCCGCAGCCTCACCCTTCATCTTGCGCGCCATTTAGGCCACCCCCATCCCAACGCTCTTGCGATAGAGCGCCTCGAAGTCGTCGAGGTCGAGGTTCTCCTTGTCGTCGAAGGCGACCACGCGGCCGCGCGCAAGCACGAGCGCATGCGTGCACATGGAGAAGCCCTTACGCAGGTCGTGGCTCACCATGACGAACGTGCGCCCCTCGCGGTTGCGGGCGATGAGCTCATCGAAAATCTCCACCGCATGCGGGTCGAGACCCGAGTACGGCTCGTCTAGAAACACAACGTCGGGGTCGTGGATCAGGGCGCGCGCGATGGAGAGCCGTTGCGTCATACCGCGCGAGAACGTGCGCACAGCATCGAGGCGCCGATGCTTCAGCTCCACCGCCTCAAGCATCTCTTCCACGCGAGCAGGCACATCGACCACGCCGTAGAGCTGGGCATACAATGTAAGGTTCTGCTCGGCGGACAGGTCGGAGTAGAGCATGGGCGCATGCGAGATGAGCCCGATGTGCTCGCGCGCGAGATCGGGTTCCTCCTTCAAATCGATACCCATGAGCTGCGCGCTTCCCGACGAGGGGCGCGAGAGCGTGGAAAGCATGCGCAGAAGGGTCGTCTTCCCCGCGCCGTTCGGACCGAAGATGGAAAGAAACGCGCCCGCGGGCACCTCGATCGACACGTTGTCGACCGCCTTGCGCGTGCCGAGCACCTTCGAGAGATGCTTCGTCTTGATTGCGGGAACGTCTCTTTCTGCCATGAGGGGGTTACGCCTCCGTGTCGCTCGTCTGCTTCTTCGTGGCGACCTTGCCCGCGCGCTTCGCGCCGCGCCCGCCGAAGGTCGCCACGACAACGCCCACCATAAGCAGGCCGAAACCGATCCACACCTCGCTCACGAGCGGGTTCACGCGAACGTCCATCGAGAACGCGCCGTCGTCGTTGACCCCACGATACACCACGAAGAGGTCCTCCGTCGGCAGCGAAAGGACGCTCGCAACGAGTTTTTGTTGCTGGGTGGACAACACGACTTGCACCGCGGGTGACACTTGCCCCAGGTAGGCGTCGCCTTTGTACACGTCGAACACGACGGTGTAGACGATGTCGTCCTTGTTGTCGGCCATCTCAACCGAATTTGACGCATAGGTGAGCGTGAAGTCCTGCACGGTCATGGCCTCGCCCGCCGTGTCGGTCGCCTCGTCGTAGGGCACGTAGTCGTTCACCTCGGTGACGTACATCGACGAGCCAATGAGGCCCACCAAGATCACGGCCATCGCGAAGTGCGACAGAAAACCACCCAGGCGCGAGGCGTTGCGGCTCAAAAGCCCACCGAGCGCCGCAAGCGCACCCACATCGTGAGCCTTCCCGTACGAGCGGACGGCACGCACGAGCACGAACAGCGAGTTGAACAGAAGCAGGCTCGCAACCAAAAAGCCCACGGCTGCCAAGCCGTTGTAGTAGGCCGCGGGGCCCTCGCTCGCGAGACTCTCCGCGTTCGTGTCGCCGACGGCGATGACGGCGTCATAGCTCGGCACAAGGTAGGTCGCCCAGTACACCATGAGCACCACGAACAACACAAGCGCGCAGATGGCGGGCACGCGCGCCGTGCGCAAAAACTCGCGCGGGTCGGTCTTTCCCCAGGCGAGCAGCGGGCATACCGCCAAGATCGCCAAATACACGATGCCGAGCGGGCGCGCGATGGCGTTGTACGTGCCAGCGGAAACCTGCTCGCCGCCGAAGGGCAGCACGCTCGGCAGCGCGGAGGACACGGTGAGGTAGGCCAAAAGCACGGCGAACACGACCATGATCACGTTGTTGAAATAGTACGCAGCTTCCTTCGACGCCATGCTCTCCATAT
Organism: Coriobacteriia bacterium; assembly: GCA_030540225.1. Classification (GTDB taxonomy): domain Bacteria; phylum Actinomycetota; class Coriobacteriia; order Coriobacteriales; family Eggerthellaceae; genus Ellagibacter. Next base: position 20,354 of record JAUNWQ010000032.1, on the reverse strand, counting down.
CGTCGGCGCTTGTGGCGCCAAAGCTCTTCCACCTGATGGCAAGCCCAATAGCGCCTGCGAGCACCGAGCACACGATGAGCGCGCCGAACAACACGAGCGACACAGGATCGCCCTCGAAGGCGTGCACGGATTGCACCAGGCCCGAACGAGAAATGAAGGTTCCTACGATTACGAAGGCGAACGTGATGCACGCGCACATGATGCTCCAGCGCTTGAAGGCGCCGCGCTGGCGATACACCGTGAAGCTGTGAATGAGCGCCACGCCCACAATCCACGACAGGAGGCTCGCATTCTCCACAGCGTCCCAGCCCCAGTAGCCGCCCCAGCCAAGCACCACGTAGGCCCACACGGCACCAAGCCCGATGCCGATCCCTAAGAACAACCAGGAGAAGAGGGCATAGCGCTCGGCGCGCACGACCCATTCCTTCGATGGGTCGTTCACCACGAGCGCCGCGATCGCGTAGGCGAAGGGCACGGTCAGGCCCGCGTAGCCAACGAACAGCGTGGGCGGGTGGATGGCCATCGCCCAATGCTCGAGCAGCGTGTTCATGCCGAGCAGCGATGCCGCAGTGGTAAGCTCGCCGTCCTTGCCATAGTACTTGTCGGGCGTCACCGTGAAGGGCATGTTGCTCTCCGAGAACAGCATCACGCCGACGAACGCCGCGAGCACCGCCATGAGTACGAAAAGCGCCATGGAGTCGAGCTTGCGCGGGTTCTTCAAATCGCGCGCCGCAACGACCGACGAGAATACGGAAATAAGCCATGCCCAGAACAGAAGCGACCCTTCGCGGCCAGCCCACAAACCCGACAGCTTGTAGAGCCACGCCAGGTCGCCCGAGGCGTTGCTATGCTGGTTGAGCACGTATTCGATGGAGTAATCGCCCGCAAAGAAGCAGTACACGAGCACGCCGCAGCACACGGTGAGCGCCGCCGTCGCGAGGAAGACCGCGACATGGCCCGCCCAGGTGAGCGTGTCGCTTGCATCCGTTGCGCGTTTGCGCCCGAGCAGGAAGCCCGCAAGCAGGCACACGACCGCGACCGCCGTTGCGGCGAAGGCGACCAGAAGCGCGATAAGGCCGATCATCGACATGGGAACCTATCCTTCCAGGGCAACTTCCGTCGCGGTGAACAGACCCTCCTTGGAAAGGGAGCCCGTCACGACGAGGGAAGCACCGTCGGTGACATCATCGGAGAGCGCGCCGTCGAAGCGCACGGGGACGCTCTGCGCGCCCGAGGCGTCTTGCAGCACGAAGCGCTGGTTGGAACCTGCCGGGGAAAGCGAGCCCGCGGCCAGCGTGCCCGCCACCTTCACCGGCTTGTCGAGCACCTTCTCTCCGTAGCCCAAAAGCTTCGAGACGGTGAGCGCGTCGGAGGCGTTTTCGTACTTCGAGGGGCATTTCGTCACGAGCTGCGAGGCGCGCAACGTGCCGTCAGGCTGCACCTTGCCCGTGCAGATGGCGACTACGTCGTTGCCGAACGTGGCGGACACGCCTCCGTCGTAGATGACGTGCAGCTTCTGCGCGGCGTCGCCGTCGGGGTCGTAGATGTCGAAGGTGAGGACGTTGCCCTCGGTCGAAAACGAGTTCTCGACCACGTTGCCCGTCACCTGCAGCGTCTTGTCGGAGCCTGCATAGGTGCCGGAAGCCGCCTCGGCGAGCGTGACCGTCTTCGCGGAGCTCGACCCACCCACGACGGCGAGCACCACGATGAGCACGATCACGATAATCCCCGTTACCACCGCCATGCGGCGTTTCGTCTTCGAGTTCATACGACCCTTCCCCCCGATTTCCGGTTTCGACCAGCCTACCATACGTGTTTTCGCGAGAAACCGCCATCACCCAAAGTGGGTATTTTTGCCACGAGCAGCCGCCCATCGCCCACATCACACGTGCCCGACACGCAATCGGCCGACAAAGCGCTCGCCTTGCCGGCCGATTGAAGCCTCACCCGCCGCAGGCGCGGACACACCGCCGCGAGCTTTCATCTTTTACGGAGCCGCTATGCGCGAGCTGCCGCTTCCTGCGCCTCGTCGTAGGTGAGCCACCCATCGGGCACCGGCGCTTCGTCGTGGCACTGCGTGCAGGCGTTCACCGATGCGCGGTGCGCCTTGTGGCAGTCGGAGCAGTCGCGCTGGCCGTGCATCTCGCGATGAGGGTTGTACGTGCCCATGTCGGCCGTGAGCTTCACCAAATCGGTGCGCGAGATGTTGTGGCATTTCTCGTTCAGGCAGAACGAGTCCGGCGCAGTGCCGAGCCATGCCGTGAGCTCGGGCGTGCCGCGCTCGCCGAGCACGAGGCCGTATGCCTCGTTGTGGAACAGCGGCATGTTTCCAGTCGACCACCCCTCAACTTCCGCAAGCTGCTGGCTGATCGTCGGCTCGTGGCAACTCAGGCAGATGGCGTCGGCGCCGCCGTCGGCCTTCGACACCTTATGGGACACGGCGAGCATGGCCGAGGTGTTCTCCACCTTATTGCCCCACTTGTCCACGCCCTGCGTCCCCGGCTGCTGCTCGTAGGTCGCAACGTAGGGGTCCATCGGCGTGTGGCAGATAGCGTTGCAGAAGCTGGGCTGCTCGTGCCATACCCAAAATCCCGCGCCCGCCACCACGACCACGAGCACGATCGCGCCGAGCGTCGCGTAGAAGCGTTTCGAGCGTTTGCGCTTGGGAACAGGCGCGTCGCCCAGATTCGCAGGAGCCTGCGCCTCGGTGACGACGTCCCTGTTCGGGTTCTTGTCAGTCATGATCGATCACCCGCCTTACGCGAGAAGCGCCAGGGCCTCGTCGACAAGATTTTCAGCCTTGTCGAGCGTGTCGAAGGTCAGCGTGGGGTTGTGCGCGCCCTCGCTGTTCTCGACCATCACGAAGTCCCAGTAGAACTGAGCGTCGCGTTGATACTTCCACATCTTGGCAAGACCCTCGGAGGGGCTCATCGTGCCGCCCGCGCTCTTCGTTTCCTTGAGCTGGGCGATCTCGTCGGCATACTTGTCGGCAATCCTGTTGGTCATGTCCTCGATCTTCTCGCTGATCGAAGTCACGCGCTGCTCTTCTTTGGCCTGGATGCCGGCGACTTCGCTCTTGAGGTCGGCGTGGCAACGAGCGCAATCGTTGTTGATGAGCTCGTCGTTTTCGAGCGGGCTGATCCAATTATGGGAAGAATACATCGTGCCGTCGCTCGCCTTCTGCGTACCCATGTGGCAATCGGAGCAGGTGTAGCCGATCTTCGCCATGCGCATGGAGTCGCCGCCGTAGATCGTCTCGAACTCGGGGTGCTGCACCTTGATCATGGGAGCCATGGTGTCGGCGTGGTTCCAGTCGCTGAAGTTCAGGTTGTCGTAGTAGGCAAGGATGGCATCCGGCGTCATGGCGTCGGTGCCGCTGTAGGGATTGGCCGGAACCTTGGTCTTCGAATCGAAGTAATACTCGTTGTGGCACTGGCCGCACACCTGCGACTCGAGCGGCGCCTTGGCGTAGTTTTCCACGTCCTCGCCGAGCGAAGCCAGGTAGAACTTGTTCGTCACCTTAAGCTGCGTGGGGTCGTTCTCATGGCAATTGTAGCAGCTGATGGGCTCGGTGAAGTCGTTGATGAGCTCCTTGAACGTCTTCGCGTACACCTCATCGCCTTCCGAGTTCACCATTGCCGTGAACTGGGGCGTCTTGCAGGTGATGCAGTTCGCGAGCTGGTCTTTCTTCACCGTGCGCGGGGTGTTCTTCACCGTCTCAAGGGAATAGGTGTGCCCATGCGCCTCGTCGTAGCCCAAGGCGAAGGCGTAGCCTTTGTACATGGTGTTGAGCGCCGGGTATAGCTTCAGGTAATCGTGCTTGCCTTCGGTGCCGTTCTCGTTGTTTTCCTCATAGGTTGCGTACTGGTTGGGATAGTAGTCTTTCCACGTGTCGGCATCGACGACGCCATAGGAATCCGTCGCGGGCGTGGTCTCCACCTTCTGCGCGATCGGCTTGTCGGTCGCCTTCTGATCGGCACGCCCTGCCTTGTCGGCATTCGGTGCGCATGCGGCCAGTCCGCAGACGAGGCCGAAGACGCACACGACGCTCACCCAAAGGGCAGCCTTCCTGCGTTTCACCTTCATCATGCTAACGCCTCCCTCTTCTCTTGTGATCCCCATCCGCCCCGCGGGCGCGCGCAACCGCGACCGCAAGGCAGCCTCTTGCTTATTTTATATCAGCCTGACCGCATGTTTCACCAGCTGAACAATGCATCTCGGGGATTCCTCGCGGAAACTCGCGGGAAAAACCCGCATTCAGGAAAACCTGAAACGGCGATAATGGGGAGAAAAGGGAAAGGAGGCGCACGTGGGCGCTTCGAATTTCGATGCGAAAACGCTTTCGGGCGAGAACGAGCGCTATCGCGCGCACGTCGGCGAGCTCAAGGAGCGCTACGGCTTCGACTTCGCCACCTTAGGGCTCGCCGCATTTCCCGGCGCGCCGCTCAAGTGGCTCTACAGCGCAGGCGACACGAGCAACCGCCACCGCCGCATCGTGTTGGCCCCCGGGCACGGGGTCGGCGGAATCGTGCTGAAAACCGGCAAGCCCATGGTGTTCTCCGACATCGACCGCGAGCTCGACCCGCGCGAATATTCCTCCTATCCCATCGTGTTCGCCGAGGATTTGCGCAGCCTGTGCGCGCTGCCCGTCACGAAGGAGGGGCGCATCGTGGGGGTGCTCCTGTGCGCCTTTCGCATCGAGCACGACGACCACCTGCGCACGTTCCACGAGCTCGCCCGCAATTTGGGCGGGTCGTTTTGCGACCTCGGCGTGATCACGGACGATTTTCTTGACTTTGCCTGGGCAAACGACATCGAAGGCGAAGGCGAGGCGGGACGCATGGTTGTGCGAAGCGACCTTTCGCGCACGATTGCCGCCCAGGAAGACGAGCGCCGGCGCATCTCTCGCGAGCTTCACGACGGCGTGGCGCAGGAGCTTCTGACCACGTCGTTTAAGCTGCGGCAGCTTGCGGACACGGTGGACGACGAGGGGTGCCGCCTGCTCGACGAGGCGCTCGACAGCATCGACTCCGTGCTCGACGAGCTGCACAACATATCCGTCATGCTGCGTCCTTCCTCCCTCGATCATCTGGGATTTCTCGCGGCCCTTCGCTCGCAGGCAACCGTTCTCGAGAAAACCTACGGCTGCGCGGTGTCAATCGAGGGCAACCTCTCGCACGAGCGCTTCGACCGCGCGATGGAAACGCAGGCGTACCGCATCTGCCAGGAAGCGATGACGAACGCAAGCAAATATTCCGGCGCAGACGAGGTCGTCGTGCAGGTGGAGGAAGCAGGCGATTGGATTCACGTAAGCGTATCCGACTGCGGGTGCGGGTTCAACGTTGACTCGCCCGAGGTCCGCGGAAGCGGCTGCGGCATTTTGGGCATGAGGGAGCGGGCCGCCCTCATCGGCGCCGCATTCGACATCAAATCCGGGCCGCACGACACGCGCGTCACAATCGCGGCGCCGATGTATCCGACCAGCAACGCAGGCAACGCGCCCGATGCGAAGGAGAAGCGATGATCAGGATTGTGCTCGCCGACGACCACGAGATCGTCCGCACGGGAATCCGCATGATGCTCGAGTCCGACCCCGACGTGCAGGTCGTGGGCGAAGCCGCCGACGGCTCGCAAGCGTACTCGCTGGTCGCGCGCGAGAAGCCCGACGTGTTGCTTCTCGACATCTCGATGCCGCCTGGGCGAAACGGGCTCGTCACCTGCGAAAAGGTAACGGAAGACTTCCCCGCGATGAAGGTCATCGTGCTCACTATGTTCGCCGAGCCCGACTACCTGCTGTTCACATTGCGCGGGGGCGCGAGCGGGTACGTGCTCAAAAACTCCTCGCCCACGCAGCTGCGCAGCGCCGTGCATGCCGTCGCCGAGGGGGACACCTTCATCGACGAGAAGATGAGCGAGCTTTTAAGCCGCCAGCTTGCCGAGACCGGCCACGGCCAATCGATCCAAAAGCTCACGGGGCGCGAAATCGAAGTGTTGCAACTGCTCGCACGCGGGTTCACGAACAAGGAGATTTCGGAGAAGCTGTTCTTGTCCGTGAAGACGATCGAGGCGCATCGCAGCAAGATCTATCAAAAACTCAACATCAAAACGCGCGCCGAGCTGGTCGATTACGCCATCAGGCACAAGCTGATGGAGCTTTAGGGTTTGAATCCCTCCCGCCGGCAATAAAAAAGCAGGTCGAAGTTTCCTTCGACCTGCTAAAGCTCCCATGGTGGAGATGAAGGGATTCGAACCCTCGGCCCCCACGTTGCGAACGTGATGCTCTCCCAGCTGAGCTACATCCCCACGGGTTTCGCGCTCTTGGCGCGTCGTTAAATAATGACGGATGTTGCGCGAATTGTCAACCGGATTCCCACGATGCGCAAATCGTCCACATTAGGGGAGCTGACGCGGCAGGCAGACGCGATGACTCCATAGCACCGCAGCCCAACCCACGCGGAAGACAGGTATGCCCCGAACGAGTCGGGGCATACCTCCTTGTACCATGCGGCTGGTTTTTAGGAGAGAACTTTTTCCTCGAGGATGACTTCAGTCTTCTCGGGAATAGCGTTGGGGTTTTCGATCTCGAACGGCTCGAAAAGCGGCTCGCCGTTCTGGGACAGCTCGACCATGCCCGTCAGGACATCGACGTACTGGTAGGACTGGCGCGCCGTGCGACCGCGTTTGCGATCGACTTCCATGATGAACAGCTGCGGATGAACCTGGGTGAGGACGCCTTCGCTTTCAACGATCTTGGAGCGCCCCATATTCGCGCGTACCTTCAGGCGCTGACCCACGAAATCATGCAGCGTGTCATGAATGGAGTCGACGATTTTTGCTTGCTGTGCTAAATCCATGCTGGCTCTTTCTCCCGCATATATAGTTATCTCGGTTGCGCATTGTATCACGGACGTCAATTTTCATGCGAAATCTCGCGATAAACGGCACAAAAACCGCTATAATAGGTTAGATTCCCTTCGTAAATACGCCTTCCCCAGCGCAATGAACTCGTCAAGTGAGAGCGTCTCACCGCGTCGTTTCGCATCAATTCCGCACTCATCGAGCAAATCGGGAATGCACCCAATGAAAGCCTTGCCGGCATTTCCCCTGCTCGCAAAATACGTCTTAAATGAATTGGAAATGGTCTTGCGGCGGCTCGCGAAGGCAGCGTCGGCCATGACGCACGTCGCCTTGAGAAGCGCGTCGTCGAGCGGAGCGCCGTCGGCATCGTACACGGGCCTGCGATCGAGGCGCAGAACCGACGAGTCGACATGCGGCGGCGGGAAGAAATTATTGGGACTCACCAAAAACCGTCCCGCAGGCTCGGCGTACAAGCGCAGCTTCACCGTGTAGGCGCCATAGTTCTTCGAGCCCGGCTCGGCGCACATACGGTCGGCGACTTCCTTTTGAACCATCACCGTCGCGCTCTCGAGCTGGGGAAACTTCTGGAAGAAATCGAGCACGAGCGTGGCCGCCACCGCATAGGGCAGGTTGGCCACGAACTTGTTGGGGAAAGAGCGGCGAGTACCATTCCCGGACCCAAGAGGGCGAGGGGCATACTTCGTGCTCAAATAGTCCTGCTTTGGCGAACAGTCCACTGGACTGTTCGCGTCGTGCGGAACTGCGCGCGAAGCACGCCCCTCGCCCTCGTTCGAAACAGCACACTTCGCCAACGCAAGATGCACTTCTTCCTCAGTCAATTCGAGCGCGTCTTTCGAGATGAGAGCAAAGCGATCGACCCACGGCTCGAGCGTATCTTCGAGCACTGCAGGCAGATCGGCGTCGCGCTCGACCGACACCACGCGGCCCGCGCATTTCAACAGCGCAATAGTGAGCGTCCCGATTCCAGGACCCACTTCAAGCACGTCATCGGAGGCGTCAAGCTGCGCAAGCTCGACGATCTTCTGCAGAATCGCATCGTTGACCAGGAAGTTCTGACCGAGCGCATGCTTCGTCGAAAGCCCATGCTCCTCCAGGACATCGCGCGTTGCCGCAGGAGTTGCCAAGGGGGAGAGCACATTAGCCACGGCTGTTGCCCTTCTTCGAGTTACCTTTCTTTGCGGCGCCCTTCGCTCGCGCGCCGCCCTGCTGGCCGCCTCTTTTGCCCTGAGCGCCGCCGGATTTGCGCGAGCCGCCGCCTGCATGCGACCCCTTTGGCTTGCCGTTCGCACCCGCGGGCTTCTTGCCGCCACCCTGATGCGGCGTGCTCTTCGCATGGGACGTTTTCGCACCACCCGCATCGTCGAGCGAAAGCCTCGTGCGCGCACCTCCGCGTGGGCCGCGCGACGCGCCAAGCTCGGGCGAATTCTCTCCACCCGAGCTTGGAGCCTCTTCCGTTTGGGGGAACTCAATAATCGCAGCCCCGTCACCTTCTGCACCCTGCGCGGGCGCCATAGCAGAGTCAGCAGCCGCGAAGAAATCCTCGATTGAGCGCACCTCGGCCTCGGCCGTGATCTCGCCATCCGCATCGATCTTCCCCACCCAGTCAAACACGGTTTCCAGGCGGAACCCCGCAACGGCGAGCGCCGAGCGGACGATGGACACAAGCGCGGAGAATCCATGCGGATCGCCACCCTCGCCCACCACATGCAGCACGGCCGGGCGCTTTTCCTCGGCGCGCGCATTCGTCCAATAATAAGGCTGCAAACGATCGAGCAGCGCCTTCAACTGCGACGGCGGACCCGCGAAATACACAGGGCTCACCACGGTGATCTCGTCCGCGGCGTCGATGAGCTCGTAGATTTCCTGCATATCGTCATCGATGGCGCACGGGGCGAAATCGTCGTCGAGGGCTTCCTCGCCAAGCTCGACAAGCTTCGCGATATTGCCGCGGCACGCATCGCAGCCCGTGCATCCCTCCACATTAAGCGTGGAAACCGGCGCAAGCGCAAGCTCGTCATCAGGGCATTCCTCGATGCAGGTTTCGAACAGCATATTGGCCAGGTGCGCGCTTCTGCCGTTCGTGCGCGGCGATCCGACGATGATAAGACGATTCAAAATTTTCCTCCCGAGCGCAGCGGTATCTGTGCGCATTGTACTATGGCCGCGCGACGCGGCAGGCTATTTCCCCAGCTGCCATGCGGTAGGCGGACGGTTCAGCATGCTCTCCGCGTTCGTGAGCACGCGACGGAACAAGGCCAGGCGCTCCTCCCCCTCCGCACCGCGCACATCCGCGAGTGCGCTCTCGGTAAACACCACCATGGCGGGTTCGCACACCTCGCCGCGCAACGGCTTCGGCGCCATATAGGGAGAGTCAGTCTCCACCATGAGCTGCATCTCCGGCACACGCGCCGCCGCATCGCGGATAGCGTCGCCGTTGTTGAAGGTGAGCGCGCCGCCGAACGTGACCGAGCAGCCCGCCTCGATCCACGGCTCCAACGTTTCCCAATCGCTCGTGAAGCAATGCAGGATGCAGCCCGCCTCGGGCCATCCCTCGTCACGCATGATGGCGAGCGCGTCGTCGTGCGCCTCGCGAACATGCAGCATCACGGGCAGTCCCGCCTCTTTCGCGATGCGCACCTGCGCGCGGAACGCGCGCTCTTGGTCTTCGCGCGGCGAGAGGTCGTAGTGGTAATCGAGCCCGATCTCGCCCAAACACGACGTGCGCTTATCGTGCAGCAGCGCACGCAGGCGCTCCTCGATTTCAGGACCCCAGTACTTCGCGTTATGCGGGTGAAGACCAGCTGCAATGCGCATCCGCGGCACGCGCGGAGACGGCTGGCCTCAACAGCGGGAGAAAAGCCGCTGCATGGAAAGCGCGGCCTCGTGGTTCCACTTCGAGAGGCTGTCGTAGGTGGTCGTGCCGTCCTCGTAGACGTCGACCACCGTGCACATGAAACCCACCCCATGCAGGCCCGCGCGGGCGAGCGCGAGCCCGGGGTTTTTCTGGTACTGCAGATGGCAATGGGCATCGACCGCCAAAACGCCCAAGTCAGGCGTTTCCACGATCTTCCATTCCCCGTTCTTCTTCCGCTTACGGAACAAGCTGTCGAAGAGCTCGGTCGGCTCGGTCGCAGCGGTCGGCTCGACGGCCCCGGTCGCAGCAGGCATCGCAGCCGCCTCGCCCGCCGTTTGCGCGCCAGCCGCCTCGAGCGTCGACGCTTCAGGTGCGGTCATGCCCATGTCACTCATCTCCAAAATCGCAAACCCGATGCGCTACTCGGCGTCGAGATCGATCTCGTCCATGTTCAGGCGCGGGAACAGCGGGTCGCCCACGGTGACGGCGTTGCCGGCAGGCAGCTGGCCCCACTTGGTGGCAGCCTTAATGTCGGTGCAGGCGGCGATGTCGCCCAGCCCAAGACGGGAGAAGACCTCAGCCGACGTGTTCGGCATGAACGGCGCCATGTAGAGCGCGATGATGCGGATCGCCTCGAGCGAGTTGTAGATGACGGCAGCCAGGTCGCCCGCCGTCTCCTCTTTCTTTGCCAGGTTCCACGGGGCGCTTTCCTCCACGTAAAGGTTCACGCGGCCCGCAAGCTCCTGCACCGCGGCGGCGGCACCGGTGAAGTCGACCTGCCCCAGGCACGCGTCGTACTTCGCGTAGAGCGCCTCGGCGATGGGCAGCATCGGGTTCTCAACGCGCGCGGCGGCGTCGGCGGGAACCTCAGGCACCTTACCATCGAAGTACTTCTTCGTCATGTTGAAGACGCGGCTGCACAGGTTTCCCCAGGTGTTCGCCAGATCGGCGTTGTACACCTGCACCATGCGCTCCATCGAGATGTTGCCGTCATGGCCGAACTGCACGTCGCTCATGAAGTAGTAGCGGTACGCGTCAACACCGAAGATCTTCACGAGGTCGGCGGGTTTCATGCCGTTGCCCTTCGACTTCGACATCTTCTCGCCCTTGGTGAGCAGGAAGCCGTGGCCGAACACGGTGTGCGTGACGGGCAGCCCCGCCGCCATGAGCATAGCCGGCCAAATCACGCAGTGGAAGCGCGTGATGTCCTTGCCGACGAAGTGGTACTGCATGGGCCAGCGGGATTCGAACTCGCCTTCGCGGCCCTCGTCGCCGTAGCCGATACCGGTGAAGTACGCGAGCAGCGCGTCGGCCCACACGTAGGCGACATGCCCCTCGTCAAACGGCATGGGCACGCCCCAATCGAACGTGGAGCGGCTGATGGAGAGGTCTTTCAGGCCGCTCTTCACGAACGAGACGATCTCGTTGCGACGGGTTTCCGGGCGGATGAAGTCGGGGTGCTCGTCATAGAACTTAAGCAGCGGCTCCTGGAACTCGGACAGCTTGAAGAACCAGTTCTCCTCGCCGCCAGCCTTCTGCACCGGGCGCTTGCAATCGGGGCAGACGAACTCGCCGTCCTCGTTCTTCTCGAGGTCGGACTCGGCGTAGTAGGTTTCCTCGTGCACGCAGTACCAGCCCTCGTAGCTGCCCTTGTAGCAGTAGCCCTTGTCGTAGAGGTCCTGCCAGAACTTCTGCACGGTGCGGGCGTGGCGCGGCTCAGTCGTGCGCACGAAATCGGTGTAGGTGATGTCGAGAAGATCCCACACGTCGCGGAAAGCCGGCTCCATGGAGTCGCACCATTCCTGCGGCGTCATGCCCTTCGAAGCGGCCGTGTCGGCGACCTTCTGGCCATGCTCGTCCATGCCGGTGACGAACGCCACGTCGTAGCCGTTCATGCGCTGGTAACGCGCAACCGTATCGGCCGCGACAGTGGTGTACGCCGTGCCCAGATGAGGTGCGGCATTCACGTAATAGATCGGTGTGGTGAACGAATAGGTTCCCTTTGACATCATGTGTTCCTTTGCATCGTGGCAGGTCAGGCGAATGATACCCTCATGCCGAATTCATACCACCCGCGCGTCGTCTGACGCCATGCGGGCAAGCAGCTATTTTATCACGTGCAAAGGAGCACACGCGAAGTTACCCGTAGAACTTCACGTCGGGGAAGGGAGGAGAAAAGAGGGAGGGGGTCCTGCCAGCCAAAGCGAAAACAATGCAAAGCGCATCGAAACATGGGCCATGGGTCCTCGCCTCGGGTAACGTCTCCGCCGATATGTCACCCCGCGTTTAACATACCCCGCCTTTCGGTAGATGCACCCGCAGTAAGACCCCTGTAGAGTTGTTGGAAGGAGAGCGAACCCGAGCAAAGGAGGCATTCGTGCTGGAAAGAGGACAAAAAGTGGCGATCAACTACGCAGGATGGCTGGAAGACGGCACGGAATTCGTGAATACCTGGCTGGTATCCGACAGCGTTACCATCACCATCGGGGCAAGCGGGCTCCTCCCTGCCTTCGAAGAGCAGCTCTTGCCTATGGAAAACGGCACGCGCCGCACCTTCTCCATCCCCTGCGAGAAGGCTTACGGATCCTACGACCCCGCAGGGGTTGTCTCCGTCGCAGCTGATATGTTTCCCCATGCGAGCGAGCTGCCAATCGGGCAATACATCGAGTTTTCCATTCCGGGCGGCAAGGCGCGCGCGAAAGTCCTTGCCATCGAAGACGGGCAAGTTCTCTTCGACACGAACCACGAACTTGCGGGACACGACTTGTCCTTCGAAGTGGAACTCGTCGACGACGGCACAACCACGGCGCTCGAAGCCGAAGGCAGCTCAACTGGCTGCGGATGCAATCGCCTGCGCGAGTCCCTTGGAAAATGCGACTGCGATCACGAGCACGCACATCACTGAAACCCGATACAATGGAATAGCACGCAATTCGCGGAACGCGCACGCCAATAGCCAGGAGGGGGCCATGGGGGCAAGGGAAGCTTTTGAGAGGTGCTTTAGAGAACTCGTGATGGAGAAGCCGTACTCGAAGATCACGGTTACAGAGATTTGCCGCAAGGCCCATCTTTCCAGGAAGACGTTCTACGACAACTTCCAAGACAAAGAAGAGATTCTCCAGGCCATCTTCGAGGACGACGTCGTAAAACCCGTCCGCACGATGAACACGTTGCTCTCCATAAGGCAATCTCGCGATTTGCAGGGGATCTACATGCAAAACGTCTACGTCCCCATATACGAAGACAAGGAGTTCTATCAGAAACTTATCCGCCCGATGAAAGGGGTCGACGACACCTTCGTCCGCGTCGTCACGCACTCCCTCGAGCAGCTCAATCTCGAGATCATGGGCGATTCCGAAATCTCGAGCGGCCTCGAACGTGAATATGTAGCCTACTACTTCGCATCATCCCAAGCGATGTTCATGCAGAAATGGATCTTCGACGGGATGCTCTTCACACCGCAGGAGCTGGGAACCCTGTACGAGAAGATGACAGGTTTCTACTGGCTTGACAATTCGAAGGACGTCTAGCTCCTTAACACATTCGAGATTGTGCAACCCCCTCCTTCTCGAAACGCTCGCTTTGCCTGCAAAAGCATTGGAAGAGCCGCAATTTCATCAATTGCGGCTCTTTTTGCGTCCCCTGTAACCTGAATGCAAGGGGCGACGGGTCCAACAAGCCCGCCGAAGAACCCAAGGACAGAACAGCCCAAACAGGTGAGAGAGGAAGGAGCGAGGATGAGCGAGAAGGAAGTCTACACCACAACGGTGCAGAGCATCGCGAGCGGCGGCACGGGCGGTGAGCCCACCGCAGTCGACAGCAAAGACGGGAAGATCGTACGAATCCGCCCCCTGCACATCGATGAGAAGTATACGCACGAAGAGCTTGCCGACTCCATGTGGGAGCTCGAGGTCGACGGTAAGAAGTTCCGCCCCGAGTACAAGGCGGCCCCCAACTACATGGCGCTCGCCTACAAGGAGCGCGTTTACTCCAAGAACCGCGTGATGAAGCCGCTCAAGCGCGTCGACTGGGAGCCAGGCGGCGACCCTGCGACCATGAACGCGGCAAACCGCGGTAAGTCGAAATTCGTCGAGATTTCTTGGGACGAAGCACTCGATATCATGGAATCCGAGATTAAGCGCGTTATCGACCAGTACGGTCCCTACAGTGTGCTGTGCATCGGCGAAGACGGCCACCGCGAGTCGAAGGACCTGCATGCAGGCGGCGGTATGCACATGACCGCCATGAACCTTTTGGGCGGCTACACCCGCGAAACGCGCACGCCCGACTCCGTCGAGGGTTGGTACTGGGGCGCCAAGCATTTCTGGGGCTCCGGCTTCAACCGCGGCGGCGGCTTGATCGCGCCCCCGCAGAACGGCTACAGCAACTACAACGTCGTCAAGGACGTCACCGAGAACGCTGATTTGCTCGTCTTCGACGCAGGCGACTGGGAACTCACGCAGAACTATGCGTCCATGTTCTTCTCCCGCCTGCTCAAGTACTGGGAAGAGATCGGCAAGGAATTCGTGTCCGTCGACCCGTTCTGCAACTACACGGCCGTCTGCCACAAGACCTTCAAATGGATTCCCATCCTGCCGAACACCGACGCCGCGCTCGACTTCGGCGCGATGTACGTCATGATCACCGAGGGCATCTACGACAAGGAATACATCGACACGCACTCCATCGGCTTCGATAAGGTTGCTGATTACGTCCTCGGCAAGGAAGACGGCATCCCGAAGACCCCCGAATGGGCAAGCGAGCGCTGCGGCATCCCCCCGCACACCATCAAGGCCTACGCACGCAACCTGTGCAAGAAGCGCGCGTCGCATGTGCACTATAGCTCAGGCTCCATCAAGACCCCCTACTCCCACGAGCCAGGCCGCACGCAGGCGTACCTGCTCGCCATGCAGGGCATGGGCAAGCCCGGCGTCCAGCAGCTGCACCTCGAAGCCACCCTGGTCGCCAAGGAGAAGCTGGCCGAGTCCTCCACCCGCCCGTTCTCCCTGCTCAACCACTGCCGCATGTTCTATCCCTCTGCCCAGAGCCTGCCCCGCACCGCCGTCGCCGAAGCCATCCGCAACGGCCACGTCGAGTGGTACGGCAGCCCCTGCATCGTCTATGTGCCGACCGACGAGCAATTCAAGAAGTTCACCTACCCCGGCGATCCTAAGATGGGCCTCATGATGGCGCAGGCCATGGCGCAGCGCGCGGGTCTGCCTGTTCCCACCGAGGAGCCGCGCATCAACCCTGTACACATGCTTTGGTCCGAAAAGCCCTGCAACATGAACTGCTGGAACGGCGGCTTCGAGTTCCAGGACGCCATCCGCAGCGACGAGGTGGAGTTCTTCGTCACCAACCATCAATGGATGGAGAACGACTCGCTCTTCGCCGACCTGGTACTTCCCGTCACCACATGTCTCGAAGACGATGACACCATGGGCGCATCGATGACCGTCGGCATGCGCTGGGCGGGCTACACCCCGCACGCGTGCGATCGCGTGGGCGTCTCGAAGTCCGACTGGGAAATCGCCCTCGAAGTGCTCGATCGCTTCGGCAAGCGCGAAGAGCTCGACCTCGGCATGACCACCGACCAGTGGCTCGAGTACGGCTTCACCAATTCTCACCTCACCACCGAGGTCGATTGGGACACCCTCGTCGAAAAGGGTCTCTACTATCCCAAGCTCGAGGAGAACTGGCGCGACGAGCTGCCCGGCATGCGCGGTTTCTACGAAGACCCGGAGAACTTCCCACTCGACACGCCCTCCGGCAAGCTCGAGTTCTACTCCCAGGCACTCGCAGACAACTTCCCCGATGACAAAGAGCGTCAGCCCATCGCCAAGTGGATTACGGGCGGCCCCGCCGAGGAGGGCTGGACGCACGACGAGTCGCTCTGGGGCGAGCGCTGCAAGAAATACCCGCTGCTCGTCACGGCGAACCCCGCGCGTTTCCGCGTGCACGTCCAGGGCGACGACATCGCCTGGTACCGCGAAATCGAGACGACCAAGGTGAAGGGTCCCGACGGCTATCTGTACGAGCCCGTCTGGATGGCGCCCGAGGACGCCGAGGCCCGCGGCATCAAGAGCGGCGACATCGTCAAGGTCTACAACGAGCGCGGCATCATCCTCACGGGCGCCCGCATCTCCCAGCGCATCACGCCTGGCTCGGTAGTCGTGGCAAAGGGTTCGCGCGTCGACCCGATCGCCCCGCACATCGACCGCGGCGGCGCTATCAACCTGATCAGCCCCGAGGCGACCGTGTCCAAGAACTGCAAGGGCTTCGCGGTCACCGGCTACCTTATTGAGGCTGAGAAGCTAACCCAAGAAGAATACGACAGCTGGAAGAAGGACTATCCCGAGGCATTCGATCGTGCTTACGACGCCGGTCAGGGCATCACCCGCGATGCCTGGGTCGTCGAGGCGTAGGAAGGAAGGACAACAAGATGAAAGGCTTCGTGATTCACGCCGAAAAATGCATGGGCTGCCACGCCTGCCAAATCGGCTGCAAAGACGAGCATTGCGGAAACTGCTGGATGCCGTATACCCAGGAGCAGCCGGAGTCCGGCCAGTTCTGGATGAAAGTCAACCAGAAAGAGCGCGGCCAGCGTCCCCAGGTAAAGGTGAGCTACATCCCCGTGCCTTGTCAGCACTGCGAAAACGCTCCCTGCATCGCTGCGGGCAAAGATGGCGCCGTCTACCGCCGCGACGACGGTCTTGTGATCATCGATCCCGTTAAGTCAAAGGGCCAAAAGCAAATCGTCAAGTCCTGCCCCTACGGCAAGATCTTCTGGAACGAAGAGCTCGACATTCCGCAGAAGTGCACAGGATGCGCCCATATCCTCGACGGCGACGAGCCGCTCAAGGTCCCGCGCTGCATGGACAACTGCCCGGTGCACGTTATCGAGTTCGGCGAGCTTGACGAGCTCGACCTCGAAGGCACGGAAGTCTTGCATCCAGAATACGGGACCAAGCCGCACGTGTACTACACCGGTTTGCCGAAGCGTTTCATCGCAGGCACGGTGTTCACGCCCGAGGACGAGGAAATCGTCGAAGGCGCGACCATCACCGTCACCAACGGGACCGACACCTACACCGACACCACCAACAGCTGGGGCGACTTCTGGATCGACGAGCTGGCTGAAGACGAGTGGACGGTCACCATCGAAGGCGCTGGCAAGGAAAAGACCTTAACGGTGAGCACGGTCGAGGAAGACCGCGGCCTCGGCGACATCGCGCTGGTGTAGCAATGGCAGTCGAACGCACGACGAGCACCGAGCAGCCGCCCGTGGGCGAACTCGACTCCCGACAAGGCTGGGTGCGCATCGTGCGCGTCGACTACGAGAGAAACGAGCTCTACGACAAGGCTGGTCGCGGCTACTACGAGCTGCCGGGGAGCCTCTGGACCGAGTTCGGCCCAGTGCATGAGGGAAGCATTCGCTATTGGGGAAGCGGATCTCATGCGGGGCATATCAACCTGCTGCCCGCCCTTATCTTCACGGGCGGGCAGTGGGTAAGCCTTCTGGGCAAGCAAGCTTAGAGGGTCGAAAAGCTTCATCTGTTTTCGCACATTTTCCGCTTTCGAACAGAGCTTCATCAATCAATTACGCAGGTGGGGCGGCCCTTATGGGTCACCTGCCGAAGGGGGGCAAGAGATGAAGGATTTACTCGGAAAGTACGGAATCAAGCAAATCGGCTTTTACGTCAAGAATCTGGAAGAGTCCGCCAAGATGTTCAACGAGCTGATCGGCGCAGGCCCGTTCGTCGACTTGGGCGTGTCCGAACCAGCCTCGCTAACGTATCGCGGCAAGGACTCGGGCATGCGCAGCCGCTGCGCACTGGGTCACATCAAAGACGTGCAGATCGAGCTCATCGAAGTTGTTACAGACGAGCCCGACGTGTACAAGGATAACGGCTTCGGCATCCACCACCTCTGCATTTGGTCGGATGATGTTGACGCGGTGGCAGAGGAATTCAAGGCCGCGGGTGTTGATGTCGCCATGGAGATGGTCTCCGGTCAAGGGCTTAAGGTCGCGTACCTGGATGCACGCGAGCAGCTCGGCTGCTTCATCGAATGCAACGCGCCGATCGACCAGCTCTGGCAGGGCGTAAAGGCCCTTCACGAGAACGCCCAGGAGGGCACACCGGCGCTTATCCCCATGTCCGCGCTCATGGGCGGAAAGTAGGGGACGAAGCTTTCCCGATTGGGACGAATCAATGTGGGTTCTGGGCCCGTCTACGCAAGCGGGCGGGCCTTTCTGCATACCGAGAGGAGAGGGAAATGACGGAGAGGGATTACTACGACTTGAGCGGGCGCGTGGCGCTCATTACCGGTGCAAGCTCGCATGGCATCGGCAATCAGAGTGCAAAGACGCTCGCCGCGCACGGGGCAAAAGTGTTTCTGGTTGCCCGTCGCGAGGAGAAGCTTCAAGAGGCCGTCGCCGAGATCGAGGCGAACGGTGGCGAGGCATCGTATTTCGCGGGCGACGCCTCGAGTGAGGAAATTTGCAAGGCGGCGGTCGAAAAGTGCATCGCCGACTTCGGACGTTTGGACATTATGGTTTTGGCTGCGGGCACCTCGGGCCTTTCCGAGCGCAGTATGGAAGACGCCTTCAACACCGAGAATTGGCGCAACATCTTGGCCGTTAATCTGGACAGCGTCTTCTTCATGGTGAAGTATGGCTGGGAAGAATGCGCCAAAAACGGCGTGGGCGCCATCATCCCCATCGGCTCGCTCGCATCCTGGCATGCCGCCGGATCTACGGCCTACACGGCCACCAAGGGAGCCATCCGCGCGCTTACGCAGAAGTGGGGCAAGCTGCTCGGGCCCAAGGGCATTCGCGTCAACACGCTCTACCCAGGCTTCATCGACACCGACATGACCCACGGCGCCACTAAGATGGAATCCTATATCAACTCCGTTATCGGAAAAATCCCCTTGGGACGCTATGGCAACGTCGACGACTGCGCAAATGCCGTGCTCTACCTGGCAAGCGACGCGTCGAGCTTCATGAACGGGCAGCACCTCGTCATCGATGGCGGCGAGCTCGCCTAACGACAGCAAAAAGGCGGGACCCTGCCGCTAAACGAGGTCCCGCCCAGATAGCCTCATTCACAAGGCTCCCTGTACACTAGCACACTCCGTGCGCAGCCGGGAGTCGTAAATCCCAAGGAGCGACAATGTCTGACAACACTCCGGCCGAGGCCCCCAAGGCCAACGCTTTCATGAACGCGCCCGAAAGCAAGAAGCTGCTGACGGTTATCGGCGTGTATTGCGGAATCATCGCCAATCTGCTTATCTCCACATCGAATGCCACCGTTCTACCCGCCGCCGCGGCGGACATCGGCGGCATGGACATCTACGGCCTGGCACAGAGCATCTCAAGTGTGCTCTCCGTTGCCCTGATGCCCGTTTTCGGCTTCATCGCCGCACGCAACCCGCACCTGAAGCGCATTCTGTGCACGATCGGCCTCGCCGGCGGCGCCTGCGTGCTTCTGGTGCGAGCCGTTGCCACCAACATGATGATAATTGTGGTAGCAAACGTTTTCTGGGGTATGGTGTCCGCCGCTGTCTTCGGCGTGGGCTTCACCATCATCCGCGACGTCTACGACCGCAAGAAAGCAGGCTTTTACCTGGGTCTTGTGGGTACGGTCATGTCCGCCGCAACACTCATCGGCCCCATTGTCGCCGGCTTCATCATCGACACGCTTGGCTGGCGCGTGTGGACGTGGATCTGCGTCGCTGTTCTCGTCATCGGCGCGCTCGTCACGTTCTTCGGCGTGAAAGTGAAGAAAGAAGAGGTCGCCGACCTGGCTTCTGCGGGCAAGAGCTTTGACGGCTTCGGCGCCATCTGCGTTATGATTGCCTTCGCAGCGCTCATCGTCGGCCTGTCCATGGGCACGAGCTACGTGAAGTTCGGCACGCCGCTCAACACGGCACTGCTCGTCATCGCAGTCGTATTCCTCATCCTTCTGGCCATCAACATCAAGAAAAAGGGCAACGACGCCATCATCCCGATCGATACCCTCAAAAACCGCAACGTGCTGGTTCTCACCGCTTCCAACTTCCTGCATAACTTCGGTTCGATGACTATCGTCTTCTTCATCGCCGGCTTCATCATGCGCACCCTGACGAACGACCCCATCTGCCAGACCATAGGCTCTGCGACCGCCGCCGGGCTCGCATCCGCGCTCATGGCAGTGCTCGGCCTGGTGCTCGGCCCGATCTTCGGCAAGATGATCGCCAAGGCTGGCACCGCCAAGACCGTCATGACCATCGGCAACGTCATGCGCGTCGTCGTCATGGCATGCTTCGTGCTCTTCCTCGTGCCCGGCGTACCCGTGTGGGTCATCTACGCGCTCATGTTCCTGGCTGGCATTTTCAACTCGCAGCAGCAGGTCACGCAGTCGGCAGCACCCCAGATCATGCTCACCGCCAAAGAGCGCACCATCGGCAACTCCACCATCCAGCTCGGCCAGAACCTGGGCGCGGGTATCGGCATGGCCGTGTTCACGCTGATTTTGGCTGTCGACCCCGCTGGCGGCATGCGCATCTGCATGGTCGTGGCGCTCGTCGCCTGGATCATCCTGCTCTTCATCACCTTCTTGCTGAAGAAGCCTGCGCC
>JAUNWQ010000136.1 GCA_030540225.1 Coriobacteriia bacterium | reverse complement strand
GCAGTAGAATGGGCTCGGGCAGGTACAAGATTCCTGCCGCAGTCCCTATCGACGACTCTTGTCCACGATGATGGATTTTCGCGAAAGAAGGAGGTGACGAGCTGGCGGCGGAACGTGAGGCAAATCACACGACCCCCATCTCGGGCTGTCTCATCCCCAACCCCTGTCTTGCGATGGGATGAGCATGCTGGCGGCGCCCCCGTCTCAAGCGGGCGGGCAGACTAGCGGGCGAACTGGCTGTCGACGGACGACGGAATACGCAGTCCGACGCCTGTCTCACCCTGGGAGAACGACCGGGCGCGCCCCGCCCTATGCCATGGTGTAGGGAGCGACGGCGCGCACGACGGCGTCTTTCACCGCCGAGTGCTTGTCGCCGTCTTCAACCCACACGATGAGGCTCGCACGGTAACCGTACTCCATGGCCTCCGTGAAGAGCACCTGTGGCTCTTGCGACATGCCTCCACCCACTTTTTGCGCTGCTTGACCTGCGGCTTTGGCAATCTTCGCGGCAACGGCATCAAGGTCTGCGCCGCCCGTGGTGACAAGCAGCGGCACGACCACCTTCGTAAGCGGCGGCAGATGCGTGAGCGACGACTTGTTGATCACCGAATTCGGCACCACGACGCGCTCGCCCGAAAGCGTCTCGAGCGACGTGTGCCGCCAAGTCACATCGTGCACGACGCCGCGCTGCCCGCCGACCTCGATGTAGTCACCCGGTTCCACAAGCCCGGTGATGCTCACTTGCACGCCGCCGATCAGGTTTGAAAGCGTGTCCTGGAAGCCGAGCGAGATGGCGATACCGCCGATGCCGAGCGCGGTGATCGCCGCAGAAACATCGATTCCAAAGCAGCTCGACAGCACCACGCTGATGCCGACGGCCCACACAGCGATGCGGGCAATGTTGATGAAGATGCTCGACGAGGGCAGCGGCGAATTGTCATGCGAGAGCACGCGGCGCAGTACCTTCGTCACAGCGCGAGCCACGAGCGCCGTGAAAGCGAGAGCAATCGCCACCGTCAGCGCGGTGGAAAGCCACTCGACGTGAACGACGCTCTGGATGATGTCATAGAGATCGGACGTCTGCTCTTCGGGATCCATCTTCCTCCCCTACCGACGCAGGGCTTCCGCATCGCTCGCAGCGATCTGGGACTTCGTCTGGGCGGCGCATCCTTCCAAAAACAGCGTCACCGTAGTACCGGCGCCAAGCTCGCTTTGCACGTCCATATAGGAGTTCGACCCGAAGAACCCGACGATGCGGTCGTGCACGTTCTTCACCGCAATGCCGATTCCCTTAGTTTCCTTAGGATGCATGATGCCTTGGCGCGCTTCCTCGGTCATGCCCGTGCCGTCATCGATCACGCGCAGGTACACGTCGTCGCCTTCGACCTCGCCGGTCACTGTGATGGTGAGCTTGCCCTCAGACGGCATCGCGTGCTGCACGGCGTTTTCCACCAACGGTTGAACGAGGAACGATGGAACCAGCATGTTCTCGCATTCGGGCGCCAAATCGACGTCGAGCTCCACGCGCTCGGCACCGAAGCGCGCCACCTCAAAGGAGAAGTAACGCTGTGTCTGCTCCACCTCGCGCGAGAGGTAGATGAGGCTGTCGGAATTCTCCAACGTGCGGCGGTAGAACACCGCGAACTCGCGCAAAAGCACGCGCGCCTCATTGGGGCTCGTGCGGATGAGCGAGGCAATCGTATTGATGGTGTTGAACAGGAAGTGCGGGTTGATCTGGTTCTGAAGTGCCTTGAGCTCCATGCTTGTGGCGAGGCGCGCCTGCTCTTCGAGCTGCGCCGCGGCCATTTGGGTGGACAGCAGCGTGCCGAAGCCCTCGGCAATCGACTTCTGCGTCTCGCTGATACGCTTGGCGGAGCGATAGTAGAACTTCAGCGTGCCCACCACGTCGCCGCGTACTAAAAGCGGGACAACGATGGCAGCCTTGATCGTCGTGGCGTTTTCCGGGAAGCCAATGTCGATGCTGGTGAACAGCACGCGCATGTTGCCGTCGTCGAGCGTGGCCTGCGTGGCATGCGTGCGGATGTTGCCGCCGGCTGGGTTCTCGGCCTCCAGGTACCCGGCGTAACCGAGGATCTGCTTCTTGTCGGTGATCGCCACCGCGATGGCAGCCGTCGAGGGCAAAAGTAGCTGGCAGATTTCTTGCGCAGATTCACGGTTCAGACCGTCTTGCATGCTCTCGAGCGTTTTGCTCGCCAGGCGCAACATGGCGTCCGACTGGCGTGCGCGCACTGAATCCGGGTCCATTGACAGGCGGATCACCAGCACGATCGAGAGCGTGAACATGGCGCCCGCGGTAATCATGATGGGGATGCTGTGGGAGGGGGCGAGCGCCGTCCAAAGAAGCGTTACGCCCGAGAGGACCGCTATGGTCGCAAGCAGCATCTCGACCGTGAACACACGTGCGACGCCTTTCTTCGGGGGGATGGTCCCCGGTGCCGCCGCATCGATCGAATTTTCCGCTCCGCTATCCTGCATGGCCGTTTCGCCCATCGTCTCGCTCCCCTATCGTCAGTTTGCGCTAAGTATAGACGATTACCCGAAGATGCCGACCTCGTTCAACACAAGCATGACCGCCGCCACAATAAGAAAACACCCGAACAGCAGCCGAAGCGTACGCTCGGGCACCTTCGTCACGAGCCTCGCGCCGATGACGGCGCCGGGAATAGTACCGATGACGATGGCGATGCCTGCAAGATAGTTGATGTTGCCGATGATCCCCTGCTCGATCACACCGGGAATGGCCAAAATCATGACCGCGATGAGCGAAGTGCCCGACGCCTTGCGCATGGGGATGCCGATAATCGAGAGCATGAGCGGCACCATGATGAACCCGCCGCCGACGCCGACATAGCCAGAGGCCAAGCCTGCGACCAGGCCGATTGCGGCGCCCTGCAAGAGCTGCTTTCGGGAAAGGGGCGAATCGTCGGAGGAAGCCGCGGCCGCCTGTCCGCCCGAGGAAGCCAGCGAGGGCATCGCGCTCGAAGAGCCACCGGTCGCCGAAAGGTCAGCGAGGGTTTCCCCAGTGCCCGAGATTCGGGCGGTCGCGGAGGCGACGCGT
>JAUNWQ010000135.1 GCA_030540225.1 Coriobacteriia bacterium | reverse complement strand
AGGTGCTCTCCCCCGCCGACGACACCTATCACATCGATAAATCCCAGTTCAACGTGCCGTTCGTGTGCGGCGCGCGCGACTTGGGCGAGGCACTGCGCCGCATCGCCGAGGGAGCCACGATGATCCGCACGAAAGGCGAGCCGGGCACGGGCGACGTCGTTCAGGCCGTGCGCCACATGCGCATGATGAACGCCGAAATCCGCCGCATCCAGAACCTGCGAGCAGACGAGCTGTTCGAGGCGGCCAAACAGCTGCAGGTGCCCGTTGACCTGGTGAAGTACGTGCACGAGAACGGCAAGCTGCCCGTCGTGAACTTCGCCGCCGGCGGCGTGGCGACCCCCGCAGACGCCGCGCTCATGATGCAGCTCGGCGCCGAGGGCGTGTTCGTGGGATCGGGCATCTTCAAGTCAGGTAACCCCGCCAAGCGCGCGCAGGCCATCGTGAAGGCCGTGGCGAACTACACCGATGCCAAGCTCATCGCCGGGCTGTCCGAGGACCTTGGCGAGGCGATGGTCGGTATCAACGAGAACGAGATTGCCCTGCTCATGGCCGAGCGCGGCAAGTAAGCACTCCACTCGAACGTCGATATCGCCTGAAAGGTTTGCATATGGGAAAGAAAGTTGCCGTCCTGGCTGTTCAGGGGGCGTTTATCGAACACGAGCGTGCGCTTTCGAAGCTGAGATGCGAATGCGTGGAGCTGCGGCAAGGACCCGACGTCCGCCAACCCTTCGACGCGCTCGTGTTGCCAGGCGGCGAGAGCACGGTGCAGGCGAAGCTCCTGCGCGAGCTCGGCATGATCGACGAGC
Organism: Coriobacteriia bacterium; assembly: GCA_030540225.1. Taxonomy (GTDB): domain Bacteria; phylum Actinomycetota; class Coriobacteriia; order Coriobacteriales; family Eggerthellaceae; genus Ellagibacter. Next base: position 2,308 of record JAUNWQ010000135.1, on the reverse strand, counting down.
TGCACCGCCGCATTGCGGACGGCATGCCTGTCATGGGCACCTGCGCGGGGCTCATCCTTCTCGCGCAAACCGTCGAAGAGGGCATCCCCGCAGCGGGCGACCCTACGGCGGAAGTGGTCGGAGGAGACGTCGCGCCGGGCGCTTTCGGCACGCTGCCCGTCACGGTGCGACGAAACGCCTACGGGCGTCAGCTGGGCAGCTTCCACACGAAAGCACCGTTTTCGGGCATCGAGGGCGACGTTCCCATGACGTTTATCCGCGCGCCCTACATCGCCGAAGTCCACGAGGACGCAACCCCGCTCGCCACGGTCGACGAGCGCATCGTCGCCGTGAGGGCTGAAAACCAGATCGGCGTAGCCTTCCACCCCGAACTCGACGATGATCTGAGGATTCACGAGCTGTTCGTGAGCCTCATCGGGTAGGCGGGGCGCCCCATAAACAGAAAGGCCGGCTGCCCGATTGGATAGCCGGCCTTTTCCCGCTTTGTCTGCGAGGTTTATTCCTCGACAACCTCGGGGATAGCGCCCATCGGGCACTCCTCGACGCAATCGCCGCATGCGATGCAGTTGTCCTCGTTCACGGGAGCCGCAACGCCGTTGACGACCTCGAGAACCTCCTGCGGGCAGGCGTCAACGCAAATGCCGCAGCCGATGCACTCATCTGCATCAATAACCGGGTGAGCCATGTCAAACTCCTTCTCGTCTCATTCAGATGAAAGCGAATCCCGACGCCCTCTCGCGGCTGACCACCGCACGCTCGGGAAACTACTGCCCGAAAAGATACCATTGCAGCCGTTAAATGCAAGGGAAATCGAGCGTTTTTCAGGGTGCGGCGCGAATTGATGCCAAGACGTCAAAATGTCCCGAGCAAAGTCGGACACGCCTCGCGGCGCGTCCGATGATTATTCCCCATTCCGAAACGAAACGATCCACCCCTCTCGGGAATCGCTGGAAGGCGGGCTCCCGAGGAGCTCGGCAGCGGAGACTCGCCGACATGAGCCCGCAGAGAAATTCGCCAGAAAGAGCCCGCCGGCAAGGGCCCGCTAGCGGAGGCTTGCAAGCAAGGCGCTGTGGGGGGGTCGCCGACAAGAAGCTGCCAGCAAGGGCCTACTAGCAGATGCGCGGGAGCTGCTCGCCCACCAGCATGTCGAGAATGCGCTTGCCGCCGAAAGCCGTGCGCAGGTACACCTTCGGCCCGCGCTCGGGCTGCATCTCGCCCACTTCACCGATGATCGCCGCGTCGGCTCCGTACTTATTCGCGCGCATGGCCCGAAGCGCGGCATCCGCCTCGTCAGCGGGGACAACGCAAACCATCTTGCCCTCGTTCGCCACCTGGAGCACGTCGTAGCCGAGCATTTCGCATGCCCCGCGCACCGCGTCCTTCACGGGCACGGAGTCCTCCTCGATGGTGATGTCGACCTGCGCCTGATCGGCGAACTCGTTGAGCGTCGACGCCAAACCGCCGCGCGTCGGGTCGCGGAAGCAGCGCGTGTTCGGCGCGGCAGCAAGGACCTCGGCGATCAGGTGGTTCAGCGGCGCGGCGTCGCTTTGCAGGTCGGCCGAGAAGCTTAAGCCCTCGCGGCAGCTCATGATGGTGATGCCGTGATCGCCCAATGTGCCGCTGACAAGTACCTTGTCGCCCGGCTTGCACTGCTCGCCGCCCAGGTTCACCCCTTCGGGCACCGCGCCCACGCCCGCGGTGTTGATGAACACACCGTCGCCGTGACCGCGGTTCACCACCTTCGTGTCACCGGTGACCAAGCGCACCCCCGCCTCGCGCGCCGTTTCCGCCATTGTCGAGCAGATGCGCTTCAAGTCGGCCATAGGGTAGCCTTCTTCGAGGATGAAACCGCAGCTCAGATACAACGGGCGCGCACCTGAGGTGGCAACATCGTTCACCGTGCCGCAAATCGCGAGCCGCCCGATGTCGCCGCCGGGGAAGAATTGGGGGGTCACGACGAAGCTGTCGGTTGAGAACGCCAACCGCTCGTCAGGCTTAGGTGCCGGCAGTACTGCCGCGTCGTTGCCCTGCAAAAGCTCGTCGTTGCCGTACGCCTCGTAGAACACCTCGTCGATGATGCGCTTCATCATCGATCCGCCACTGCCGTGCCCGAGCATCACTTTCTCGTCCATGAGGACTCCCTTACCTTTGCCGCCCGCCTTGCGCTTATCGCGCACGGGGAAATCGTTCGTTTGCCCCATCATACGCCAGAACGCGCGGCGGGGCACGGCCCACCGACGGGTTGGCGGGTAAACAGCAGATGCAAGGGCGCGGCAAGAGCGCACGGCCCGATAAGCCACATGACGAT
>JAUNWQ010000031.1 GCA_030540225.1 Coriobacteriia bacterium | reverse complement strand
CTGGGAAAACGCTCAGCTATCATATGATGTCCGGTTAACATTGCAATTTAACCAGCGAAGGCGAGCGGCATTGAGGTTTTTCGCTCGGTCGTTTCGCGAGGGCTGCTATCATGGTCGCATGGACGACTTCGAGAAAAAATGGAAACGCATTCAAGAGCAGCTTCGCATCCAGATGAGCGGCGACGAGCAGCGGCGCGTATCGAGTGGCCGCACGCTTTTTGGCATTCGAAGCGAAGGCGAGCGCAAGATGGATGAGTTCGCCCGGCAAATAGAGGCGGAATACCAAGCGCGCGAACTGGGGAAAGAGGAAAACCAACGCGAACTGTAGCGTTGGCTTTGGGTGGTGTTACGTGGAGCTGCAGCATTTGCCCCATCGGCGTTTTTGTCCACGGCGGAGGGGTTTTCTGTAAGTTCAATCTGTTTACGGCGCGGCGTTTTGATGACCGAATGGCAACGATGGGAAGCTCTCGGTTGTCCTTTAAACGCTCCAGGCGCACGATGGAATGGAAGAAAAGCCCACCCGATGCGGGTGGGCGCGGACGGACAAGCTTCACGAAAGGATGCGATATGTGCACGGGAATCAGATTCAGCGACGGCGAGGGCAACATGTATCTGGCGCGCAACCTTGATTGGAACACGCGCTACGGCGAGCGCGTGGTGGTGACGCCCGCGGGCTTCCCGCTCCCCTACTCCTTCCTCGATGACGCGCCGGCCGCGCACGCCGTGATCGGTATGGCGGTCGTGCTCGACAACTACCCGCTCTACTTCGATTGCGGAAACGATGCGGGCCTGGGCGTTGCCGGCTTGAACTTCCCCGGGTTCGCTGAATATTCCAAGGGGCCTATTGACGGGAAGACAAACATCGCCGCTTATGAGTTCCCTGTTTGGGTTGCGGCGAACTTCGCGACGGTCGATGAAGTGGAGGCGGCCATCGCGAACGCGAACATCGTTGCGAAGCCGGTGAGCGACCAGCTCGGCGTGTCGATGCTGCACTGGATTGTGGGCGACGGCACGCGTTCGATCGTGATCGAGCAGATGGCCGACGGACTGCATGTGATGGACAACCCGGTCGATACGCTGGCGAACCAGCCCGAGTTCACCTGGCACATGACGAACCTGCGCACCTACATCACGGCTACGGGAGATTTCCCCGCCGCTGCGACCTGGGGCCGCGCCGAGCTTACCCCCTTCGGCGCGGGCGCTGGTGCGCGCGGCATTCCAGGTGATTCGTATTCTCCCTCGCGTTTCGTGAAGGCGGCATTCCTGAATGCGAACTACCCGCAGAAGGCCAGCGAGCGGGAAAACGTGCTGCGTGCGTTCCATACGCTTGGGAATGTGGCGATGGTGGAAGGCTCGGCGGCGATGGCCGACGGCACCTTCGAGCGCACGCTCTACACGGGGTGCTACTCGGCGCGCACGAAGACATATTACTACTCGACCGACGATGACCCCTCGATCAAAAGTGTCGCGCTTGCCGATTGCAATGCGGGCGATGTGAGTAAACTCTTCGTTGCCTAAGTAGTGCACGAGGCGGTGCGCTGCCTCGTGCTTTCTGCTTACTCGAACGGCGAGCGGTCGTGGTTGATCTCGCAGTTGAACAGGTGCTCAACCTCTGCCACGTCGCGGGTCTGCCCGAGCGCCCACATGGTCTTCGCGACAATCGCCTCGGGGGTCATGTCGGCGCCGCGCAAAATGCCCAGATGGTTCGCATACGCGCGGCCAACCTCGTAAACTCCCAGGTCAAGACCTTCTTCGGGAACTTGTGTCGTCATGACGGCGATACGTCCCGAATCGACCCAAGAATAGATAGCGTCCTGAAAGCATGGGCCGGTCTCGCCTTGCTCGGGAATGCCGCCGATGCCGAACGTCTCTAAGATGACCGCGTCGTAGGCGGACGCCAATGCCGAGAAGATTCTCGAATCGAGGCCCGGCGTGAGCTTCAGCGCGAACACGCGCGGGTCGAGCTTGTCGTAGACGGTGGGTCTGCTGGCCGTGCGCCCGTGCATGCCATCGGCGCATGCCGCATGTGCAAAGGAGGCGGAGCGCACGATGCGGTCGGTGCGGATATAAGCGAGCGGCGGAAAGTTCACGCTGGTGAAGGCGTTGAAGCTCATGGTGCGCTGCTTGCGCGCGCGGGTTCCCGCGATGATGATGCCGCCGAACGCGATCGATACGTCGCACGCGTCGTCGTCGGTTGCGTACAGCACGCTTTGGTAGAGGTTGAGCTTCGCGTCGGTGAAGGCACTCGCCATGGGGCGCTGCGAGCCGGTGAGCACGATGGGCTTGGGGCTGTGCTGGATGAGATACGACAGGGCGGCTGCGGTGTATGCCATGGTGTCGGTGCCGTGCAGGACCACGAATCCGTCGTAGTCGTCGTAGCTTTCCATGATGGTGCGGGCGACGCGCAGCCAGTCGCTCGGGCGCATGTTGGTCGAGTCGATGTTCATGGCCTGTTTCACATCGAGCGTGGCGAGGTCTGCCACCTCGGGGACATACCTCGTCAGCTCCTCGCCTGAAAGCGCAGGTGACAAGCCATTCCCCTCTTCTTTCGACGCGATGGTGCCGCCCGTAGCGACAAGCAAGATGCGTTTCTTCGTCATGGTTGCTCCCCAATCTTTCGGTGCTGGGCGTGCCCTTGGTTGTCGCTTGACGGCCAGCGCGAGCAGAGGGTTCGCGATGCGTCTGCTTCCAAGCCGCCCTTCGAGCTCGCCTTTGCATCGTTTTCGAGCACGGTATTTCTAGGATTGTATCCTATGGTTTGCTCGCGCACTTGCCGTTTCCCTCTTCGGGGGTCGCTCTCTGTGCACGAAATGCGGATTCTTCCGCTCAATCGAATTCGAGTATCTACTCATCTATTGGCACCTGCCCTATAATCCTTCACGGTTTTTTGGGGCCGCACCCGCGGCGACGCTTCGGGTGCAAGATGGAGGCCGCGCCCAGGTCGACGCCTCGGGCGCGAAGTGGAGAAAGAGTTTTACGCATGCAAACGAAACAGGAGCTGTTCCTCGATCTTTTGGGAACGGAAGATACCCAGTTTGTCATCCCGGTGTACCAGCGCGTGTACTCCTGGGGCCTGCAGCAGTGCAAGGGGCTGTGGCAGGACATCAACCGCTCGGGCCGCACGGGCAATGCGCACTTCATCGGCACGGTGCTCTATTCGCCCGACCGTTTCGCGAAGACGGCGCAGCACCAGCTCGACGTGATCGACGGCCAGCAGCGCATGACCACGCTCACCATCGTGATCGCCGCGCTCGTGAAGTATCTGCGCGCGCACGGCGCGACCGCCGATGGCCTTACCGCCGACGACATCTCCGGCACGTTCCTCCACGTGAAGACGGGCGACGGCGTGGCGGCGAAGCTTATCCTGTCGCTGAACGATTGCCCGACGCTTGAGGCGGTGGTGAACGCTACGCCGATGCCCGAGCGTCCCTCCGAGCGCATCACCGAGAACCTTGACTACTTCTACGGTGAGATGGAAAAGAGCGATTTCGACGCCGACGTGCTGTGGGCGGGCATGAAGGTGCTCACGGTGATTGACGCCGAGCTCGATCGTGGCGACAACCCGCAGCTCATCTTCGAGAGCCTGAACGCGCGCGGTGTGCCGCTGACGACGGCTGACCTGGTGCGCAACTACTTGCTCATCGCGATGGACCACGACGAGCAGACGCGCCTGTACAAAGAATATTGGGAGCCGATCGAGGTCATGTTCGGCGACGATCCCGGCGCCGAGAAACTCAACGCCGCAATCCGCACGTGGCTTTCCATTCGCTTCCCCAAGGTGCGCATCCACGACAAGAGCGAGACGTATTCCGTTTTCAAGACCTACATCGAGGACGAGCACGCGGGCACGCCCGAGGAGCTGCTCGACGAGCTGCGCGGCTTCTGCTTCATGTGGGCTGAGAACTACAACTTCCACGAGGTGAAGGAATTCCGCAGCATGAACTGGGCGAAGGGAAAGCGCCGCACGCTCGTTCCCGAGCGCGCAAGCCAAGGTGGGTTCTAGGGTCGGCGTTGCAGCCTGCGCGATCCGCCACGTAAGATGGAAGGAGCCTCGGGCACAAGCTCGAGGCTCCTTTTAGTTTTGCTCCTAAGCTTTCGCGGGAAGAGTGCCTCCTGCGGCGGGTAGTGGCCCGCCTCGCCACTCGAGCGCTCGCTACGCCATGAGCTTTTTGATACGCTCCATCGCCTCGACGGTGGCGTCGGCGTCGCCAAAGGCGGTCAGGCGCACATAGCCTTCGCCCGAGGGGCCGAAGCCCGCGCCCGGCGTGGTGATGATGTTCGCCTCGGTGAGCAGCTTGTCGAAAAACTCCCAGCTACCGATTCCCTCGGGGGTTCTGCACCAAATGTAAGGGCTGTTCACGGCGCCGTACACGGTGAATCCAGCGGCTTCAAGGCCTTCTTTGATCACGCGCGCGTTGTTGCGGTAGTATGCAAGCGTCTCTTCTATCTGGCGCTCGCCTTCCTCGGTGTAGATTGCCGCGGCGCCGCGCTGGATGATGTAGCTCGCGCCGTTGAACTTCGTGCATTGGCGGCGGTTCCACATGGCGTTCAGGCTCTGGCCGTCGCGCTCGAGTTCCTTAGGCACCACAGTATATCCGCAACGCGCACCGGTAAATCCTGCAGTCTTCGAGAACGAGCGGAACTCAATGGCGCAGGTCTTGGCGCCTTCCACCTCGTAGATGGAGTGCGGCACGCCCTCCTCGGTGATGAAGCGCTCGTAAGCCGCGTCGAACATGATGATCGAGCCGTTGGCGTTCGCGTAGTCGACCCACACCTTCAGCTGCTCGGCGGTGAGCACCGTGCCCGTGGGGTTGTTCGGGCTGCACAGGTAGATGACATCTGCTCGGCCCTCGGGAAGCGCAGGGCAGAATCCGTTTTCGGCGGTGGTGGGCATATAGGTGATGTTCGTCCAGCGCTCGGCTTCGGCGTCGTAGTCGCCCGCGCGGCCCGCCATCGCGTTGGAGTCGACGTAGACGGGGTACACCGGGTCGCAAACGGCGATGACGTTGTCGACGTCGAGGATGTCGCCGATGTTGCCGCAGTCGGACTTCGCACCGTCGGAGATGAAGATCTCATCGTCGGCGATGTCGACCCCGCGTGCGTGGAAGTCCTTCTCCGCGATGACTGATCGCAGGAAGTCGTATCCCTGCTCAGGGCCGTAGCCGTGGAAAGTCTCGGAACGCGACATGTCGTCTACGGCGGCGTGCATCGCCTCGATGACGGCAGGTGCGAGCGGGCGCGTCACATCGCCGATGCCCATCTTGATGAGCTTCGCCTCGGGGTGCGCCTCGGAATATGCTGCCGTGCGACGGGCGATCTCGGAGAAGAGATAGCTGCCCGGAAGTTTCTGGTAGTTCGGATTGACCTTAGCCACGAAAGTGCTCCTTGTCGTTTCGGTTCCAACATGCGGCAGATGCCGCGCCCGCGAGCTTGTATTCCCGCCCGCGTTTCTGTGTCGCACCTCATTGTGCCGCAGATTGCGCAAACGCGCGCGCAATTTAACGTTAACGCCAGTGATTTAACATCAGAAGGGCCGTGGGTCGGGCGTGTCCGTGGCCTCGCGGGGGCGAAATGGCCCTGTGGCGGCTATTTGGGGGTTGTGCGCGAACGGCGGCGACACAGTTCGGCAGCACGTCCGCTTCGCCGCTAGTCGCTAATGCGTGCGACGGTAGTCCTTCACTCGCTTGGAGAACGCGGCGAGCTCCTCAGGGGTCATCTCGTCGAGTCGCTCGAGGTTGGCGGCGAAATTGGCGAGCGTGCCCTCTTGACGCGCTTTGAGGGCGGTCGTGCAGTAGCTCACGACAACGCCGGTTAGGAGCGCGATGTAGAAAATACTTAGAACACTGAGCACTACGGCTGCCACACGCGCCACCGGCCCCGTCGCGTTCACGTCGCCGAATCCGATGGTCGATACCACTTCGAAGGAGAACCACGCCCCGTCGCCGATGGTGAGGGTTTCGGGGTCGGCAAGCCATACCGCTGCCGAGCATATGAGGAAGGCGATCGCGAACACGCAGGTGATTGGTCCGAACCCCGAGTGCCTCAGCACGTCCACGAGCATGCGGAAGTTTATCATTCGCTTGCCTCCTCGGTTTCTTGAAGGGTGCCCCCATTCTTCTGGGCGCTCCCTTGCGGCTTGCAAGGCGCAATCGCCTTCGGAAGGGGAATCGCCGCCCCGATGGCCGCAGCCGCGATCGTGACGACGACGCCCTTCACGGGGAAGCACATGATCAGCAGCAGCGCCGTCATCACGGGTTGGCGCATGACGGCTCCCATGCACCCTGCGGTGCACGCGGCCACGCATGATACGGAATCCGCGCCGGTGAGCAGGGAGAAGCCGTATCCGATGCTCACTCCCGCGAAGATGAGCGGGAAGAAATGGCCTCCGCGCCAGCCCATCTGGATGCAGAACGGGGTGAGCGCGGCCTTTACGAGCCCGGTTGCTATGAGCGCGCCCGCGCCGATTGCAAGGTAGCTATCCATCAGCAGGTGTGTTTGAGCCTCGCCTGCGAACATGGTGTAGGGCATCGCCATGCCGCATGCCGCGAGGACGATCCCGCCGAGCACGGCCTTCGCGACGGACCGCTCCCCCATGCGGCTTGCAAGTTTTCCCGATGCCCAGGTCGATGCGTGGAAGGCCCATCCTGCGGCACATCCGATGAGGGCGGCGGGTATGACCAGTGCGGCTTCGAGCGCGCCCACTTCCATCCCCGTGAAGCGCGGCAGGCCCATTCCTCCCCCGAACACATCTCCGAGCAGCAGAAACGCCGCAAGTGCGCCTGCGATGGCGCACAGGTAGACAAAGGTTTTCTGGGCGCGCGGCAGCTTGATATCGACGCCGCTTTCGCCGTCTTTGGGCGCGTCCGCCGTCCCTGCAAGCGGGGCCACAAAGCCGTACAAGGGGGCGGTGAACAGGGTGGTTAAGGCGGCTTGCGTGCCGATGGTGGTGAGCGCGCGGAAGTCGGCGCCGAAACGCCGCATCCGATCGCCGACCCAGGTGCAGAGCCCTGCGATCACGCCGGTGAGCCCGGCCTCGGGTCCGATCGACCCGCCGAACAGCAGCGGCAGAAGCGCCGCGAGCGAAAGCTTGCCGATGCCCTCGTAGCTGTAGCGGCCGTCTTTCTTCACCTTGCCCATGACGGCGGTGAGCTCTTCGGGGCGCGCGCCCGTTTTCTTGTCGAAGTACCCGATGAGTAGCCCGCCGACGATGCAGACGATGAGCGGATACGGCAGAAAGCCGAATGGCCCCTCCGCAAGCCCCGGCAGATACGCATCCGCCGCCTGGCCGATGAGCGCAGGAAGCGTGGACCAGAAGAACTCGATCCCCTTGTCCATCAAGAAGAAGAACGCCCACACGAACGCGCCGGCGATGGACCCGGTCGCGATGACGCAAAGCACGAAGAGCGCGCGGTTAATGGGCTTGGAGAAGTTGGTCATGCGGCTCCGATTTGTCGAGGGGCGTCAAGGGCGAACGCGTGCCATTGTAGCATCCTCGCGGTTTGGGGGAGAAGCACGGTGCCCGCACGGGTCGATCCGACGGGCAATGCGGCTTGCGCGTAGAGGTCATCGGGGGGATTGTTTCATATTTGATAATTTTCAACCTATCGAGCCTGGTGACGGCGATATTTGTTACTGTTCACACCCAACATCTTGGGGTCAGCAGGCTAGGCCCGAGGTCGGGCGTCCTTTCTCGATGACGATGCGAATGGGGTGAGGGGCGTTTTCGGCGGCCGGCTCCTACGCGAACAGGCCGCCTTCGCCGGCGAAGGTCGCATGCACCGCCCGGTACGGCTGGATGCCTCGCATCTTGGCCGTCTCCACGATGGTCAGGAAGTCGCAGTAGGGCTGCTCTCCGTTGGGCGTCGAGCGGAACCCGCCGGACTGCTTGAGCTTCCCCTTCGCCTTTCGCAGGAGCCTCTCGCTGCCGTTGTTCTCGAAGGGAACCGACAGGTCGCGCAGGAAGAGCAGGTGCTTGTCGGCGTGCTTGAGCATCCGCCTCGCCAGCGCGATTCCCTCCGGAGGGTGTTTCCAGCTGGTCGCGCCGCTCGCCATGTACCCTTCCAGGGCCGACTCGAGCATCGCCCTGTAGCACGACTCGAACTTGGCGACGATCGCGGGGTCGAGCGATCCCGCGCCGCCGGCGCGGGCCTTCTTGGCCGTTTCGTCCGCCAGCTTGAGAAGGGCGGCCATGTCCCCGGCCCAGGCCTGGCCGGGCTCGTTCTCCGCGACGCCCTTCAGGTATCGGAGTATATGGCAGTTGCATTCGGCGTGCCGCCTGCCGTAGCTGTGGTAGGTGGTGTCGTGGTCGCTGACGACGGTGGCGTCCGGCGCGTCCTCGAGCGGAGAGCCCTTCACGCCGGCATGGCCCTTGGCGTCGCTGGCGCGGTAGACCGCCGCGTCGCCGCCGTGGAAGGCGTAGGCGGTGGTGCGCGTTCGCACCTCGATGTCGGTGACAGAGTGCTCGCGCACGCCGCCGGTCGGCGCCATGCCGCAGCCGCAACGCGGGCAGCAAGCCGATTCCGGCTCCAGCACGACCGCGTCGTCCGGGTCGGGCATGCGCCGGCGATGGCCCCGGTGCCCCGGCTGGCCGCCCGGCTTGCGGCCGGTCCTCGCGCGCGAGTTGGGTATGCGCTTGCGGTTGGGATCCGACGACGGCGGCAGCGACGAGTTCTCCGGGGTCCTCGACAGCCGCGCGTTCAGGTGCTCGATGAGCGCGTCCTTGCGCGCGACCTCGGCTTCCAGCTCGGAATTGCGCTCCTTGAGCGACCCGTTCTCCTCGAGCAGGCGGGCGTGGCTGGAGGCCGTCGTCTCGTATCTGGATTGCGCCGACCTGGTGCGCGCCCGCTCGTTGCCGACGTCGCACTTGAGCTGCCTGACCTGCGATTCGAGTCTTTTGCGCTTGGCGCGCGACGATTCCAGCTCGCCGCGCAGACGCGCCGTCCTGGCGCGCTCCGATTCCAGCTCGGATTCCAGGGCCGCGATGGCCGAGCCGCGCTCCGCGACGATGCCCTCGAGCCGCGATATCTCGAGCGTTGCGGAGGGGTCCCTGGATAGCGAGTCGAGCCTTTCCCGCAGGTCCCTGACCTGCTTGAAGAGCTCGCGCTCGCGGCGCGATGGTATCCTGTAGTCGGGCCTTGGCAAGTCGGCTCCCGCCGTTTTGGGAGTGTGTACCAATTATACTACGTATCACCTTGCCCTATGCCGTTAACGTGCGTATTATATTGGGACTATTCGAGGAGGTCGCAGGGCATGTTCGTCAAGATAAACAAGAGGCGCGACAAGCACGGCGAGATGACCTACACGGCCTCGATCATGCGCAGCGACCGCGTCAAGGGCAAGGTCGTCCAGACCACCGTCACCTACATCGGGCGCGTCGAGGAGGACCAGATCCCCTACCTCAAGGCCGCCTACGCGAAGAAGAAGCCGCGTCTGGTCTGGGACGACGAAGAGTCACCCCAAGATGTTGGGTGTGAACAGTAACCCTCAAGGCACTCAAAAATAGCGATTTGTATCCCCTAAAAACGATAGTTCTGCTATTATATATTTCATCTGTGCGGGCATCACTGTCGATGAATTGGGGTGACATCGTGGACGAATCGGAAAGGATCGAACCTGCCGTTTCGAAACAAGGTGAAACTCTATATGTCACCGGCACCACAACCACAGCGCGCCTCAGCTCAGATATCGACCGTTACAGGGTACCCTCACAAGATTGGGGGTACCCTGCTTTCCCGTAAACCCATCCGGCAAACTACTTCCCGCCAAAGCCGTAACGGTGGGAATGGAGATACACAGCAATTGTCGGAAACAAGGAAAAAGAAAGGAAGATGCAAGGGAAATGAAAGCAAGCAATGCTAACAAAGTCGTCTCAGTTTTGCTGAGCGTCGCGATGTGCCCCATGATGGTGCCGTCTGCGGCATTTGCAGCTGAAGACGACGCGGCATCGGGCGCTTCCTCTCCGAGCGAGCAGGTGCAGCCTGCCGATCAAGCGGAAGGCGTCGACGCGGGCGCAAGCTCGAGCGACACGATAGCCCCGCAGTCCGAAGCGGCCGGCGCATCGACTGGCGAAGCAGCAGCCCCCGCGGCTGAGGCCAACGGAGAAGGCGCCGAAGCTACAACTGCCGAGGAAGGCACTGAGGCCGTCGTCGCCGAAGTGAACGGCAAGACATATTCCAGCCTGCAGGCGGCTATTAACGCTGCGCCGCGCAAGGCAACGGTGAAGCTGCTGGCAGATACGAAGGAGAACGTAACGATCTCCATGCCCTATGTCACGCTTGACCTGAACGGCCACACCCTCAACGGCAGCACGGGCGAGCGCAAGCCGGCGCTGACGGTCACGGCCAGGGTCTACGTCATGGACTCCAGCGCGGCCCAGACCGGTACCATCATGCGTAAGGACACCGCAGAGAACTCCGGCGTTTCTTCCCACTACGTCATCGACGTTCAGGGCGGCAATAGCGGTTGGTTGTTCTTCCAGAGCGGCAATGTCAAGAACGACAGCGGCGCCGGCGGAACGAAGGGCGCGTCCCTTGTTCGCGTTGGCGACGTCGGCAAGCCCGGCGTGCCGGGCCTGACCATTAGCGGCGGCACATTCACGCAGGATAACTTTATCGTCCTTAAGTGCGACCACGGCAATCTTTACGTTAAGGGCGGCGTAATCAATTCGAAAAACAGCTACGCTATCGAAAACTGGAAGAACGCCACCATCAAGGACAACGCGGTCATTAACGGCAACGTTTCGACATGGACCTACAACGGAAGCGGCTCTAGTCTCGAGATCAGCGGCGGCACCGTCAACGGTAACGTTGAGTCAGTGACTTACGACGGCGCCGAGGGTAAAGCAGCGAAGGCGACAATCACCGGCGGCACCGTCAATGGCACGCTGAACACGGTTGACTACAGCACGGGTACCACTTCCAACGATCCCACAAAGGCGACGATCGAGGTCACGGGCGGTACGTTTAGCACCGATCCGTCCCGCTATCTGATCGAAGGCTCTGCGGCTACCCAAAACGGCAACGGCACCTTCGGCGTGGCAAAGGCTTACCTTGCTCAGGTTGGCGAAACCAGCTATTACACCATGGATGAGGCGTTCGATGCTCAAACCAAAACTGGCGAAGCCATCACCTTGCTGCGCGACTACACCACGGGTAGCACGTTCAACTCCGGAAGCATCGCTCGTGTGGTTGACCTGAATGGTCACACCTGGACGTGCACCGGAACCGATGCAAACTCTGCGGCGTTCGAAATCAATTATTCCGATGCATCGCTTACGGTGAAGAACGGCAAGGTCGTGAGCTCGCAGCTCATCGGTTTGATTCCTTCTGCCATGGGCGGCACCATCAAGTACGACAACTCCACCCTTACGTTTGAGGGCGTTGAGGCGTCTACTACCGCTACGAGCGGCATCGAAACGAACGGCAACAACACGAACGACACTGTTGTTCTGAAGGACAGCACGCTCAACGTTCCCAACGGCTTCGGCATTTACTTCCCCAGCAGCGGAACGCTGACCATCGACAACTCCACGATCAACGCGAAGACGATGGGCGCGCAGGTGTGCTCGGGCAACCTGAATGTCAACTCTGGTAGCACGATCACCGTGTCGGGCGACCCGGTTGCAAAGACCGAGGGCGACGGTGCCATCCAGGACGGCGCGGCAATTTCTATCGTCAACCGTCCCGGCTACAAGGGCCTTGGCCAGATTGCCATTACCGGCGGTACCTTCAAGGCGAAGGGCGATAACGCGGCTATCAAGGCCTACACCTGGGATTCCGCGACGAAGCAGGAGTCGGCTTTCGACAACTCCGCGAAGACGGTCGCTGTTTCTGGCGGCACGTTCTCAACCGACCCGAGCGCGTTTGTTGTCGATGGGTACAAGGTTGTCGAGAACGGTGGGCGCTTTACGGTTGCCTTGAATGCCGTGACTCCGAACCCCGGGATCTCGAGCACTGAGACCACTACCACCACGAACCCCGACGGCACCACGACCACCACGGTGACCGACAAGAAGACGGGCGAGTCCACCTCCACCACCGAGGGCGCGAACGGCACCACGGTCGTCGAGAAGACGGACGCCTCCGGCAACACCACGACCAAGGTCACCGTCCCCGAGGGCGCCGCTACTAACGCCGGCGCGCCCGTTGAGATTCCCGCGGCCGTCGAGGTGACCAAGGGCAAGGAGGTCTCCATCTCCGCGCCCGCCGGCACTATTGTCGCCATTCCCGCCGCCGCCGACGCGGGCAACGTCGCGGTGATCGTGCACGCGGACGGCACCGAGACCGTCATCCCGATGTCGCTTGTCGAGGGCGGCAAGGCGATTGTCAAGCTCGACGGCGACGAGACCATCAAGATCGTCGACAACGCGAAGGACTTCTCCGACGTGCCCGCCGAGCACTGGGCGGCCGATGACATCGACTTCGCGAGCTCGCACGAAATCTTCAAGGGCATCGGCAACGGCGACACCTACGAGCCGGAGACCGCCCTCACCCGCAACATGATGATGACGGTGCTCGCCCGCACAGACGGGGCTGACACGTCCGACAGCGACCCGTGGTACGCCAAGGGCCAGCAGTGGGCTGTCGACAACGGCGTTTCGAACGGGCTTTGGGGCGAGGACAGCATCACCCGCGAGCAGCTGGTGACAATGCTATTCAACTACGCCAACAAGTCGGGTATGGACACCTCGGCCCGCGCCGATGTGAGCGGCATGGAGAACGCCGATGCCGTGTCTGACTGGGCTTTAGAGGCTGTGCAATGGGCTGTTGCCGAGGGCATCCTGAAGGGCGTGGACAACACCGACCTCGCGCCGCAGGGCCTCGCCACCCGCGCGCAGGCGGCCGCGTTCATGCAACGCTACGTGAAGACCGCGCTGCTGTAGAGAGCTCTGTCGGGGCACCGCTGCTGACGCGTCGCCACCGCTCGCATATGCAGTTCCCGGAAAAGCCGGGTCGCAACGAAATCGCGGCCCGGCTTTTCTTGTGCTCACGAAGGCGCGGCTACGCCGTAAGGCGCGTGATGTGAGCGACAAGCATGCCGTCTTCACGCTGTACGGCATAGCCGATCACGAAAATGATCGGCAGGCACGACTCGCTCCACGTCCGCCATGGCTCATGACGCCAGCTCGGCTATAGCCCCTCATCGCCGAGCAGCCACTTCCAAGCGGGGACCACCTCGATGACCCCCTCGTCAACTGCGATTCTTGATTCCTCATCTAGCGTGATAATCACGCCTTTTTCCCTGCCGAAGCGAGCCATGGCCTCTTGCAACGCCGATATTTCCCGTTGTCTGGTGGCTTCGTTTCTCATGTTGAACGAAACCTGGATGAGCCCATACGCCACCCCGAATGCTTCATCACCTTCGATGAAGTCGATTTCTTTGCCGGATTTCAGTTTCAGCATGGCGATTGATCCGATGCGAGTGGATGCCTGGCGTCTCATTTCCAGATACACTGCGGTTTCTAGAGCTCTTGTTAATCCATCGTTTGGAGCGGGAGAAAGTGCGCAGAACAGCCCTGGATCCTCTGAGTACAACTTGAATCCACCAAGTCTAACTTTTTGAGAGGAATGCGAAAAAGCATACACCTGATGGAGCATGTGTGCATCTTCGAATGCGTCGAGCATTGCGGCTATTTTCGCGCGACCAGGTGTGTAGCCGGCGTTTTTGCCGAGACTATCGATTTTGCTGATGGAAAAATCTCGCCCGCTCGAAGCGATTGAGATTCGAGCGAGATTTTGAGCGTAAGCAGCGTTAGAAAAGCCATAGCGTTCAACCACATCGCGAGAAACGGTGAATTGCGCGTAGCTTTGAAGCGCGGCAACCCGCTCGTTGTCGCTCAGTTGTTGGACTCCTGGGAATCCGCCTTGCACTAAATAGTGCTGGCAAGCATTTTTCAGGAGAGATGCTTGCTCTTTGTCGTGCGAAGTGGTCGCTCCGTCGCAGTCGATTCTGTGGAATCGCGCATATTCGCTAAAGCTGAAGGGAAGCAATTCATAACTAATCGATCGACCCCGAAATTCTGTCGCTACATCGGTGGAGAGCATTTTCGACGAAGACCCAGTAACATATATGGTTGCCTTCTCTGTATCGACTATTCTTCGCGCTGCGATGTCCCAATGGGGAACTTCCTGGATTTCGTCGAAGAAAAGATATGCCCCCTTCGAGCGGCTAGTGGGGTGTAGTTCGAAAAACGACTCGATTACCTTGTCGACCAAATCCGCGGAGAAGGGGCGCAGCCTGTCATCGTCGAAATTGAAGTAGCAGATGCGGTCGGGGCTTATGCCTGATGCAATTAAATCCCTGATTTGCTGGAAAAGACGATACGTCTTCCCCGAACGTCGCATTCCGACTACAACTTTCACTAGGTTGCCGGGAGCAGGCTCAAATGGCGTGCCAAGGTCGAGATCGCGATCGAGCATACGCTGTAAATGTGCTGGGAGAACGGTGGCATGGAAGTCCTCGATGAGCGCTTTAATTACCGTGCTTTGGTCATTCATATTGAAACCTCTCCCAACCTGTAACGTTTTTTTACAGTATATCTCAAGATCTGTAACAATTCGTTACAGGTTAAAGAATCCCACCCGAAGTGTTGCTGCCGCCCACGCAAAAGGAGCCGCCTTTTGCGTGGGCGGCTCCTACGGGTTGCAATATTCTTGCGTGCGGTGCGTCAGTGCGCCTCCGCATCAGCGTGCTAGCTCGCTAGACGATCTTTTTCCCGAAGACGGCGGCGAGTTCGCGCAGCTCGGCAATAAGGTCGGTGAACTGGGCGGGCGTTAGCTGCTGCGGACCGTCGGAGAGGGCCGCGGGCGGGTTCGGGTGCACCTCAATCATGATCGAGTCGGCGCCGACCGCCACTGCCGCCCTTGCAAGTGCGGGCACGAGGTCGCGCACTCCGGCCGGGTGAGAGACGTCCACGCAGATGGGATAGAGGCTCTGCTTGTGGATGACGGGCACAGCCGAGATGTCGAGCGTGAAGCGCGTCGCGGTCTCGAAGGTGCGCAGACCTCGCTCGCAGAGCACGACATTGTCGTTACCCGCCATGGTGATGTAGTCGGTCGCGGCGAGCCACTCGGCAATCGTCCCGGCGAAACCGCGCTTGAACAGCACCATCTTGTGCGAGTCTTTCGTCACCTTACCGATGTTCTTTAGCAGGCTGAAATTCTGGAAGTTGCGCGCTCCCACCTGCAGACCGTCGACGTAGGAGTGGACCATCTCGCAGTGCTCGGAGTCCATGACCTCCGTCAGGGTCTTCAGGCCGTACTTGTCTCCCCCAGCCTTCATGATCTGCAGCGCTTCCTCGCCGAGGCCCTGGAAGCTGTGGGGGTTGGTGCGGGGCTTGAACGCGCCGCCGCGGATCCAGCGCAGACCGAGGCTCGCGATGCACTCAGCTACTTCGTTGAACTGCTCTTCGCTCTCGACCGAACACGGGCCGGCGAAAATGGTGATCTCGTCGGTCAACGTTCCGTAATCGGGTAGTTTTTGGGACACGGGTTTCACTTCGCTCATACGGACGGGGTCTCCTTCATAACCTTGAGAATTGCCTCGTAGATTTCTCGGAGGTTCTCGTTATACAAAGGTCCCTCGTTATAAGAGTTGACGCGAGCGAAGATTTCCTCCTCGCGCTTGGGGTCGTAAAGCCCCATGTGGGCTCCTGGTTTGAGTCCGCGGATTACGAGCGAATGACCTGCGCGCTTATTCAGAAGCGCAACGATTTGCTGGTCGATTTCGTCGATCTTGGCGCGGTGCGCTTCGATTTCAGCAAGCGACTTGCTTTCTTCTGGCATCGATAGTTCCTCTCATGCCTCAATGCTTTAACGAGAATCTGCCCTGATAGGGCCACTCGTGTGCTTGACATGATAGCAAAAGAGAAGCCGCGGCTAACCCGAAAGCGGGTGAAATGGGGTGGCGAGCAGAAAATCCTAGCATTTTGATAGGCCTCGCGCCGTCCGCGGCCCCTGGCCGCACGCAGACTCCTCGTCTTATCATGCACTTCTGCTACAGTGTACGGAAGCGGCTTCGAAGGAGCCTCATGTGCTCTTCGCTCATGATCTCGGCGCGTTGCTCTAGGTAGAGGGCCATCTTTTCCTGGTCGCGCGGGAGCACGCCGTCGAAATGCACCATGTTGGTATCGTGCCCGGCCTCGATGAAGGACGTGCATCCCGAAAGGCCTGCGATGAAGTCGCGGATTTCCAGGACGATTTCACGTTCTGCCGCCGGGACGAAGGCGCCCGATGCTACATCGTGCGCGAGGTCGGCATTGTCGAACACGGTGAGCGTCATGATGTTGATGCGCAGCGGGTTGATGCGCGAGAAGACTTCGGCTGACGCGCGTGCCGCCTCGGAGCACTTCTCAGCGCCTGCCATGCCCGCCAGGTAAAACAGCGTGTAGTCGATGCCGACCTTGTCGAGCCGCGCGCATTGCTGCTCCAGGTCAGCCGCGGTATGGGCTTTCCGCATAAACTTGAGCGCGGGATCGTAGGCGCTCTCGGCGCCGATGGAGAGCCCCTGCACCCCGAGCCGCGCCCAGGTTGTGAGGTCCTCGTCAGTCGCAGCTTTCACGTCAGCCACGCGGCAAAAGCCGCCGATTGTCTTCACTTCGGGCAGCTTCTCGTGAATGCGCTCGAGCAACGGTATAAGGATGTCGCGCGGCATGCCGAAGGGGTTGCCGCCGTAGAGGTAGATGCGCGAGGGTCTGCGCACGTAGGAAGCGAGCTCGTCGAGGTCGGCTTCCACCTCTTCGCGCGGTGCGGGCCGATAGTCCTTCCCCGGCTTGCGGCACAGCGAGCAGAAGCGGCAGCGGTTGTACGAGCAGCCGATTTCCGCCTGAAGGATTCCCGATGCCATCTCGTAGGGCAAACGATGCGGCGATTCGACGTAATGCATAAGGTCCTCCCTGCTCTTGAGGTTGTCCTGCGACTTTCTCGCAGTCGACCCATGGCCTTTTCGGCTTTTCGGCCATTCGGTCCCCTATGGCCGTCATGTTTCATTGTGCCCCTTGTTCGTGGTCGCGCGCAAGGAACAATAAGCTCACCGCTCTTTTTCGACTCGCATATCGGTGTCCGTGAAGAGTCGATTCCGAGTAAGAAGACGTCCGAAGTGGGCGGTCGCGGGCGGCAGAATCCGCTCCATCCCGCGCCAACTCGCGGTTTCGCTCCATCCCGCAGCCAACCAAGGGTGTGCTACAAACTCCACGACCTGATGCCGTGCACCGTGATGTCTTTCGCGCCGAAAAAGCTGCGAAGCCCCAGTTCAACCGAATTATCATATTCCATCCCGCGCGCCACGAGGACGCTTCCCAGCTCGCCGCGAAGCTCGACGCAGCCCTTCGCGCGCAACTTGTCCGCCGCCGCGTCATCGACGAATCGCGTGGCCACCTCCGACAGGTCGACGCAGCAGCCGCATGCGCTCGCGTGCTCGATGGCGATATGACTCCAGCCCTTTTTGCGCATGTACGTCGCGAGTTTGGGCGTGTAGGTGACGCGAGGGATGTTCGGCTGGGGTTGCATTGCGGCTTTACGGAAGCATGCCCATGGTCTCGAAGGCGAAGTAGGCAAGGACGAGCACGCCCACGATAATGCGGTAGATGCCGAAGGCGGTGAAGTCGTTCTTCTTGATGTAGCCCATGAGGAACTTGATTGAGATGATCGACATGACGAACGCGGACACGACGCCTGTGACGAGCACGGCGATCTCGGTCGTGGTCATGGCGACGCCTGCGAGCACGAATTTCGCGGCCTTCACCGCGCCCCAGCCAAGCATTACGGGGATGGCCAGGAAGAACGTGAACTCGGCAGCTGCGGTGCGTGAGCAGCCGGCGAGCATGCCGCCGATGATCGTGGCGCCCGAGCGGCTTGTTCCCGGGATGATTGCGAGTACCTGGAAGAGGCCGATCTTGAGCGCGGTCTTCCAGTCAATGTCGTCGACGTCGGTGATCTTGAACAGCTGCTCCTCCGCGCGGGCGTTGAGCTGCTCGCTCGTTGCGTGCGCCTGGGCGTCTACGCGTGCATGCTTGCCACGTGGGCGCGGTCCGGAAAGCGCGAGCCCTGCGCGGGCCTCCTGGAAGCGACGATGGTTGCGGCGTTCGAGCACGATGAAGATGATGCCGTACAAAATGAGCATCGCGGCAACGCAGACCTTGTTGTAAAAATGCTCGTTCACCCAATCGTCGAGCGCGAATCCGAACACCGCCGCCGGAATGCACCCGATGACGACCATGCCCCACAGCCGCCAGGTGCTTTTGCGCTGCGCCGGCGTCTTCTTGAAGCTGAAGGGGTTGAGCTTATGGAAGTACATGATGATGACGGCGAGAATCGCGCCAATTTGGATGACCACGAGGAACAGGGCGAGGAACTGGTCTGATACCTGCAGCTTTACGAACTCGTCAATCAAGATCATGTGGCCGGTCGACGAGATGGGCAGCCATTCGGTGATGCCTTCGACAATGCCCTCGAGCAGGGCCTTCAGGATTTCGATAATCATGTATGAGCTTTCGTGCGTGCGCGATGCGCTGTTTGTCGCGCTCGGATAGGACCTATCGATTCTACCGAAGGTTGCCCTGCGTGCGGCGAAACAGCAAGAAGCGCACACACTGGCGAGCCCTCGGGCGCGCGACGGCAGCGAGAAGGGGCGGCGCCAACGAAGCGGGTGCCGGCGAGCGAGCCCCGGGAATCTACCCCATCACGCGGAAGAAGCAGGTGGTATTGCCCGTGTGGCAGGCGGGGCCTGCGGGCTCCACCAGTGCGAGCAGGCAGTCGGCATCGCAGTCGTAGCGCAGCTCGACGAGCGCTTGCGTGTTGCCGGACGTGCCGCCTTTGTGCCAAAGCTCCTGGCGGCTGCGCGAGAAGAACCAGGTCGTGCGCTGGTCGAGCGTCAAGCGCACGGATTCTGCGTTCATCCACGCCATCATGAGGACCTCGCGGGTCTTTACGTCCTGTACGATGCAGGGAATGAGGCCGGCTTCGTTGTAGGTGAGCTCGGGAATACTGTCAATCGCTACCATGTACGTTAGTGTCCTTTCGGTTTGCTCAACTCGCTTGCAACGCACCCGCGTTACAAGCGCACGGGAATGCCCTGCGAGCGCATGTATTCCTTCACCTGGCGCACGGTCATCTCGCCGAAATGGAACACGCTTGCGGCGAGCACCGCATCGGCCTCGCCCTCGATGACGCCCTCGGCGAAGTGCTCGATCTTGCCGACGCCGCCGCTCGCGATGACGGGGATGTTCACCGCGCGCGCCACGGCCCGCGTAAGGGAGCAGTCGAACCCGTCGCGGCTGCCGTCTCGGTCCATGCTCGTGAGCAGGATCTCGCCCGCGCCGCGCCGCGCCGCCTCTTGCGCCCACTCGACGGCGTCGATTCCCGTTGCCTTGCGGCCGCCGTGGACATAGACCTCCCACTTGTTGGGGTTGTCTGCCCGCTGTTTCGCGTCGATCGCACAGAGAATCGCCTGCGTGCCGAACGCAGTTGCTGCCTGCGTGATGAGCTCGGGGTTCGCAACAGCGGCAGAGTTCACCGACACCTTGTCGGCGCCCGCCGCGATCATCTTGCGGATATCGGTGACGCTTCGAAACCCGCCGCCGACGCAATAGGGCAAGTGCAGCTGCTCGGATGCGCGGCTCGCAAGTTCGACAGTGGTGGCGCGGTCGTCGCTCGTCGCCGTGATGTCGAGGAATATGACCTCGTCTGCGCGCTGCTCGTCATAGCGCTGTGCGAGCTCGATCGGGTCGCCCGCGTCGCGCAGGTTCACGAAGTTCACGCCCTTGACGACGCGCCCGTCCTTTACGTCCATGCAGGGAATCACTCGCTTGGCAAGCATGGCCTACTCCTTTGTGGCCGCAGCGCAGGCCGCGACGCCTTCCTCAACCGTTAAAGTTCCTTCATATACGGCGCGCCCGGTGATGACACCCTCGATAGAGGAGGCAACCGGTGCGAGCCGCTCGATGTCGGATACGCTCGCCACACCCCCGCTTGCGATGACGGGATGCCCGAACGCCTCCGCCATCTGGACATATGCTTGCACGTCGAGCCCGGTCTGCATGCCGTCGCGTGCGATGTCGGTGTAGACGATGTGCTTAAAGCCCGCCTTGCCCATCTCGCGGGCCAGATCGCATGCCGCAACGCCCGAGCCCTCGATCCAACCTGAGACGGCGACTTCCCCGCCCTTCGCGTCGATGCCGGCGGTGAGCCTGTCTCCCCCTACGCGCTCCACGGCGGCGCGCGCGAGATCGGGGTCGTTTACGAGCGCGGTGCCGAGCACCATGCGCGCGGCACCGATGCCCGCGAGGCGCTCGAGGGTCTCGAGCGTGCGGATGCCGCCGCCGATCTCTACGGAAAGCGAGGTCTCCCGCACGATGCGCTCGACGATGGCGATATTTTCGGGCACGCCTGTGCGCGCGCCGTCGAGGTCGACAACGTGAATCCAGGTGGCGCCTTGGGACTCGAACTTCCGTGCTTGATCGACGGGGTCGTCGTTATAGACCGTCACCTGGGCATAGTCCCCTTTGGCGAGGCGCACGGCGCGGCCATCCAGGATATCGATTGCAGGGAGAAGATACATGTCTCTGCGTTCCTTTCTGAAATCGGTGCAGCGACGACCGCTTAGCCGCGGGCAGCTATTGCCACGAAGTTTGCGAGCACGCGTGCGCCGGCGTCGGAGCTTTTCTCGGGGTGGAACTGCACGCCGAAGGCGCATTCTCCAAATTGGACGGCGCTTGTGAACCGCGTGCTGTGGGTGGTCTCGGCGATGGTGTGGGAACCTGTCGGCGCGATGTAGGAATGCGTGAAGTAGAAGTACTCGCCAGGCGCTATGCCGTCGAAGAGCGGGCAGGCGAAGGCGAGCTCGCTCCCTGCCTGTGGGGCGGAGCCGGGGAAGGCGAGGTCGCACCCTGGCTGTGGGGTGGAGTCGGGGAAGGCGCCGTGCTCAAACAGTCCTCGCTTCGCTGCGGAACTGCGCGCGGCGCCTCCCCCGACTCCACCGGACGAGAGCACGGCATTTCCCCCGCCTTCGCCGCACGGAGGGACTGCAGCGCTCCCATTACACGCAGACATCTCGATTGTGTTCCACCCAACATGGGGCACCTTGAATGCCTTGCCTTGCTCATCGCAGCGCGGCATGGCGACGATGGTGCCCGGCAAAAGCCCCAGTCCGCATGCGGGGTTGCCTTCAGATGCGCCTTCCACGCCGTGCTCGAACATCAGGTGTTCGCCGAGGCAGATTCCCAAAAAGGGGACGCCTGCGCGCACTCGGTCGCGAATGGCCTCCATCTGCCCGAGCTCGCACATCGTCGCCGCCGCGTCCGCGAATGCCCCGACACCTGGCAAGACGATGGCGTCAGCTTTGGCTATCTCTGACGCATCTGCCGTGATAAAAGCCTCGCCGCCCGCAGCGATGAGGCCGCGCTCGACTGACTTCAGATTGCCCTTCTGATAATCGACTACCGCAATCATTCGCATCTCCTACAGGGCGCCCTTGGTCGTCGGCAGCGCATCGCCCATGCGCGGGTCGGCCTCGACCGCCTGGCGCATCGCGCGTGCCACCGCCTTGAACATGCCTTCGATCACATGATGGGTGTTCTCGCCTGCGAGCTCGCGGATATGGAGCGTCACGCCCGCGTTTGCGGCGAAGGCGATGAAGAACTCCTTGGCGAGCGTCGCGTCGAAGGACCCCACCATGACGGCTGGGACGTCGGCTTCCCAGAACAGTTGGCCGCGGCCCGAGATGTCGACGGCCGCCAGGATGAGGGCCTCGTCCATGGGCAGGGCGATCGAACCGAAACGTCTGATGCCGCGCTTGTCACCGAGTGCGCTCGCAAACGCCTGGCCTGCAACGATGCCGACATCTTCCACTGTGTGATGGCCGTCGACCTCAAGGTCGCCATCGGCGCGCACCGACAAATCGAACAACCCATGGCGTCCGAAGGCAGTGAGCATGTGGTCGAAAAAGCCGATGCCGGTGTCGATGTCGGTCACTCCGGTGCCGTCGAGGTCGATCGACAGCTCGATGTCGGTTTCCTTCGTTGTGCGCGCAATTCGCGCGGTCCGCTCGCTCATGTGCACCTCTTCCTACTTGCTCGCCACGATTTCGCGCAATGCGGCGAGGAACTCGTTGTTTTCCTCTTCGGTCCCTACCGATACACGCAGGCAGTCCTCGAGCATCGGCGCATGGGAGAAGTCGCGCACGAGGATGCCGCGCGCGTAGAGGGCCTCCCACACCTTGTCGGCGCCCTCGAGCTTGAACAGGATATAGTTCGAATCCGAAGGATACACGGTGGCGCCCGGCACCTTCGCCAGCTCTTCGAGCAGACGGTCGCGCTCGGAGATGATCGCCATGATGCCGTGCTCGAACTTCTGGCGTTCGGAGAACACCTCGCGTGCGATCGCCTGGGAGACTGCGTCGACCGAATACGGTTGGCGCACCTTCAAAAACTCGCGGATGACCTCGGCGTTTCCCAGGATGTAGCCCATGCGGACGCCCGCGAGCGAAAACGCCTTCGAGAACGTGCGCAGGATGAGCAGGTTTTTGTGCATCGCGAGGTAGGGACGCATCGTCGTGCGGGAGAACTCGAAGTACGCCTCATCGACTAAGACGAGCGCGTCGGTGGCGTTGAGGAGCTTCACGAGGAACTCTTCGTTCGCGAGCTTGCCGGTGGGGTTGTTCGGGCTGGCCACGATAACGTAGTCGATATCGCCTTGCCCGAGGCGCGCGAAGACCGCTTCCTCGTCGATGGAGTAGTCGGCAAGGCGCGGCACGTCGACGACCTCGGTGCC
>JAUNWQ010000134.1 GCA_030540225.1 Coriobacteriia bacterium | reverse complement strand
TACGAGAACGTCACCGTGACCGACACCGGCTACACGGCGCACGTGGGCATCACGCGCATCCACATGGAAGAAGACGCGGGCAAGATGGTCCACATCGGCGGCGACGAGGGCCGCATCGCGGGCGCCACGCATTCCCTCGTCGACTACAACCGCGCGGGTACGCCGCTCATCGAACTCGTCACCAAGCCCGACCTGCGCACGCCCGAGGAGGCGCGCCTGTTCATGCAGAAGCTGCGCCAGATCTTCCTCGCCATCGGCATCTCCGACTGCTCGATGGAGGAGGGCTCCATGCGCTGCGACGGCAACGTCAGCCTGCGCCGTCGCGGGTCGACCAAGCTCGGCGTGAAGACCGAGCTTAAAAACATGAACTCCTTCAAGAACCTCCACGATGGCTTGGCCTACGAAATCTGCCGTCAGGCGGAGGTGCTCGAAGAGGGCGGGCAGATCTACCAGGAAACGCGCCACTGGGACCCCACGATGAAGCACACCATCGTCATGCGCGTAAAGGAGACCGCCGACGACTACCGTCTGTTCCCCGAGCCTGACCTGGCGCCTTACGACCTCACCGACGAGTTCATCGAGGGCGTCCGCGCCAAGCTGCCCGAGCTTCCCGACCAGAAGGCCGCGCGCTTCGCCGAGCAGTTCGGCCTGTCGGCATACGACGCCCGTCAGCTGGTGGAAGGCGAGCAGACCGCCGACTTCTTCGAGAAGTGCATGGAAGCCGCCGGCGCAAACGCGAAGAAGCTCGCCAAGCCCGTCGCCAACCTGGTCATAAACGACATCGCGGGCTGGCAGAACGCGAACGAGGACGCCAACCTCGCCGACAGCCCGCTTTCTCCTGCGCGCGCCGTCGAACTCGTCGGGCTGCTCGCCGAGGACGCCATCTCCTCCAAGCAGGCCAAGGAGGTCTTCGCCGCCGTCATGGACGAGGACAAAGACCCTGCTGCCATCGTGGAGGAGCGCGGCATGAAGCAGGTGTCGGACACGGGCGCGATCGAGGCCGTCGTCGATGCGGTCATCGCCGCGAACCCCGACGAAGTGGCGCGCTACAAGGACGGACATACCAAGGTCATCGGGTTCTTCGTCGGCCAGTGCATGAAGCAGATGCGCGGCCAGGGCAACCCCAAGGTCATCAACCAGCTTCTCGCGAAGAAGCTCGCCGAATAGGGCCCGGCGCACAGGGCCTTCCAACGTAACACACCGAACGCCGCGCCCGGGGGCTTTCCTCGGGCGCGGCGCGTACAAGAAGGAGCAGAAGTGAACGCGCGCAATATGCATGCCGAAATAGCGCGATGGATCGAAAACGTGACGGAGCCCGACCTTGCCGCCGAACTTTCTCGCATGAAGGAAGCGGTCGAAACAGGGGATGAGTCCGCGTTCACCGACGCTTTCTTCCAGGACCTCTCCTTCGGCACGGCGGGCCTTCGCGGTACGCTCGGCGCCGGCACGAACCGCATGAACATCTACACCGTAGGGCGTGCCACGCAGGGGTTCGCCGACTACCTGAATGCACATTTCGAGAACCCGAGCGTTGCCATCGCGCGCGACAGCCGCAACAACGGCGAGCTCTTCGTGCGCACGGCAGCGGCCATCTTCGCGGCGAACGGCGTGCACGCGTACGTGTACCCGCGCATTTCCCCTGTTCCCACGCTTTCGTGGGCCGTGCGCGACCTGGGCTGCTCGGGCGGCGTGTGCGTGACGGCGAGCCATAACCCCGCCGCCTACAACGGATACAAGGCCTATGGACCCGACGGCTGCCAGATAACGAGCGAGGCCGCGGCTGCTATCTCGGCTGCAATCGAGGGCACCGACCTTTTCTCGGGGGTGAAGTCCGTCGACTTCGACGCCGCGCTTTCGAAAGGCGACATCACCTGGATCGACGACGCGGTGCTCGAGCGTTACTATGACGCAGTCCTCTCGAAATCGGTAAGCAACCTAAGCGCCGACGAGGTCGCGAAGGCACCCTTGAAGCTCGTGTATTCCCCGCTCAACGGCACAGGGCTCGTTCCCGTGACGACCGTGCTTGAGCGAGCGGGCGTCACCGACATCACCGTCGTCCCCGAGCAGCGCGACCCCGACGGCGATTTCCCCACCTGCCCGTATCCCAACCCCGAGATTCGCGAGGCGATGCAGAAGGGCATCGAGCTTTGCGAGCGCGTGCATCCCGATTTGCTGCTCGCAACCGACCCCGACGCCGATCGTGTGGGCGTTGCCGTGAAGGACGGCGAGGACTACCTTCTGCTCACGGGCAACGAGATGGGCGTGCTTCTGCTCGATTACATCTGCCGCATGCGAGCCGAACGCGGTGAGGACTTGGCCGAGAAAGTGGTCGTCACCACGATCGTGTCGAGCGCGATGGTCGATGCGCTCGCTGCAAAATATGGCTTTGAGCTGCGCCGTTGCCTGACCGGCTTTAAATACATCGGCGACATCATCACCGAACTCGCAGACGCCGGGCAGGCCGACCGCTTCATCTTCGGCTTCGAGGAGAGCTACGGATACCTCTCGGGCGACCATGTGCGCGACAAGGACGCCGTGAACGCAAGCCTGCTCATCTGCCAGATGGCGCAGAGCTACAAGCTGCAGGGGAAAAACCTTGCGGACGCGATGCGCGACCTGTACGCCGAGCACGGGTACTGGCTCAACCGCACCGTGTCGGTGTCGTACCCCGGTGCCGAGGGGGCGGCCGCGATGGCGGCGATCATGGAGCGCTTGCGCGCGGAGGCGCCGAGCGAGGTTGCCGGCCTCGCCGTCGAGAGCGTCGTCGACTACGAGGATGCGGGGACGGGGCTTCCATCCGCGAACGTCGTCGAGCTTCGCCTGACGGGCGGCAACAAGGCCATCGTGCGCCCGAGCGGCACCGAGCCCAAAATCAAGCTCTACGTGTTCGCGAAAGACGACACGCAAGAGGGCGCCGAGGCACTGCTCAATAGCATCGAGACAGCGGGCAGAAAACTGCTTGCGTAAGGCCGCAGCGGGGAAGGCGCAGAGCCTCAAGCTGTTCGCATAGGGCCGAAGCGGGGAAGGCACGGAGCCGTAAATTGCGTCGCCGCAGCCCTATGCAGCGACAGGGAACAAGCTGCTCGTACGAGGCCGAAGCGAAGAAGAGACGCGGGGCTTCCCAGTCCGGAGCACGTTTGCCGCAAGGGCTGCTGCCCCTGCGATCGCTTCGCTTCGGGGACGCCATCGGGCTCTCTCCCTTCAGCCCATCTCGCCGAAAACGAGCCCGTCGTGGACAAATATTGTCGATATGCGAGGAGTTTCCTACTACTAACTTTCTTCCATCAATTCCGACC
>JAUNWQ010000133.1 GCA_030540225.1 Coriobacteriia bacterium | reverse complement strand
AGTATGCGGCGGCAGGCGGCAGCAGGTAGTCACCGCTTCACAGCAGATGCGCCATGTACAACGGCAGGCGCGTGAGGTCGCCCTCCGCTCCGATTCATGGCTACATGCCATTCATACACGAATGGCACGGTCAAAACGCGCCATATTATACACGGATGGCACGGTCCCGTTGCGATGGAGCGAGAACAGTCTATGCGCAAAGGCGCGAAAAAGGGCCGCTTCCCTGGGGGAAGCGGCCCTAAGCGGATGGACATGGCAGAGCGTGGCAACCGCTGTATATAACCTTACGCCAAGATAAGCAATGCCGTGAGAGCGCTAATCCTGGTACATGCCGTGGCACTTCTTGAATTTCTTGCCGCTGCCGCAGGGGCAAGGATCGTTGCGGCCGACGTTCGCGAAGGGGTCGTCCTTGTCCTTGACATACGTCGTGGGCTTCGGCGCGGCGGGCTTGGGAGCTGCTCCGGCCTGAGAGGCCTGCGCTGCTGCCGGCGCCGCCTTGATGTCGGACTCGGTGAGCGCATCCTCAGGCTTCGAGTAGCTCAAACGGCCCTCGAGCGGGTTTCGCTCCTCGGAGATGGGCTCCTGCTTCACGGCGATCTGCAGGCGCAGAAGCGTGCGCAGGTAGTCCTCGTACATGCTGGCGGTCAGGCGCTGGAAGGCGGCGTACGCCTCGTTCTTGTACTCGACGAGCGGGTCGCGCTGCGCGAAGGCGCGCAGGCCGATGCCGGTTTTCAGGTAATCCATCTCGGCAAGGTGGGCCATCCAGCGCGTGTCGATGATGCGGAGCATGACCTGGCTTTCCAGATTGCGCATCATGTCGGCACCAAGCAGGTTCTCCTTCTCGGTGTAGATGCCCTCGAGGTACTCGGTGAGCGCGTCGGCAACGTTTTCCGGCTCGTCGTCGTGCTCGATCGACGCGACGTGGAAGTCGTTGTTGCCGGTCATGCCGGCAGCCCACGTGTCGACCGCCTTCACATCCCAGTCGTCGAACGCGGCGCGCTCGGGGCAGTTCTCCTCCACCACGGCAGAGGCAGCGTCGGAGATGATGCCGGGGATGCGGCCGTTCATGTCCTTACCGTCCAAGATGGAGTTGCGCTCCTCGTAGATCACCTTGCGCTGCAGGTTCATGACGTCGTCGTATTCGAGGACGTTCTTACGCGCGGCGAAGTGCATCGTCTCGACCTGACGCTGCGCGCTCTCGATCGCCTTCGATACCATGGATGCCTGAATGGGCTGGTCATCTGGCATGTTCGTCTTCTCCATCATGCTGGAGATGGAATCCATGCGGTTGCCGCCGAACAGGCGCATGAGGTCGTCTTCGAGCGAGAGGTAGAACTGCGTCGTGCCCGGGTCGCCCTGGCGTCCCGCACGGCCGCGCAGCTGGTTGTCGATACGGCGCGACTCGTGGCGCTCGGTGCCGATGACGCACAGGCCGCCCGCTGCGAGCACCTCCTCGTTTTCCTGCTTGCAGATGGTGCGCGCACGGACAAGCGCCTCGTCGCGCTTCTCATCCGACGGCGCGGGGGCTGCGTTCTCGGGGATTTCCTCGCTCTCGGCGGGCTCGTCGTCGATATGGCGCGAGGGATCGAAGCCCCACTCGCGCAGCACGTCCTCGGCGAGCACGTCGGGGTTGCCGCCGAGCAGGATGTCCGTGCCGCGGCCTGCCATGTTGGTCGCGATGGTCACTGCGCCCACGCGGCCGGCCTGCGCGATGATGTGAGCCTCGCGCTCGTGGTTCTTCGCGTTCAAAGTCTCGTGCTTGATACCGCGCTTGTCCAAAAGGCGGGACAGACGCTCGGAGCTCTCGATCGAGACCGTGCCGATCAGGCAGGGCTGGCCCGCCTCGTGGCGCGCTGCAACGTCGTCAGCGACGGCGTTGAACTTCGCGTCGACCGTGCGATAGACCAGGTCGTTCTCGTCGATACGGGCGACGGGCCTGTTCGGCGGGATGGCGACGACCGGCAACTTGTAGATTTCGCGGAACTCCTTGTCCTCGGTCATGGCGGTACCGGTCATGCCCGAGAGCTTCTCGTAGAGGCGGAAGTAATTCTGCAGCGTGATGGTCGCGAGCGTTTGGTTCTCCTCGCGAACGAGCACGTGCTCTTTCGCCTCGAGCGCCTGATGGAGGCCCTCGGAGTAGCGGCGGCCCTCCATGATGCGGCCCGTGAACTCGTCGACGATCTTCACTTCCCCGCCGACGACGACGTAATCGACGTCGCGGTGGAAGAGGAACTGCGCCTTTAAGGCTTGCTGCAGGTGGTTCGCGAGCAGGCCGGACGGGTCGGCGTAGATGTCGTCGATGCCGAGCGCGGACTCGATCTTCTCAAGGCCGACCTCGGTGGCGTTGATCGTCTTTTTGGCCTCGTCCATCTCGAAGTCCTCGTCGAGCACGAGGTGCGGCATGACGCGGGCGAACTTGTTGTAGGTGTCGGCCGCGCGCGTGCCGGCGCCCGAGATGATGAGCGGCGTTCGCGCCTCGTCGATGAGGATGGAGTCGACCTCGTCGACGACGGCGAAGTGATGGCCGCGCTGCACGCGGGCGGAGGCCCTCGTGACCATGTTGTCGCGCAGGTAGTCGAAGCCGAACTCGGAGTTCGTGCCGTAGGTGACGTCGGCCTTGTAGGCGGGGATCTTCTGCGCGGGGCGCATGCCGTTTTGGATCAGACCGACCTCCATGCCGAGGAAGCGGTAGATCTGGCCCATCCACTCGGAGTCGCGGCGGGCGAGGTAATCGTTCACGGTGACGATATGGACGTTGTCGCCCGAAAGCGCGTTCAGATAGCCCGCGAGGGTGGACACAAGCGTCTTGCCTTCGCCCGTCTTCATCTCGGCGATCTGCCCGTCGTTTAGAGCCATGCCGCCGATGAGCTGCACGTCGAAATGGCGCAGCCCCGTCGTGCGCACCGATGCCTCGCGCACCGCGGCAAACGCTTCGGGAAGAAGGGCCGCCGTGTCTTCGCCCGCAGCCGCGCGCTCGCGCAGAGAGTCTGAGAACGCGCGCAGCTCGGCGTCGGTTTTCGGTTTGATTGAGGCCTCAAGGCCGTTGATGGTATCGACGATGGCCTGGTAACGCTTGAGCTGCTTGCCCTCGCCCATCGTGAGAAGCTTCGATAAGAAACCCATGTATGCCGTCTTTCGTAAGAGCCCTATGTTTGTGAGCACCGCGCAAGAGCACGGCGCGCAACCTCCTGTACTCTAGCATAAGGCTTGCATGGGCCTGGGAAATCCACTACACGACCAGATGCTATGATTCTCGCTTAAAGATGATGCTGTTATGGGGAAATATCGCGAATCGACTACTCGAGCGCCTCC
>JAUNWQ010000030.1 GCA_030540225.1 Coriobacteriia bacterium | reverse complement strand
GGGAGTAGCACCGTCAAGCCGAGCGACGGGGCGTGTGGGTCAGACGCATAGGGCGCTGCCTGGCAAAGAAATCCTGCTGCGAGCAACTACGAACGATCAAGGGCTCTAAAGGGGCACAGGGATAGGTTTTGTAATAGCCTTTGGAGTTATCGGAAATACCAAAACGCAGGTTGTGGACGTGCTAGAATTGCATGGCCTTTATTATGTAATTAACCGCTAGGGCTATGAACTGGATGAGGCTCTCTTCGCGTTGGCGGAGAGGGCTTTTTAATCGTAGAGGAACGTACATGCACATGCAGAACCTGAAAGCGAATACCGTGCGCACCGCGTTTTGCGCACTGCTCGTCTCGTTCGCGCTCGTGTTCGCCGGTGCGGCGCAGGTTGCCGTCGCCCCGACGAACGCGTATGCGCTCGACACCGCCAAATGCACGGCGAAACCCAACGTCAGCGGCTCGTCAGACGTGCTCGGCGGCGTGGAGACGCGCATCACTTGGGAAGGCCAGGCCGACCCCGACGAGCAGATCGCGGGCGTCACCTTCACCTTGCCCGAGGGCACAACCTGCGAGCCGGGCGACACGCGCGCAACGATGCTCACCGGCGACGACCTGATGACGCGCACGAACCTCGACGTCTCCGCAGACTACAAGGACGGCAAGCTCACCGTGAACTTCTCCGAGCCGGCACAGGCGGGCGGGTACTTCCGCGTGGAAATCTACAAGGTGAAGTTCTCCGAGATGGGCGGCGACATGCAGATTACGGGCGCATACACGCTCGCGGACGGCACCGAGGTTGCCATGGACACGCTGCCTGCGATCACGGTGAAGTCGCACTCGTTCTTCGAGTCGCTTTCCGACTCGCTCGCCCAGCAGGATTGGGTGAAGTCGTGGAACAGCGTGCTTTTCCTGAAGCTGTTCTTGAACCCGTCGGTGTTCGTGTCGAGCCTGCCGGTGGTGTTCTGGGGCTTTTTGATGGCGATTGGCATCGTGGCCTGCGCGTTCCCACTTGCTATCCCGTTCGGCCTTCTGCTGTCGCTCATGCGCATGTCGAAGCTGCGCGTGCTGCGCGGTATCGCCACTGCCTACGTGAACGTGGTGCGCGGCACGCCGCTGTTCCTGCAGATCTACATCGCCTTCTTCGGCCTGCCGCTTGCGGGCATCCAGATTCCCACGTTCCCGCTCGGTGTGATCGTCCTCGCGATGAACTCCAGCGCGTATCTGTGCGAAATCTTCCGCGCGGGCATCCAGTCGATCAGCAAGGGGCAGTTCGAGGCCGCCCGCTCGCTCGGCATGAACGGCGCACAGACGATGCTCTATGTCATCATCCCGCAGACCGTGCGCCGCGTGATCCCCACGATGACGAGCGAATTCATCCTGCTGTACAAGGACACGTCCATGCTCGCTGCCGTGGGCACGATGGAGATCGTCATGAACGCGAAGACGATCGTTGCGTCGACGGGTTCCATCACGCCGTATGTCGTGGCCGCGTGCTTCTACCTGATCATCACGCTGCCGCTCGCGAAGGTGGTAGGCAACCTCGAGTCGCGCCTGGCCAGCAATGATACGGGCAAGGGTGGCAAGAAGAAGCGTAAGAGCAAGAAACATGCGATTGGTACCGGCGATGCTGCGGGTGCGCTCGGTTCGGGCGCGGGCACTGCTGCCGCCGAGGCGCGGGCAACGGGCGACGCTGTGGCAGCCAAGCGGCCCGACGCGGTCGAGGGAACGGGCATCACGCCCGAGCAGATGTCGAGTCTGTAAGGGGTGTGCGCAATGACTGAGACTGTAAAGAACCTGACGAATGAAACTGCCGGCGGCGCGGGCGAGGGTGTGGCGTGCGCGGCAGCCAACGGGCAGGCGGCGGACGACGGCAAGCCCATCATCCGCATCTGCGATTTGCATAAAAGCTACGATGACCTCGTGGTTTTGCGCGGCGTCGATTTGGAAGTGAAGCGCGGCGAAGTGGTGGTCATCCTGGGGCCTTCGGGTTCCGGCAAATCCACGCTCTTGCGCTGCGTGAACCTGCTTGAGCAGCCCACGGGCGGCCAGGTGTTCTTCGAGGACACCGAGATCACCGCCAAGGGCACCGATATCAACGCTGTGCGCGCGAAGGTCGGCATGGTGTTCCAGAGCTTTAACCTGTTCCCGCACCTCACTGCCAAGGGTAACGTCATGCTTGCGCAGCAGAAGGTGCTCAAGCGCTCCAAAGAGGAGGCGGCCAAGGTCGCGGTCGAGCAGCTCACGAAGGTGGGGCTTGCCGAGCGCGTCGACTACAAGCCGAGCCAGCTTTCCGGCGGTCAGCAACAGCGCGTGGCCATTGCCCGTGCGCTTGCGATGGACCCGCACGTCATGCTATTCGACGAGGCGACGAGCGCACTCGACCCCGAGCTCGTGCGCGACGTCTTGGGCGTTATGAAGGAGCTCGCGCGCGGCGGCATGACGATGATTGTGGTCACGCACGAGATGGGCTTCGCCCGCGACGTGGCCGATCGCGTCATCTTCATGGACGGCGGCGTTATCGTCGAGCAGGGCACGCCCGATGAGGTGTTCGATCACCCCAAGAGCGACCGCACGAAGGACTTCCTGGGTCATATCCGCTAAAGGTTTGAGGCGGCGGTTTGGGCGGCGAAAGTTCGCGCAGGCCGCCTTTTCTTTTGCGTGCTTAGAAGCGGATGCGCAAAAGCGAAGCTCGTATATCA
Source organism: Coriobacteriia bacterium (assembly GCA_030540225.1). Lineage (GTDB taxonomy): Bacteria > Actinomycetota > Coriobacteriia > Coriobacteriales > Eggerthellaceae > Ellagibacter. The sequence continues at coordinate 21,333 of JAUNWQ010000030.1, read as the reverse complement.
AGGATGAGGACGTCTTCGAGGAGGGTGCGTCGAGGAGGGGTGCAGGTTGGAATCTGAGGCGGAGACAAGCCGAACGGAGGCAGGGCGCGGCGCTCTTGCTGCAGTTGGATGCTATCTCCTCTGGGGCTTTTGCCCTCTCTTCTGGGCGCTGCTCGACAATATGGGATCCATCGAGATTATCGGGCAGCGAATTGTCTGGTCGCTCGTCCTCACCGTCATCGCGTGCAAATTCATCCTGAAAGTCGATTTCGTCGGGCTTTTACGAAACGCCCGCGCACGGCGATTCCTTATCCCCTCGGGGCTTCTCATCATGTTGAACTGGAGCCTCTACATCGTTGCTATGGTGACGAACAATGTGGTGGAGGCGTCGCTTGGCTACTACATCAACCCGCTCGTGTCGATTGTCCTGGGGCTTGTGGTGTTTCATGAACGCTTGACGCCCTTGCAGATTGCGGCAACGGTGCTGTCGGCGGCGGGTGTCATCTATTTCACTGCAAGCTATGGCAGTTTTCCCTGGATAGCTTTGACTCTCGCCATCACGTTTGGTGCTTACGGTGCGGTGAAGAAGCGTGGCGGGTATCCGGCGGTTCCCTCCATCGCGGTTGAGGGAATCGTTGCGCTGCCTTTCGCGATCGTGGCTCTCGTTGCAGTGGCTATTGCTGGTCAAAGCGTGTTTTTCTCGCCGGATATGTCGCTTGGGGCATGGCAGACGCGCATTCTTTTAGTGCTCACTGGTCCGATCACCGCCGTTCCGCTCATCCTGTTTGCAACCGCAGCGAACAAGACCCCGCTCTCGCTTATCGGGTTCATCCAGTACATCAGCCCGACCATCAGCCTTCTTTCGGGCGTGTTCGTGCTCGGCGAGCCGTTCACCGGCGCGCATGCGGTGTGCTTCGCGTGCATCTGGGCAGGCGCAGTGCTCGTCATCGCGGACGCGATTCGCAAGCAGGTTCGCCAGCGATAGAGGGCGCGTATTCCGACAATCCTTCACGTTAATGGGCGAAAAAAGAGGGCTCCCGTTCGTTGTGTGAACGGGAGCCCTTCAGTTGTTGTTTGGTGTTGTGCGCCGAGTGCGGTGCGCGTCGAGCGCGCTTCTTGCAGTGCCTAAGCTCTTACGAGAGGCCGAGCAGGGCGGCAAGCGAGGTCATGAAGCTCGACATGTTGCGGTAGCACATGAACAGCGTGATCACGATGAACACCACGCCGCAGATGTTCGCGAACGCGTGGTTGCGCCACTTGCCGAGGCTCTTGCCGTTGGCGACGTACATCACGAAGAACGCCATGATCGGGAGCAGGATGGCGTTTGCCGCCTGCGCGACCAGGATGAGCTGCGTGGGGCTCTTGCCGAGCGTGACGGCCATAACGCAGCCGAGCACAAGCACGATCATCCAGATAACCTTGAACTTGATGTCCTTGAGTGTCTTGCCCCAGCCGAGGACGCCGTTGACCGCGTAAGCAGCGGAAAGCGGGGCCGTGATGGCGGAGGAGAAGCCGGCAGCCAGCAGGCCGACGCCGATCATGAAGGTCGCCCAGGAGCCGAGCAGCGGCTCGAGTGCCATTGCCATGTCCTTGCCGTTGGAAACGGTGATGCCGGTGTTGCCGTAGATGTTCGCGGCAGCGCAGATGAGGATGGCCATCGAAATGATGCCGCCAAGGCCGATGGAGAGCACGGTGTCAAAGCGCGCGTCGGCGATCTGCTCAGGATCCTTGAAGCGCTCGGCAGCGCCGGAGGCATGCAGGAACAGGTTGTACGGCACGATTGTGGTGCCGATGAGGCCGACGGCGGTGAGGATGCCCTTGGAGGCTTCCTGGCCAGCCGGCAGCTGCGGCGTGAACAGGCCTGCGGCAACCGCACCCCAGTCGACGGGGGAGAACAGTGCAGTCACGAAGAACACGACGCCCATGAGCACGACGATGCCCGTGAGAATCTTCTCGACCAGCTTGTAGGAACCGACCCACATGCAGGCGAAAGCGAGGATGCCGAGTGCGATGACGATGGGGATCATCGGCACGTCGAAGACCGCCTGGATGCCCAGGATGCCGCCCGTGATGTTGCCGGTTTCATAGGCGGTGTTGCCGATGAAGATCGCGATGATAACAATCACGATTGCAATCCATTTAAGCACCGGATTCGAAATGCGATCGCGGATGTTCTCACCCAGACCTTCTTGGGTGGCGATGCCGATGCGCGAAGCCATCTCCTGGAAGATGATGGTCGCAACGGTGGCGAACAGGAGGCACCACAGCATCGTGTAGCCATAGCTTGCACCGGAGACCGTGCACGTGGTAACCGTGCCGGGGCCGACGAAGCCAGCTGCTACAAGCGCGCCAGGGCCGATGTTCTTGAACTTTTGCTTGAGCGAACTTGCCATTTCCCACTCCTTTCATTGGAGTCTCGTCCGTTTGTCGCGATCTGTTTTTCGAGGCGCTGACAAGCGGATATAAAGATTACTCGAATCACTTTAGCAGAATGTAGTGCCTGTAAGTTTTACAGCTTGGTTAACAAGGTGCGCAAGGTTGAAAAAATGCCGACTTCGGCGCGGTTTCTACCAGCTATGCGGCTGCTTTGGAAGCGCATTGGCGAGTGCTTTCCCAGCTGCGGGTCGCTCTGCTGCCCCCCGCGCTTATCGCTCGCTTGCCGGGCGCATCTCGATGCCCGCTTCCGTGAGTGCCCGGCGGATGTCGCGTGCGAACTCGAGTGCGTGGGCGTTGTCGCCATGAACGCAGATGGTGTCAGCGGCGATGTCGATCGTCTTTCCCGTGACGCTTTCGATGGACCCCTCCTGAATGACGCGCACAACGCGCGCCACGGCGAAGTCCTCGTCGGTGATGGTGGCGTTGTCCTGGGTGCGAGAGACGAGCGTGCCCTCATCGGTGTAGTTGCGGTCGGCGAAGAACTCCTGCGCCACATGGAGTCCTGCGGCCTTCCCGGCGCGTGCGAGTTCGCCGCCGGCGAGCGCTACCAGGGTGATGTCGGGGTTGAAATCGGCCACAGCCTGCGCGATGGCCTGCGCGAACGGCGCATCGACGGCCGCGCGGTTGTACAGCTGCCCATGGGGCTTCACGTGCGCGAGCTTTACGCCTTCAGCGCGGCAGAACGCTGCGAGCGCGCCCACTTGGTAGAGCACATACGCGTATCCCTCGTCGGGAGAGAGCGCCATGTTGCGGCGCCCGAATCCCTGCAAATCGGGGTATCCTGGGTGCGCGCCGACGGCGATTCCCGCTTCGGCGGCGAGCTTCACGGTGCGACGCATGACCACAGGGTCGCCCGCATGCATGCCGCATGCCACGTTCACGCTTGTCACCAGGGGAATCACCTGCTCGTCGAGTCCTAAGGTGTACCGGCCGAAGCTTTCTCCCAAATCGCTGTTCAAGTCTACGCGCGCCATGCCGTTCCTTTCCCTTAAGAGATGCGGCCCCGCAGCAAGACGCCTGCGGGGCCGCACGTTTCAGTTGCTTGCCTCGATTATCCTACATGATTCCAGCGTTGATGGAGTTTACGAAAACCTGCGCGGCCTGGCAGCGGGTAAGCTCTCCTTGCGGGTCGAGGGAGTACGTTCCGTCATGGTTGTCGATGCCGTTTATGACGCCTCTGTCAACGGCCCAGATGACGTACGGTACTGCCCAGTCGCTCGTCTGTTCGGTTCCCAGGAGCTTGTCATACTTCTCCCGACTCGCGTCCGCTAGATTCGAGTAACTGCGGCTGAAAATCACCTTGCACATCTGCTCGCGGGTGATCGTGTCATTGGTCCCGAAGAGATTCGACCCGTCGTCGTATCCCGTCATGATTCTCCGATCGACGCACCAGTTAATGGCTCTCGCATACCACTCGTTTTGATCGACGTCGGGCTTGTTGCAGCTAGGCGAGATAACGTTCGGCGCGTTCTTCTTGTACATTACCTGGGCAATCATCGCACGAGTCATGGGCTTGTAGGGGTCGAACATGCCCGTCACGCCGTCGCCGGTCATGGCACCGCGCGCCTTCATGGAGTACGCGGCGTCGAAGAACCAGTCCCCGGGGGACACATCGGGAAATGCGGTTCTGCCGAGCCCCCAGAGGTGATTGACGGCCTTCTCGGCGTTGACGACTCCCTTGCTGCCGCTAGTTTTCGTGCGGTCGTTTTCCAAATCCTGGATGGGGGTTGCTGTGAGGTATAGCGCCCTGCAGGCGTCGTCGACCGTGGCGACGGGCTCGGCGGCGAACAGGAGCGCGAAAACGCCCGAGACAATCGGCGCCGCCATCGAGGTGCCGCTGGCCTTGGAGTAGCCCCCCGTGGCATCGGTCGTGGTGACCAGCAAACCGGGGGCGCTGATGTTTTTCTTCTTGTTGTAGTCGGACCAGTAGCAGTTTGTGTTGTCGGTATTGAGCGCCGTTACCGCCACGCATTCGTCGAAGTCGGCGGGGTAGATGTTGTCGGTTCGCGGTTCGCCGTCTTTGCCGTTGCCGCCAGAGCATACCGTGACGATGCCGGCGTTTTTCGCCGAGACGATGGCTTTGCGAAGAGCCTCATCTTTCAGGCAATAGCCGCTTGAGGAGTAGGTGTTGTAGGAGCCGAAGCTCGTGTTGATCACGCGCAAGTTGGGAACGGTCTTTGATGTTGCCAGGTCAACCACGTATTTGTAGCCGGAAAGAACAGACGCGGTAGTCGCCTCCGGGGTGCTCGTGTCGTTGAAGACCTTCACGGGGAGAATAGTCGCGTTGAATGAGGCGCCCGCCAAGCCGATCCCGTTGTTCGCCCTGGCAGAGATGATTCCCGCAACCATCGTGCCATGCCCGATTCGGTCGCCGTTGGGCACGCTCGCGCTCAGTGGCTTGCTGCTGTACGCATCCCACGCGTAGTCCATAAGCAGGTTGTCTTCCAAATCCGCATGGTCGAAATCTACGCCCGTGTCGAGCGTGGCCACGGTGACGGTGTTGTCCGTATGCACGAGGTTCCACGCTCTTGTGATGCGCGTGGTGTAGAGCCAGTATTGGTTGTAGGGTTCGTTCGGATCGCGGGTGTATACGTAATCGTCGTTCGGCATGCCGAGCGCCTGCGCCGAAATGTCCTCGTCGCCTTCGGCCTGCTCGTCGGCGATGCTTGCGGCGCTTTCGTCCAGCGCGCCGGCGGGCACCTCGTCCACCAGCCTGTACACGAAGTTCGGCTGCACGGAGACGACGCCGGGGACTTCCTGGGCGGCGGCAACGGCCTCCGACGCGCGCATGTCGTCCGCCACATCGGCAACGGCGAGCGTCGATCCGTCCGCGGATTCGATCTGATTGGTGACGGCGAGCCCCGCATCGGCAAGCCCTTGCGCGAGCTCGCTTTCCCCGCCATCTGCGGAAAGAAGGTTAATCTTTGAGTCCTCATCGAGGGTCACGAGAAGGCCTCGGTAGTCCACGCCATCGACAAGCTCGTCGAAGAGCGCAGGGTCGTTGTCTTGCGTCGCGCCCTCGCTGATTGCGGTCGTGTCCACAGCGCTTTCACCAGCCGATTTGTTGGCATCGGCGGCATCGTCGGCAAAGGCGAGCGCAGGTGCGGGGAAGGCGATTCCCACCACAAGGATTGCGGCGAGCATCGTTTTAGGTAATCGGCGTGGACAGCGCATGGGGGCCTCCTATCCCTTGAGGTCGACGTTCTTTGTGTCGGTTATCAGCATGCATCCGGGCGCATGCGTGATGGCGAAGGGCGGCTTGGAGTTCATGACCACGGCTTGGGGCGTTACGCCGCAGGCCCAAAAGACGGGCACTTCGCCCTCGTGGATATCGACGGGGTCGCCGAAGTCGGGCTTCGAGATGTCCTCGATGCCGATGACCGACGGGTCGCCGATGTGCAGCGGAGCGCCGTGCACCTTGGGGATGGCGCCCGAGATCTGCACCGCCTTCACCACCTGGTTGTAGGGGATGGGGCGCATCGACATGACGGTGTTTCCTGACATGGACCCTGCGGGCGTGCACGCGACGTTGGTCAGGTACATCGACACGTTGCGGCCCTGGGTGTTGTGACGCATCTCAATGCCGGCCTCGATGAGCTCGCTTTCGAACGAGAACGAGCACCCGATGACGAACGACACCAGGTCATCGCGCCAATACGACGACACGTCTGTGACCTCGTCTACCAGCTTGCCGTACTCGTAGATGCGGTAGCGAGGGAAGTCGATGGCGATGTCGCAGTCGGTGGCGCAGATGGTGGTCTCGCGCGCGCCGGTCTCGGTCACTTCCAGAAGCGGGCAGGGCTTGGGGTTGCGCTGGGCGAACAGCAGGAAGTCATAAGCCTGCTCTTTCGGCAGCACGATGAGGTTCGCCTGCGCGTACCCGGGGCAAAGCCCGCTTGTGGGCGCCGTGAAGCTGCCCTCGCGGATGAGGTGGCGCGCCTCGGTGGGCGTGGCGGAGAGCATCTTTTCCCAAACCGCGGCGTCTACGCCTTCCGGTTTTACGGGTGCCGGCATCTTGATAGTCATGAGTTCCGCCTTTCCTTCATAGTTCAGGGTAGTGCGCTTCGCTTTGATGCGCACTACCCCGACGTCTCAACAATGCTATGCTATGAAGCCTTGAAGGCCCAAGCCCGTGGTTAAACCTCGCCTGCGAGGAAGCGCTCGATGAAGCTCGTGTTCGCCTCACCTGCGCAGAAGGTCTCGTTCTCCAAGATGGAGTACTGGAAATCGAGGTTCGTTTGCACGCCGACGACGACCATCTCCTCAAGTGCTGTGCGCATCTTGGCGATCGCCTCGGTGCGGTCGCGGCCGAGCACGATGACCTTCGCGATCATCGAGTCGTAATACGGCGTGATCTCGAAGCCGTCGTAGGCTGCCGTGTCCACGCGCACGCCGTTGCCGCCTGGCAGGTGGGTTTGGGAAATCGTGCCAGGTGAGGGCATGAAATTCTTCTCCGGCATCTCGGCGTTGATGCGGCATTCGATGGCGTGCCCATGCAGCTGGATGTCGTCTTGGGAAAACGAGAGCACCTCTCCTGCGGCGACGCGGATCATCTCGCCCACGAGGTCGGTGTGCGTGACCATCTCCGTCACGCAGTGCTCCACCTGGATGCGGGTGTTCATCTCCATGAAGTAGTAGTTGCGCTCGTCGTCGAGGAGGAACTCGATCGTGCCCGCGGAGGTGTAGCCCACGGCGCGTGCGGCCTTCACGGCATCGTCCATCATGCGGGCGCGCAGCTCCTCGTCGAGTGCGGGGGAGGGGCTCTCCTCGATCATTTTCTGGTGGTTGCGCTGCACCGAGCAGTCGCGCTCGCCGAGCGCCACCACGTTGCCGTGGCTGTCGGCGATAATCTGCACTTCCACGTGGCGCGGGTTCTGCACGGCGCGTTCAAGGTACATCGTGTTGTCGGCGAAGGCGTTCACGCTCTCGCGCTGCGCGATGTTGAACATGTCGGCGAAGTCCTCCTCGGATTCCGACACGCGCATGCCCTTGCCGCCGCCGCCCGACGATGCCTTGATCATGATGGGCCAGCCGATTTTGCGCGCCTGCTCGAGCGCCTCGCCCACGTCGTGGATGCCCTTCTTCGTGCCGGGAACCACGGGGACGCCCGCGTCCATCATGGTGCGGCGCGCCTGGCTTTTGTTGCCCATGCGGTCGATGACCTCGGGCGTAGGGCCGATGAACGCGATGTCGTTGTCGCGGCACATCTTCGCGAACGTGGAGTTCTCGGAGAGAAAGCCGTAGCCCGGGTGGATGGCGTCGGCGCCCGTTCCCTTCGCCGCCGTGATGATAGCGGGGATGTTCAGGTAAGAATCGCGCGCTTGAGCAGGCCCGATGCACACGGCCTCGTCCGCGAGGTACGTGTGGAGCGATTGCCGGTCCGCCGTGGAGTACACGGCGACGGTTTTGATTCCCATGGCGCGGCAGGCGCGGATCACGCGCACGGCGATTTCGCCACGGTTTGCGATGAGAACCTTCTCGAACATGGTTGCCCCTTACGCGCTCGCCTGGGTGGCGATGCGGAAGAGCACCTGGTCGTACTCGACTTGCGAGCCGTTCGCCGCGAGCACCTCGGTCACGATGCCGGGCGCGGGCGCGGTGATCTCGTTCATCATCTTCATGGCCTCCACGATGGCGAGCGTCTGGCCGGTGAGCACTTCCTGGCCCACCTTCACGAACGGCTCCTCATCAGGGGAGGGGGAAACGTAGAACGTGCCCACGAGCGGGCTTTTCACCAGCGTGACCGAGCTGTCGTTGCCGGCGACGGGCACGCTTTGGGCGCCTGCGGTCACGTCGCCGTGCTCGCTTCGGGCGTCGAGCAGCCTGCCCACGCGCTCTGCCATGAGCGGCAGCGCGGTTTGCGAGAACGGGCCGTGGTTGCGCTCGAGCTCGATTTTCACGTTGCCGTCGTCGAATCGCAGCGCCGAGAGGTCGCCCTCTTCCATGAGCGCCATGAGGGCGCGGATGTCGCGGTCCCTCTCCTCGCGCGCGGCGGTCGATTCATCCATGTTGACCTGCTTTTTCTCGTCGTTTGCCTTGCCCATTTTGCTCCTCCTATGCCCGATCGCCGGCGTGTGCGGCGCTATGTCCGTCTTCAAATTCTATCCAAAGCTTGTTTCCAGCGCTTTTCTTGGCTTGCGCCTCCAAAATCGGAGTGAGGCGCCGTGCGGTCCTTCGCGGCGAAACCCCTCCGTAGCAGGGGCGCTTCACCACTTTCGCAAGCGAGTGCATCTCCTGCGCCTCCTTGCGGCACGCGGCTTGCGCCTCTTGCACGCTTATCTCCTCGAAGCGAATTGCTCGCCCTGGCTTGCATTGTACGAGCTTGGGGATATCGACCGAGGCCACGGTGCCGATTTTGGCGTAGCCGCCCGTGGTTTGGCGGTCGGCGAGCATGATGATCGGGCGCCCATGGTTGGGAACCTGCACAGCGCCGAGCGCGATGCCGTCGGAGATGATATCCGACCCGTTGACTGTCTCGATCTCGGGACCTTCGAGGCGAAATCCCATGCGGTCGCATTTCGCGGTGGTGGTGTACGTTTCGCCGTAGAACGTGTTTATGCCCCGCTCGGTGAACATGCCCTCCTGCGGCCCCGGCACCACGCGCAGCACGATTTCGTCCGACGAGAAATCGTAGAAGTCGTCGTCTTTGAGCGCGTGCGAGCCCAGATTGTCCAGGAACTCGACGTCCTTGGTGACGAAGGGCAGGTAGTCGCCCGCCGACAGCGCGCGTCCTTCCCAGCCTCCGATGCCGCACTTCAGGTTGGTCGAGGCGCTGCCCATGACCTTGGGGACCGCGATCGACCCGCCCGCGATGGCGAGATATCCGTAGACGCCGGTTTTCGGCGCGCCGAACTCGAGCACCGACCCTCGATGCACCATGATCGCGGCGTACATCGGGATGGCGGCGCCGTCCACGGTGGGCGAGAAGTTGCCGCCCGTGAGCGCGATGCACGTGTTGGTGGTGAAGCGCAGCGTGGGTCCCGCCAGGCAGAACTCGAGGACAGGCGCGTTCTCACCGTTGTCGACGAGCAGGTTCGCGATGCGCGCCGCGCGCTTGTCCATCACGCCCGAGGGTGAGAATCCGCTGCCGAGGTACCCCCGCCGGCCGAGATCTTGAACGGTGGTGCAGATGCCGGGCTTGTTGACGGTTACACCCATAGCGCGTCCTCGTCTTCCTCTTCTTGACTGGCCTGCGAGACGGCATTGACCCGCGGGGCGGCGGCGTGCTCGCTCGCATTGCGCTCAGAAGCTTCGCAGCCTTCGCTCCATGCGGCCGAGCCCGTCGCCTGGTCGTTGTTGGGGTCGACCTGCGGGACGGCGATCGCGCCGTCGGCGGAACTCCGCTCAGAAGCTTCGCAGCCTTCGCTCCGTCCCGCGGACGTCGCGCTCGCCTGGTTGTTGTTGAGGCCAACCTGCGGGACGGCCGGCCCCGCGGTCGAGCTGCGCTCAGAAGCTTCGCAGCCTTCGCTCCGCTCGCCGGCGGTGCCAGCCTGGACGGGGGTGGTTGCTCTTCCCTTGACGATCTCGCATTCGTAGGTTCCCGCTTCCACCTGGGTTTCTATCAGGCTGAACTCCTGCGGGGTGATGGGGACGAAGCGCAGGTAGTCGCCTGCGGCGTACAGGATGGGCGGCTCGCGGTCGGGGTCGTAGGGGCGCACGGGGGTGCGGCCGATGATGCGCCAGCCGCCGGGTGAGGCGAGCGGGTAGATGCCCGTTTGCGCGCCGCCGATTCCCACGGCGCCCGGTTCGATGCGCGTGCGCGGGGTGGCCAGGCGCGGCGTGTGCAGACGTTCGTCGAGTCCGCCCAGGTAGGCGAAGCCCGGCAGGAAGCCGAGCATGTCGATGAGATAGTCGTGTCCCGAGTGGATCGCGATGACCTCTTTGGCGCTCATCCCCGCATGCTCGGCGACGTCGGACAAGTCGGGGCCGAAGTCGCCCCCATAGCAGACGGGGATTTTCACCACGCGGTGGATGCCGCCCGTGGTTGCCACGAGGCCGCGCAGCTTTCCGCGAACTTGGCTGGTGAGTTCATCGTACCCGACGACGCACGGGTTGTAGACCACCATGAGCGAGCAGAACGTGGGGACGAGCTCGATCACGCCGTCGATCGGGTCCGCCTCGAGCGTTTGTGCGGCGGCGCGGATGATGCCGTTCGTTTTCTCCGAGATGACGTTGCCGAACTCGAGGTTGATGGCCGAATCACCGGCCACGGTTATGTTGAAACCTGCCATATTCCCTGCTTTTCTCAGCGTTTGGCGCATAGTTCATATTTGTTAACATCAGGCGTTCGGACAATGCGCTACCCTAGGCGACGCCCATGCACGCCATGAGCGCAATTGCCTTGCTCAACGGAAATGTAGGGCATTTCCGTCGCAGGCCCGAGAAGTTTCAAAGGATTTTAACATACATGGAGAAAGTGCTTTTCGCAGCAGCGTTCTTTGTTGCCTATACGATACAAGCGGTCACGGGGTTCGCCGGGAACATCTTCGCGATGCCCGTCGGCACGCACGTGATGGGGCTTTCGAGCTCCGTCGCCGTTCTGAACGCCATGGGCTTCTTCGCGTGCGGCATGCTCGCCGTGCTCAACTTCAAGTACATCAACTGGCGCGAGCTCGTCAAGATGACCTGCGGCATGCTTCCCTTCCTTGCGCTTGGCATCTGGCTTGACACGGTGCTGCCCTTGCCGGTACTCCTGCGCATCTACGGGGCGATCATCGTGTTCATCGGCATCCGCAACCTGTTGTCCAAAGAGCAGCGGTTCCTGCCGAAATGGCTGCTTGCGATCATCGTCGCGGCGGCTGGGCTCATTCAGGGCATGTTCGTGTCGGGCGGGGCGTTCCTCGTTATCTACGCCGTGCAGAAGATGAAGGACAAGCAGCAGTTCCGCGCCACGCTTTCCGCGTTGTGGGCCATCCTGAACTTCCTGTATGCCCTGCTCGCCTTCACGCAAGGGCATTTCACGGGTGACGTGGTGCTCACCGTGGGCATCTGCATCCCCATCGCCATTGTGGCGAACATCCTGGGCCAGGTCATCCAGAAGCGCATCAGCCAGGAGAAGTTCCTCAAGCTCACCTATGTTCTGCTGCTGCTGGTTGGCCTCGTGCTGCTCATCACGTCCTAGCGGGGAGAAAAATCTCGGTTGCAATAGAGAATTTCGTTCAAATAAGCGAAAATCTCGGTTGCAATAGAAATTTCCTTTCAAAACAGTAAGAATCTCGGTTGCGATAGAGATTTCGCTTCAATCATGTTAAAATCTCTATTGCAACCGAGATTTTAACGGAAGACATGAATCATGGAATACGCACCCCGCCCCACTTATGAAAACGAGCTCAAAGCGCTTCGCAATACCGAGGACATTAAGGTTCTCGTGGGCGTTCGTCGCTGCGGCAAATCGACGTTACTGCGGTGGCTCCAAGGCGACCTGCTCGATAGCGGCGTCGGGGCGGGCAACGTGTTCTACCGGCGCATGGACTTATTCGGCATGCCGACGAACCCGAACGCCGAATGGCTGGTGAACGAGATATCGGCTGCAATCGAAAAGAGCGACCCTGAAAAGCCGTTCTATGTGCTTCTCGATGAGATTCAGGACGTAGACGGCTGGGAGCGCGTTGTTCGCCAGCTGCACACAAGGCCGAATACCGATGTGTATATCACGGGGTCAAATGCCTATGTCCTCTCTTCCGATCTTGCAACGCTTATAGGGGGGCGTTATGTGGAGATGAAGGTGCAGCCGCTTTCGTTTTCCGAGTATCTTTCTTTCTCTTCCTATTACGACGTGCATTTCCCGAATGAGGACTCGGCATTTGCGGAATACTTGCGTTACGGAGGCATGCCGGCCTTGTTTCACCAAAAAGAACGAGACCAGGATCGTATGGCCCAGCTGCTGCGTACGGTGTACGAAACGATTATCCTCAATGACGTGGTGGAACGCACGAAAATCGGTGATGTGGACTTGCTTTCGAAGCTTGTTCGCTACGTGTTCACAACCTCGGGGTCGCTTTTCTCTGCGAACAAGATTGCCAACACGCTGACAAGCTACGGTCGCAAGACTCGAATCGAAACAGTGGAAGCGTATCTACGTGCGTTGGTCGATGCTTTGATCCTTCACGCGTGCGAGCAGGTCGGGTTGTCGGGCAAGGATATTTTGCGTCCGCAGCGTAAGTTCTACCCAGTGGATACGGGATTGAGAAACCTCGCAAGTGGATTCGTCTCGGGGGACATTGGCTTTCAGATTGAAAATGTGGTTTGCAACGAGCTTCTGCGACGTGGCTGGAGCGTGTCGGTGGGCTCGCTTCGCGTTGGGGAAGTCGACTTCGTCGCCGAACGCGCGCAGAAGCGGATGTATATACAGGTGACGGAATCGCTTGTTGACCAGGGAGTGTATGAACGGGAAATATCCCCTCTCCGCTTGATTGGCGACTCGTGGCCCAAGTTTATCTTGACAGCCGATCGCCTTCGATGCGGCGTGACCGAAGAGGGGGTCGCCATAATAAACGTCATCGATTGGCTGCTGGATAGGTAGAGGAATGCTTGGGTGTTTCTTTTTGCCTTGCCCATTTCTATCCTATTATTTCGCTCGGGAAACTTTTCTGTGATGGACCCCATTTAGTCGTACAATGGCGTCTAGATTCAAGGCTCTAACGAAAGGGGACTGCCATGTCTGCCATTCACTTGTTCCCGCGTGTGTTCGCTTCGCTTGACGGCGGGTCTACGCAGGAAATCGTCGCGCGTCGCGCCGTTGCGATCGCCGCTGCCAATAACGCCGACCTGCTGTTCGGCCACGTCGTCGACTCCGTTCCGTTCGAAGCGAACGGCGCCGACTTCGACGCGCTGTGCGAGTCGCGCAAGGAGCAGCTCGAGGCCGATCTTGCCGATATCCTGGAAGAGGCGAGGAAGAGCCCCGATATCAAGTCGGTCGATCTGCAGGTGCGCGCCGGCCGCATCACCGACACGCTGACCGAGCAGCTCATCGAGCCTTTCAAGCCCGACCTTGTCATCTGCGGCGAGCGTGGCCTGTCCAATATGCAGTACGCCTTTGTCGGCAGCGTCTCGAAGTATCTCATCCGCACTGTCCGCTGCGACGTTCATGTCGTCAAAGCGTAGTTAGAAAGGCCCTCCATGCTCAACCAACGCGCAACCGAGCTCGGCTCCGCCCCCAACAAGATTCGCGAGCTTTTCGCCTACGGCCTTAAGCGCAAGGCCGAGATCGGCGAGGAGAATGTGTTCGACTTCTCCATCGGCAACCCGAGCGTTCCGGCGCCCGACGCCGTCGCCGAGTCCATCGCCGAGCTCATCAAGGAACCGCCTTGCGCACTCCATGGCTACACGCCATCCCCCGGCGCTGCCGGCCCGCGCCAAGCCGTGGCTGACAACATCAGCCGCCGCTTCGGCATCGATGCTACGGCCGACCAGGTTTACCTTACCGCCGGTGCTGCCGCCGGCCTCGCCATCAGCATCTATGCGATTACCAATCCCGGGGACGAGATCATGGTGATCGCCCCGTACTTCCCCGAGTATGCTGTGTGGGCCGAGACCGCCGGTTGCACGACGATCGAGGTTCCGGCGCACGAGCCCGACTTCCAGATGGATATCGATGCCATCGACGCCGCTTTCACGCCGAAGACTGCGGGTATCATCATCAACTCGCCGAACAACCCGGTGGGCGCTGTCTACACGCGCGAGAACCTCGAGGCGCTCGCCGCACTGCTTTCCCGCAAGGAAGAGGAGTACGGGCATCCGATTTACCTGATCAGCGACGAGCCGTATCGCGAGATTACCTACGGCGCCGAAGTTCCTTACGTCCCTACGCTCTACAAGCGCACCATCGTCTGCTACTCGTATTCTAAGTCGCTGTCGCTTCCTGGCGAGCGCATCGGCTACATCTACGTGTCCAACCTCATGGACAACGCGAAGGAAGTCTACACGGCGGTGAGCGGTGCGGGTCGCGCGCTCGGCTTCATCTGCACGGCAGTGCTGTTCCAGCGTGTGATGGAGAAGTGCGTGAATGAACCTTCCGACGTTGAAGCGTATCGCGCGAACCGCGAGCTGCTCACGAAGGGTCTTTCCGAGCTGGGGTACGAATACGTCGAGCCCGATGGGGCGTTCTATCTGTGGGTTCGTGCGCTTGAATCCGATGACGAGGCGTTTTGCGAGAAGGCGAAGGCCCATGAGCTTCTGCTCGTGCCCGCAACGTGCTTCAAATCCCATGGCTGGGTGCGCATCAGCTACTGCGTGTCCGCCGATGTCATCAAGCGCTCCATGCCCGCTTTCAAGGCGCTTATGGAGGAATATAAGTAGCTCGTCAAGGTTTTCGATCGAGGGCGGTTCGCGGCTAGTCGGCCGCGAGCCGCCCTTCTTGCTGCCCGGTCGCTCGCCTTGGCGCTCTTTCGGTGCCGCCTTCAGATTGCGAGCTCTTCGGAGTTGATTGTCTCAGGTTTCGGGCGCCTCCAAGGGACACAATCCTGGATTGGGCGCCGCGACGCATCCAGGATTGTGTCCCTGGGTTTGAAACCCTAGGACGTGTACTCCTCCATGTAGTCGAGGATTTCCTGGCGCGAGTGCAGGCCGGTTTTCGCGTAGATGCGCTTGATGTGGGCATGCGCCGTCCCCGGGCTGATGAACAGCTCCTCAGCCACGCGCTTTTGCGTCCAGCCGAGTGCGTAAAGCGAAAGCACTTCGATCTCTCGCTCGGAAAGCAGGAACTGCTTGCCGACCTCTTCGGCGTTGTGGCGCATGGTGGCCTGCCGCACATCGGCCAGGCTTTCGTGATGCTCGTCGAGGCCCATGATTTTCACGACGGGGCTTGCTTGCGCAGCCTCTTGCTGATGGGCCATCTCTTCTTCGGGTATGGCCTCGAATTTGCGCACGTTCAGGAAGTTAATGAATGCGACCTGGGTCGAAATCACGATCATCGTGAACACGGCGGCGAGCATCAGAAGGTCGTTTTGCGACACTGCCGTCACATTGATGAGCGTGATGCGGGCGATGCCTCGGCATCCGAGCCAGACGATCCATCCAGCAATCGCATAGTAGTAAGGGCAGCGCCAGCCGTAGCTCATGAACGCGAGGATGATGTACCACGAGAAGGCGACGAGCAGCGCATTGAGGTTGGTCGTGAAGATGGCGCCGATATCGAGCGCGTCGGGCCAAGCCGAATAGCACAAAAGAGCGATGCAGGCGAGCGCTTCCATGACGACGAAGATGCCGACGGTCATGACGCGATGGTGCCGCCTGCACGTGAACACGATAATTGCGACGCAAAATGCGAGGATAAGTACAAGATCGGCGAATCGCGTTGTCGCCCGAAATGCGATCGGCGATCCATCGGGGTACCCGCGCAAAAAGCCGTCGGCACACGCAAGCACGCCGATGCTCACGGAGATGGTGGCGAGGAAGACCTTCGACGTCATGGTGTTCTTCGTGAAACTGAAGAAGTCGTTCTCGCTGGAAATCGTCTTGATGTCGCAGGCGAGGGGCTTCTTTCGGGCGAGCGTTATGCAGGGAAACTGCAGCAGCACAAGCGCCATTGCGTAGAAGCTGGAGATGCCTTTCGCCATGAATATCGAGGCAAAGATGAGCAGCTCGCTTACAAACAACGCGCCGAATGCGTATATGACGGCGGTTGTCGCGGTGCAATCGCGTGCGCGGCGCAGCCAGTACGACATGCAAGCGAGGCCGCCCAATGTGCAAAGCGTGCTTGCAAGAAAGTGGTTTGCAGCCGTATTCGTCTCAGCAGGTCCGATTTCCAGCAGACCTGTCATGATGAGGGAAAACGCCTCAAGGAGAATCGACGCAAAGGCGATGCCCCTCACGACGCGATGCGAAAGATGGCATTTTGTGATGGCAATCAGAAGCCACAGCACCGCTAAAATCGCGAGCGCGACGAGCATGACTCCGTCGGAAAAGACACCCTCGTCGCTGTGACGATAGCTGCCATAACTGCCGATGATGAGCCCCGCGCGGCAAAGGGCAAGACCCAGAATCGACCAAGCGAGCGGTTTGTGCCGGACAATCACAGCACTGATGCTCTCCATTTTTTCGGCTGGAAAGACTGTGGATTCTTCGGAAGGAGTCTTTTGGTTTTGGGTGCACGAAAGGGAAGGCGACGATTGGTTCGTCTTTCCAGTCATGTTATCCCCTGCTTTCATAGCGGCCTTTGAACAGGCGCGATTGTTTTTTATCCCCAAAGAGGGTATGTCCCCCTGCCAAAAGCTGGCATCATAATAGCATCAATTTGTTTCGATTCGGAGTCTTGACATGATTATCCGTAAATCAAGATTTTCGGTTGAGGGAGAGGGAAGCTATGGGGGACGGACGAGACGTGTTTCATGAGCCGGCCGAGCGTGCGCTGATTCGCACTGCCGACGTGTACCAAACGAATCTCGACGAGGGCGTTGCGGGCTATTCCGACACGCTGCTGTCGATCGTTGCCAATTTCACCAACTCCGGCAAACCGGAGGGCTTTAACGCGGAATCCATGGTGGGCAAATCGAAGCGCGGCGAAGTGGCGCTGCGCCTGTTCGCCGTTGTCGGCGAGCCCGAAGACGGTGGCGAGCCTCGCTTCCTGCGCGCTGGGTTCAAAACGCGCGGATGTCTCGCCATGACCGCCTGCGCAAGCGTCATCTGCACGATGATCGAGGGCAAGACGTTCTCGGAGGCGCTTGCGATCACGCCCGACGACGTGAAGGCGGCCGTTGACGGCGTGCCCTACGACAAGGCGCATACCACAGTGTTCGCGGTCGAGGGCGTGCGCGGTCTGGTTGGCGACTGGTATTACCGCAGCGGCATAACGCTTGCCGAACTTAACGAGAAGTTGCCGTGCGATACGAGCTCGGTCGCGTGCCTTCTGTGCGAGCACTGCTCGTTGCGTGACACGCGCCTCGACATGATGGTCGACGAAGCGCGTGCGAAGGCGGCGGATGCGTAATGGCTGTTGAGGATACGCAGGCTGCGGCGGCAGCTCCCGAGGAAGGGCTCTCGCTGGACGATTCGACGGAGGCCGCATACGGCAAGGCCCCCGATGCGGCTTCTTGTGGGGAGGGCGCGGATACTGAGGTTGGTGCGCCCGAGGCTGCCGCAATCGGTATTGCGGGCTCGGTCAACTCGGCTGCTTCGGACGATGCGCTTGACGCGGCATCCGAAGCTGACGACGCCCCCGAGGCGCAGCAGGTTGAGCTTACGCCTGAAGAGCGCGAGCTGGCGGAGAACAACGCGCTCGCCGACGTCTTCGACGATGTGCGCCGCCAATCCTCCGACAGCCAGCTCGTTGTGCCGAGCAGGTGGGTTAAGCTGGGGTTAGTTCCCGGTCACATGACCTCCGACGAGTTCGAGATGCTCGTGTACGAGTACCTCGAGGACTACCGTCGCGACCATAAGGACGAAATCGCGGCGGAAAAGGCTGAGCGTGCGCGCAAGGCGAGCTCCATCCGGTCGGCCACACGCGCCGTGGGCATTCCCCCGAAGATTCCCAATCGTCGGTTGAAGCAGATCGAGGAAGACGAGAAGGCAGCCGCGGAGAAAGCTGCGCGCGAGGCGTCCGAGGCCGAGGCGGGGAAGGCAGGTTTGGCATCTGGCTCCGCTGCGGATAAGGCCGCCGCCCCCGTTGCCGAGGTCGCTCCTGACCAGCCCGCCGATGTTGCTACCGCTTCTGAGTCCTCCGTGTCGTCCCAGGTCGCGGCTGATTCCTACGCGCGTGCCGACGCCATGGAAGCCCCTGCACCCCATGTGAGCGAGACGACATCTGCCGCACCCGAGGCCTCCGCTGAGCCTTCAGCTGGCAATACCATAGCCGACGACGGCCCTTTCGCCGGCCTGAAGCTCCCCGAAGGTTACAAGCTCGTGGAACTTGAAGGAGAATATGTGCTGGTGCCCGACGAGGACGCCGCGCCGGTGAAAAAGGAAATCCACTGCGAGCATATTGTCACGCTGGTGGGGCAGCACAGCTACTACCTATACGATTCCGACCTCATGACAAAGAGCTACGCGCACTGGGCGTTTCTGGCGGCCGAGGACAATCCGATGGCAACGTTCGTCGACTGCGTGCGTGAGGACGGACGAATCTATCCGCGTCCTTTTGCTGCGGAAGACCTGGCCAACCCTCCCTTCCGCATGAGCGCAAGCAAGGTCGAGGATACGTGGACCGAGCTCCAGAAGTCGGGCGCGTACCCCGACATCGAGCGCTGCGAAGCCTCCAACGGCGACGTCTACTTCTTCTCGACGCTTTATATGGATCGCACGCTTGCCGAATCCCTCGCGGAATACCGGTCGGTGGAGCGCCTCTCAAACGTGTAGCAACCGCATGGCGGCCGGTGGGCGCTAAGCTCCTGCGCGCCCATCTCGCTGCCTGCGTCTTCTCGGCGCCGCTCGCATCTTCCCCCAATACAACAAGAAGAGCCCCAGATGGGGCTCTTCTTGCGGGTAGGGCTACCCTCTACGTCGGATGCGACTCATGGGGAGATTTGCAGCGGCTCGTAGCTTTGCGCCATGCAAGCCGCCGCCTTCATCGCATCGCTTACGGAAGGAGGTTCAGGCTCTTGAGGTCGTCCTCAACGTCGGACATGCCATAGTACTCGAGGCAGTCGGCCGTCGGGCAGCCAAGCTCGCTATCCCAGCCGAACTTCTCGTAGAGCATCGTGAGGCCCTTCTGGAAGTCTTGCTTCTCCATCTTATCGGTGCCTTCGGTGAAGGGCTGCTTGTCCGGGTCCTTCGTGAACGGCCACTCAGTCATGACGTCGTGGATGTTGCGGAAGTCGTTGCAACCCATGTTGCCGTTCTTGTCCTTCATGCCGCGGGCAGTGTTCGCGCGCTGCAGCGTGATGATCTTCGCAGCAGCCTTGTACAGGTCGTCAGTCGTGACGTCCTTGCCGGTGGCAGCCTTGTAGAACTTCGCCTCGAGGTCGAGGTCGCCACGGTAGTTGCGGCTCTTCGACGGGCTCTGAGCCATCGGCCACACCCAGTTGCACAGCGTGAGCGAGTCATGCAGCACGTCGGTGACGATGGACCACCAGCAGAAGTTGATCTTGTGGTCGTTAATGGGCGTGTAGTTCTTCGCCTGGTCAAGCGCATCCTCGCCGCCCCACAGCTCGGCTGCGATTTCCTGCTTGAGCTCATGCGGAAGGCCGCACTGCAGCATGTTCTGGTGCGAGTGAATCATCGGGTCGCGGTTGAAGATCATGTTCAGCAGGCCGCCGACCTGGCCGTAAGACTCGATAGCGTGGTGAACCGGCCAGCCGCGGTAGTTGATGAGGCAGCTTGCCGTGGTGTCGAACCACTCCATGTCGTTCCAGCGCTTGCACCACACGATCGGGCCATGGCCGAGGTAGGACATCTCGTTGTCGTTCTTGGCGATGTGGGTGAGCAGCTCGACCATGATGGTCGGGTCGTTGTTCTCGAACTTCTTCCAGTCGAACATGTTGTACTCATCGGCAGGCAGGTTCTTCTCGAAGATACCCGCAGACACGCAGTGCGCGATGTCGCGATAAATCTGCGCGTAGTTGCACCACATACCCAGATCGTCCATCGTGCCGCCGACAACCTGGTCCCAAATGAGGCCGTCTTCGGTAGATGCCTTGACGGAAGTGTGCTCGCCCAGAATCTTCACCATGTAGACGGAGAACGGGAAGTTCGGCACGCAGGTGTTGCCCGTGATCTCGTAGCCGCCGTTGGCCTTGGAGTTCGGGACGCGCATGTCGGAGTAGCAGTGAATCGGGCAGCTGTGGCAGCCGTTCATCTTGATGGTGTACTTCTCGGCCTCGGGGCCCTCGTCCTTGGTGGTCTTCATACAGCGGTAGCCCACCGTGTTGATCTCGCCCGGCTTCGGCTCGCCGGTCTCGATCGGGTCGCCTTCGGCGTCGGCCCAGTAAAGACCCTTGCGAGCGGTCCAACGGGTGCCCTTGTCGTAGTATTCAGCCCATTCCTGCTGGGTGGAAGGCACGACGTGGTTGTTGTTGGAGCCGACGATCTCGCGCAGCATGTAGTCGGACAGGTCTGCCAGAGCCTGCGGATCCTTCACGTTCACGGTGCCGCTGCCCTCGACGACGAGCGCCTTGAGCTTCTTGGAGCCCATGACGGTGCCGAGGCCGGCGCCTGCGGAGTGGTTGCGGGAATTCATCATGCAGGCATAGGGGAGCAGGTTCTCGCCTGCAGGGCCGATGGTCGCGACGCAGGCGCTGACGCCCTCGAGGCGGTTCAAGACCTCGGTCGTAGCGCGGGTGCCAAGGCCCCACACCATCGAGCCGTCCTTGATCTCGACCGTATCATTCTTGATGTGAAGGTAAACCGGCTTGTCGGACTTGCCTTCGACGATGATGGCGTCGTAACCGGCCATCTTGATTTTCGCGCCAAGCATGCCGCCGCAGTGCGCGTCGACAACCTGGTAGTCGGTGGTGAAGGTGGAAAGGAAGCAAACCGTGGTGCGGCCAGCCAGCGGCACGCCGGTTGCGGTCAGAGGACCGACGGCGTAAACGATCTTTGCGTCCTCGCTCAGAGGATCGGTGCCCGGGGCGACCTCATCGTAGATGATCTTGTTCGCCAGGCCCATGCCGCCGATATAGTCCTCATAGGGTGCGGTCGGCTCGGTGGTGATGGATCCAGTCGTGAGGTTCACGCGCAAGATCTTGCCGGCCCAGCCATATGACTTCGTGTCAGCCATTGTTGCATCTCCAAATCTCTCGCTTATCGTGCGTTGCGTGACACGTCAAGGCGACTTGGGGTTGCAGACGATACAAACTCGTCGGGCGAAGTGTCCCATCTGGGGGCGATACCCTTGTACCCTCTTTGAGGGTATTTGGACAAAATTGCAGGTAGACGCAGTTTTGCCCCCGAAAGAGGGTACGACGGGTTTTCTCGAGCAGGCATACTGCTTACCGTTGCGTGACCTATCAAGGCCAAATAGTAGAGGGGGAGCCACCGGGATGCGTA
>JAUNWQ010000132.1 GCA_030540225.1 Coriobacteriia bacterium | reverse complement strand
CTATGTGCGGCGTAGGCCGCTAATTAGCCCGTCCAAGAATTGGGATGCAGTTCAAAATGGGGGGCTGCAGGGCCGATTTGGGGGTGCGTTGAAAACGCGAGTCAACGATAGAACATAGAAAATGTTACTAGTCAATACTCAATTTGAGAAAAGGCAGATTTGCGGTTGAAAAAATTTAGTGAGTGGCCAAAAAAGTACCCAAAAATGGTTGCGTTAGGCTACTAATAACGGTATTCTGAATGCGTTTTTTAGGGGAACGGTTGCGGTGAAAAGGGGCACGGCGGCCATCAATTGGGAAAGGGGAATCTCAATGAATGCAGCACTCGATAAGATCATGGAGGCTCGCAAGTACGACGGTGTTGTCGTGAAGAATCAACAAGCACCGCAGCCTTCAGGAAACCTGACGACTGCAGAGCATGACAAAGCGCGCGCTGGCTTGTTCCCGGCGCTCGTTGGCTCGGGCAAGTAACGTTCTTCCTTTAGTAGCGAAGAGGCCGGATCGGTTGCGAGGGGGCAACCGATCCGGCCTTTCTCGTTTTGCGCCGCGCAGGGCTCCAATGAGCTCTCGCTGCGTGCGGGTGACTTCATCTTCTGCGGGTTTGCTCCTTGCCCGTTCTCGGCTCCTCAGCCCCGATTCCAATCGTTTCGACTCGAAATTGGGGCTTGCCTTGCCGCTTAACGGCTGCTTATCGATACAGCCTCCGGCACATTTCGACCGCCACGGCGAGCGCTTCGATGTCCTCGCAGGTGGTGTGCACGGCGAAGCTCGCGCGCCCAGTTCCCACTATGCCCGTCGACGCGGCGAGCGGCATGGCGCAATGCCCGCCCGATCGTATGGCGACGCCCATCATCCCGCAGGCGCTGCCGATCTGCGCTGGCGCGGTGTTCGCAAGCGAGAACGACACGAGCCCGCCCGCACCGTCTGGCTGCGTGTGGTCGCCCCAGATGGTGAGCCCCTCCACTCCATGGAGCGCATGGATAGCGAACTGCGTCATGGCCTCGGCGTGCTCGAGCACCTTGTCCATGCCCAGGGTTTCCATATACTCGATGGCGCCCGCCCAGCCGATTGCCTGCGCGATCGGCGGCGTTCCCACCTCGTATTGGATAGCCCCCTGGCGAAGGTAGTAGGAATCGACGGACGCATGCGAGACCGTGCCGCCGCCGATGGCTACGGGGTCCATCTCGTCGAACGCGTCTTTCCCGATGAACAGGCCACCGATGCCGAGGGGCCCGTACATCTTGTGGGCGGAGAAAGCGGCGAAGTCGCAGCCGATTTCCTTCACGTTGAAAGGCAGATGGGGGAACGATTGCGCGGCGTCGAGCATGAAGCGGGCGCCGGCCTTATGTGCCATGCGCGCCATGTCGGCCACGGGGTTCACGATGCCGAGCACGTTCGACACGTGCGCTACGCACACGAGTTTGGGTCGCTGGCTAAGGAGGCGCTCGTATTCCCCAAGGTCAAGCCTGCCATCGGGGAGCAAGGGAATGAAATCGAGCACGGCATTCCTGCGACGCGCCAACAGCAACCAGGGCAAAAGGTCGGAGTGGTGCTCTGAAAGTGCGACGACGATATGGTCGCCCTCGTTCACGTTGGGATCGCCCCACGATTGCGCCACCAGGTTGCATGACGCGGACGCGTTCATAGTGTAGACGGTCTGGCGACGCTCGGCGCCGATGAAGTTCTCAAGTGCCTTTCGCGCGTCGTCAAGATTATCCGTCGCCTTTTTGGAAAGCTCGTAGCCGCCGCGGTAGACGTTGGCGTTCTCATGCTCGTTGAAGGTGGTCTCCGCTTGCAGGGCGCGGAAGCAACGCTGCGTCGTGGCGGCGGAATCTAAGTAGGCGAGCATGTTTTTCTGCTTGCGGTCGTTGAGCAGCGGGAAGTCCTCGCGGTTGCGCCATGCCCAGGCGTCCGCCCAGTCGAGTTCGGCTTGTTCATCGCGGGAAAGCTGCGCGCGCCAGGCGTCCATGCGGGACGCGACGTCGCGCGCGATTTCGATGAGCTCCTCGTCGGCGGGCGAGCGTTTGAGGGCGTCTTTCTGTGAGGTTGGGGAAGCCTTGGGGGCCTCCAGTCGCTCAGACAGTCCTCGCTGCGCTGCGGAACTCGCTTTGTGGAGGCCCCCAAAGTTTCCTTCCAGCTGGGAGCCCTCCTGCCGTTCCGACAGTCCTCGCTGCACCGAGGGGCTCACCTGGCGGAGGTTTCCGAAAGCTCCCTTGGCCCGCAGGTCGATATCGCCCATTTCTTCCCGCGCAATCTGCACCGCCTCGCGCGCGGAAAGCGTGCGGCCCTTCTCGAACGCAGTCAGCTTTTCGGGCACGATGGCGTTCGCCGCGAGTGTTTCCTCCCCGAAGACTACGTCTTTCAGCGCGATGCGCGGCAGCGGGCGATCGGTGCCGTTCGGGCCGGGCTTGCACAGTCCGCTCGCGTCGAGGTTCTCCAAGAAACGGCGCGAGATGAGCATCGGCGTGCGGCGATACCACTGGATCCACGATGCGACGACGTCGAGCGTGGGGTCGTCGCGGAACGTGCGGCAAACTTCAAGAAGATGAGCGGGGGTGATGCGAATTTGATCGCAGCCGATCAGAATGACGGAATCGGCGTCGGGGTTGTCCTCGAGTGCGTGCATCGCGTAATCGAGCATGCCTTTGGGCATGTCGTACAAGGTGAACCCGCAGGCGTTGACGGTTGTCCGATACGCCGCATCGGCGTCGAAGGGGATGAATTCGACTTCCCTGCCCGATTGACGGGGTGCGTTCTCTTCTCCATGCGCGGCTCCGTCGTCGTGCGCATTCTCGTTGTCGCGCGCGCCGTTGTCGATATCGCAATGCGCGTCGCCTCTGTTCCTAACGGCGGCGATGTCGTTCGAGACCACCTCCTCAAGCGCGCGGCTCTCCTCGGGCGCACCTCCTGCAAGCACGTATACGCGCGCGAATCTCGCCTCAAGCGCGCGTGCCACGGCAATCGCCGTTACCGTCGTGTCCTCGAATCGCTGCAAGGGACGGGGCGTCTTCTTCTCGCCGTTTTTGGGATCCTCGCATATCACGGGCTTTTCGTTCTCATCCTCGAAAGAGACCTTCAGCGGTGTTGTCCCGAAATCGGTCGCAAGCACGAGGGCGATGGTTTTCTCGCATGTGCGCGCGAGTTCTGCTCCTTTGGGAATGAGGCGCTCCACGGGCCCCTGCTTGGGCTGATGCTCATTACGGCGTAGGTAGTTCGCTGCCATAGGGTCTCCTTCGTCTGCCTGCCTCATGCTTTCACGGCGTAACGTTTTTGGGGGTATGCATCACTCCGCCGACGAGGGTAGCCGCAAGGCTGCCCGATGAGGCGGAGCACTAAAAGAAGGATTCCCCTATTCACGGCGTAAAGTTTTTGGGGAATGAATGACTCCGATTCGGAGGGCGGGCCGAAG
>JAUNWQ010000029.1 GCA_030540225.1 Coriobacteriia bacterium | reverse complement strand
GTGCGGTCTGGGGAGCCCGCCCCGTTCGGCGTTACGCGGGTGCGTGTATGCTTTGCTGCAGGCAACCTGCGGGATAGTGCGGGCCCGGTCTCATTGCGCTCGGGAATCTCCCGCTTTCGCTCTACGCATCTGCCTTGCTGCTCTAATGGCTACTGGGAATCCTCCGATGCGCCTTCGCACGCTCGCATGACCTCGATGCCATGCGAGCGTGCGAACTCGACGAGCTCGGCGTTGCGGGCGTTTATGGTGCCGAAGGCGGCGGGGCACACGATAAGGCGCGCGCAGTGGACGAGGAGCTCTTTGGCGCGGGCTATGGTTTTATCCCCGATCGGCTCGAAGGCGCGCTCGGCCACGCATTCCGCCGCCAGGTCGCGCGCGAGCTCGCAGTCGATGTCCCCTTCGTGCAGAACGCCCGCGTAGAACGCCTTGCCCTGCCGGATGAGCTGGCGAAACACAGCCGACCCCGTACCTGCGCCGGCGATGACGAACGTGTGCGCATCGCCGTGCGGGCGCCCAATTTCCACGCTGCCGAAGCGCTCGTTGAAGGTGCCATGTTGAAGGCCGTAGAGCTCGCCGATCGTCTCGCGCGTGAATATGTCCTCGGGTGCGCCGGCGCGGAAGACCCGGCCGTCCTTCACGCAAATCACCTTGTCGGCGCTTTTCTGCGCGAGCTCGAGTTCGTGGATGGACATGATGACAGCCACATTCTGCGATTTCGCAAGGTGGCGAAGTATTCGCAGCAGGTCGATCTGGTAGCGGATATCGAGATACGACGTGGGCTCGTCGAGCACGAGCACACGCGGATCCTGCGCGATGGCGCGTGCGAGCATGACGCGCTGGCGTTGCCCGTCGCTTATCTGCATGAAGTCGCGCTCGGCGAGCTCTTCCACATGCGCGGTTTTCATGGCCTCGTCGACCCGACTATGGTCCTCGGGCGAGAGTGTGCCCATTCGCCCGGTGTAGGGATGCCTACCCGCCTCTACGACATCGCGGCAGGTGAGGAGCTCGGTCTGGGGGCGATCTGTCAGCATAACGGCAAGGTTCCTTGCGAACTCCGCTGTCTTCCATCGGGAAATCTCCCGCCCGTCGAGCTCGACCGCGCCGGCAAGCGGTGCCAGATGGCGTGTGATGGTTTTCAAGATGGTCGACTTGCCCGAGCCGTTCGGCCCGATGAGCGCCACGACGTCGCCCGCGCGAACCTCCAGATCGACGCCTTCGACTACGACCTTCTTGTCGTAGCCCGCCGACAGGTCGCTTATGCGGAAAAGCGGCGCTCCGTCAGCCTGCGTTTCGACCGGGGTTTCGAGGTTCGACTCCGCTCGGAGGGGGCGTTCCACGCGCAGCTCCGCACGAGCCGAAAGTGCCTTCTGACGCTTTCGTGCGAGCTCAGGACTGTCTGAGCATGGAATGCCCCCTCCGAGCGTTTTGGGCCGCGGCACGAATTCCCCCATCTACCTCACCCGCTTCTTCAACATGAGCGCGATGACCACCGGCGCGCCGAAGATGGCGGTGACGGCGCTGATGGAAAGCTCGACGGGAGAGAACAGCGTGCGCGCGATTAAATCGCAGCCCGCGCAGAAGATGGCGCCTCCCAAGAAGCACGCAGGAATCACGCGGATGGGCTTCGACGACTTCAGCGCCGACTTCACGAGATGCGGAACCGCAATGCCTACGAACGACACCGGGCCAGCGAACGCGGTCACGCAGGCGGAGAGCATGCTCGCTAGAAGGACGAGCACCACGCGGAAGCGTGCGACGTTCACGCCGACGCTTTTCGCGTAGGCTTCTCCCAGCTGGAAGGCGGAAAGGGGCTTCGATATCGCGAATACGCATGCGCTCACGATGATCACCACGATCGCGATGACCGCGACGTCGTCCCAGCTCGAACCCGAGAAGCTACCCAAAGACCAGTTGTGCAGGTTCACGATGGACTGGTCGTCGGCGAAGGCGATGAGGAAGTTCGTCGCCGCCGAGCAGATGTATCCCACCATGACGCCCGCCACGATGAGCATGGCCATGGAACTTATGCGCCGTGCGATGAGGAGCACGAAGCCGATGGTGATAAGCGAGCCCAGAAACGCTGCGGCCACCATGGCCGGCGAGGACATGGCCTGGTTCGCGCCCAGAAGTACGATCATCGTAAGCGCGACGACGAACTTTGCGCCCGAGGAGACGCCCAAGATGAACGGGTCGGCGATGGGGTTGTTGAAAAACGTCTGCAGCAGGAACCCGGAGAGCGAAAGTGCCCCGCCGAGAAGCACGGCTGAAAGCATGCGCGGCAGGCGAATCTCCCAGATGACCTGGCTTTCCATGGAATCGGCCGCGCCGCCCGAAAGGATGCCGGGGATGTGGTCTGCGGGCACGAGCACGCTCCCGATGCACAGGTTGGCCCCGACGAGCACGATGAGGGCAACAGCGAGCAGCGCCGTCACGACGCGACACCGCGCGGCGCGCCCCGATTCGTCGTATGCCATGGAAAGCCGGCTTCTCATGGCGCTAGCCGAGCTTCCTCAGATAATGGAAGTCGCTCGCGTCATCGCCGGTGAACGCCCCGTGCAGCTCGTCGATAATGTCGGCGGTAGAAGTCATCTGCTGGTACATGTCGGCGCTTGTGACCCAGACGTTGCCGTTCTTCACGGCTTTGAACTGCGACAACAGCGCGTTTTTGCCTACGAAGTCGTTCAAGGTGGCAACCGATCCGTCGATGGTGCCGTTGTAGACGATGATGTCGGCGTCCTTCGCCGTCGCGTAGAAGCGCTCCATTTCGAGCGTTACTGACGAACCTGACGTCGACGCCGTCTGCGCGTCATCGAGCGCGTAGCTGCCGCCTGCAAGCTCGATCATCTGCGCCACGTAGTCGCCCGCCCGCCGCGTGACGGCGGCCCCGTTCGAGTTAATGTAGAAATACGCCACGGTTTTACCTGACGACGCGAGCCCCGACGTTTGCTCGACGCGGGCCTTCTGCTCGTTGAACAGGTGCGCGGCCTCGTCTTCCTTGTCGAACAGGACGCCGAAAAGCTTAATCCACTCGACGCGCCCGAGTGCTTCGGGCTCGCTCGACGACTGTTCGGTGAGCACAACGAGCCCGAGCTTCTGCAGCTTTTCCTTCACATCGGGCGTGTGGTTGATCATGGTGTTCTCGACGGCGAGCGTGCAGCCCGAGGCCGATATTCGCTCGTAGTCGGGCGCGCTGTACTTGCCGCCGTAGGCGATCGCCCCACTTTCGAGCGCACTTTTGAAGCCCGCGACCGAGCAATCGTCGGCCTTCGTGCCCGACATGAGGATATTGTCGCTCGCATCGAGCGCGTCGACCAGGCACATCGTCGCCGACGACACGAGGTACACCTTGTCGGCGGGGCGCCTTATGACCGCGATGTCGGAACTCAACCCATCAGGCACCTTCGCATCTTGCGGTACCACGAGAAAGCGCTCCCCGTTCGAAACGCAGATAAGCTGCAGGCCGCCTTCGAACTCGTCGACAGTGAAGTGCTCGGCGTATTCAAGCTGAAGCGCCCCCGTCGGCTCCCAGCCGCAGCCCAAATCGGCGTTGTGGAAGTCGGCCGCGGCGCTTGAAGCCGTTCCCGCAGGGGAGCCGCCGCTTGCATCGTCGCCCGATTTCTCCTTCATGGTGGATGAGTCGAAGTAGAGCGTGTAGTCGATGGTGTGCGGCGTTGACATGGCGACGGTCTCGGCCGACACGGCGATGTCCTCGTCGAGCGTGACGGGTATCTCGAACGTGGAGTTGCCGCCGTCGTTTACGGGCGCGTAGTCCACGCCGTCGACGGTCATCTTGTCGTAGTTCGAACTCGACCAGGTGATGGTCGCGGTGTAGGTGTCGCCATCCTTCACAATTGTGGTGGGTGAGGCGATGCTTGCGCGCCCTGACCCGCCGGAAAGCGAGACGCTCACAGTGTATTCCTGAGAGCCCGCCGTGCCACCGGTCGCGTTCGGGCTCGCACTGCACCCCGCGAAGGGAAGCGCGAGCAGGGCGACGAGAACGCAGGCGATCGCGCGCGCCGCGATGCTGCGGCGCTTCCTGCTTTCCCCCTTGAGAAGAATCGACCGCATGGCGTTACTTCAGCGCGTCGGCGCGCAGATCGACGCCGGCGGATTCGAACACGAGCGTGCGGTCGTACCACTGCTCCTTTTTAATGCTCCACGCGGCGCAGGCGGTGTCCTCGTCGAGCGCTTCAACGGGCACGTCGTAGGTGTACTTGCCTTCTGCGTTTTCCACATAGGGGATGAAGTCGGCCTCGCTCGCGGCGGCAGCCTCGTCGCCCGTGCCCATGAAGAGCTTGCCGTAGCCCGTGCCGGAAAGCGTCATCACGCAGTGCATGGATCCGTTTTCCACGATGAGCTGGGCGTCCACGATCTTGAACATGTTCGAGCTGGAATCTACGGTGATCGGGTAGGTGCCGTCGGCCACCTTGTCGGCGGTGATGGGGGCAGCGCTTGCGCCCTCGGGCGCATCGGCCGCCTGTTCGGTCTTTTCCTGGGAATCGGCATCGCTTGCCTTTGCGCTGTCGCTTGAATTTCCGGCGCAGCCGGCGAGCGAGAACGCGCAAAGCGCCGCCGACAGGGCGAAGGCGAGGGTTTTCTTCAACATGGAGGGGTTCCTTTCAATTGATTCGACCGCCCGCGCCGTGCGGTGGGCGGGCGGGATGCGAATGCAACGGGCATGCGCCGTCGGTCGGGGAAGGCGCATGCCCGTTGCACGGGGACGCGACCGGCGCCCCCGTGCGCGGCGAGTTTACAGCTTGGCGATGGCGTCGTCCACGTGCGAGACGTAGATGTCGTCGACCGCGACGTTCTGTCCCAGACCCTGGAGCAGGCACGTCACTTCGAAGCCGGCGGCCACGAACTTCGCAGCCCAGCTGTCGGGGTCGGTCTCGTCTGCCATGTCGTTGTTCGCGTGGTCGCCCGCGACCACCATGAACGGCGCGAGCACGGCCTTCTTGTAGCCTGCGGCGCTCGCGGCGGCGATAACATCCTCGCAGGTCGGTTCAGCCTCGACGGTGCCGACGAAGAACTGCGTCAAGCCCTCGTTCTTGAACGCTTCCTGCATCTTGGCATAGTCGGCGTTGGAATCGGCTTCGGTGCCGTGGCCCATGAGGCACAGCGCCGTCTTGCCGTCGTCGAAGGACGCCATGTTCTCCTTAATGGCTGCGGCCACCTTCTTGTAGTCGTCGTCGGAGGTGAGCAGCGGGTCGCCGAGCGAGATCTTGTCGAACTTGTCGGCGTACTTGTCGAGCTCGTCTTTCACGTCGGTGTATTCCAGGCCGGCCATGAGATGCGTCGGCTGCACGACGATTTCCTTCACGCCGTCTTCCACGCAGCGGTCGAGCGCCTCGGTCATGTTGTCGATCGTGATGCCGTCGCGCTTCTTCAGCTTGTCGATGATGATCTGCGCGGTGAAGGCGCGGCGGATGTCGTAGTCCTGCCAGTACTTCTCGCGGATAGCGTCTTCGATGGCGCCGATGGTGATGTGGCGCGAGTCGTTGTAGCTCGTGCCGAAGCTCGTGACGAGGATGACCGGCTTCACGGCCTTCTCCTTTTCGCTCGATTTCTCGGAACTCGCGGAGGTGCTGGAGCAGCCCGCGAGCGCGACTCCGGCGAGCGCGGCGGCTCCGGTTGCTGCGGCGCCCATGAAGCCGCGGCGTGACATCTGGTCGGACATGGTTTTCCCTTTCCTCGGTTTGCCGGTCCCCCGGCGACAGTTGCTTATCGGCACAAGCGAAAGAAAAGCGCGCTCGTCCGCAAAGGGATAGCGCGCCTGTTTCTTGCCGGCTGCGGCCGGCTCATTCGAAAGGGAAGCGCACTCCTCGGGGTTCACAAGGAGCTAACGCCACGGCGATGCCGTGAGGAAAAGGCGAAGCAGTCTGGCTTGGGGCGCGAGGCGGTTCGCCCGCGCGTCCTACACAGTAATGTCCCTTGCCCAGGATTCCCACCTGGTTCCCTCCGCAAGCCAGCGCGGGCTGTGCGGGCGCCGCGCCGGTCGTTTCCTTTTATTCGATTGTCATATGCTCGTTGCCGAAACTGCTACTATGATAGTGGGCGTTTGTGGGCGTGTCAAAGCCAGGGCGGGCGGCATTGCGCCTCCTGCCTACGTATTTGCGCCGATTGCCGCTGCGGGCGCCGTGTTTTGCCCGCTGCGCGAAGGGCGGCGTAAACGGTTGCGATGAGAAACGGGAAGGGAAGGCTCGGATGATTCATATCGTTGGCGCAGGTTCGGGCGCCGCCGACCTTATCACGCTGCGCGGGGCGCGTCTTCTGCGCGCGGCCGACGTGGTCGTTTGGGCGGGGAGCCTTGTGAACCCCGAGCTGCTCGCCGAGTGCAAGGAATCCTGCGTCGTCTACGACAGCGCGCACATGACCTTGGAGGAAGTGCTCGACGTGATGTGCGCGGCGGATGCGCGGGGCGAGGAAGTGGTGCGCCTGCACACGGGCGACCCGTGCCTGTACGGCGCCATCCAGGAGCAGATGGACGCGCTCGACGCGCGCGGCGTGGACTACGAGGTGGTGCCCGGCGTGTCGAGCTTTTGCGGTGCCGCGGCGGCGCTTCGCCAGGAATACACGCTGCCGGGAATCAGCCAGTCGGTCGTGATCACGCGGCTTTCCGGGCGCACCCCCATGCCCGCGGGCGAGGGCATGCGCACCATGGCGGAAAGCGGCTCGACTATGGTCATCTTCCTGAGCTCGGGTATGCTCGCCGAGCTTTCCGCCGAGCTTTTGGCCGCGGGCCGCAGCTCCGACGAGCCGGCGGCGCTCGTGTACAAGGCGACCTGGCCTGAGGAGTGCGTGGTGCGCTGCACAGTGGGCACGCTCGCCGATGCGGGCGCGCGAGAGGGCGTCGACCGCACGGCGCTCGTGGTGGTGGGCCGCGTGCTCGGAGCTCGCGGCGGGCTTGCGCATGACGGCGCGCAAGCGGAGTCGTACGAGCGCAGCAAGCTTTACGACCCTTCGTTTGCCACGGGGTATCGGAAGGCGAGCAGCTAGCGTGGCCTTCGAGCACTACATATATACCGGGACGACCCGCCTGCGCTGCGGCTACACCACGGGGAGCTGCGCCGCGCTTGCGGCGAAGGCGGCCTGCGAGATGCTCTTGTCACGAAAGCCCGTCGGCCGCGTGTCGATCGTCACCCCCGGCGGGCTGCCCGTCGAGGCGGACGTGGTCGACGCATGCATCGGCGAGGGGTGCGCCCAGTGCGCCGTGCGAAAGGACGCAGGCGACGATGCCGATGTGACCGACGGCGTGCTCGTGTACGCGCGCGTGGAACATGCGGGGTCGGGCACGGGCGCTGCGGGCAGCAAGGGCGCGCCCGCGTGCGAATCGGAAGTTTCCGTCGATGGCGGCGTGGGCGTGGGGCGCGTGACGTTGCCCGGGCTCGAGCAGCCGGTGGGGGCGGCCGCCATCAACGCGACGCCGCGCGCGATGATCACTTCGGCGGTGCGCGAGGTGTGCGCCGCGCACGGCTTTTCTGGAAATATTGCTGTGACGATTTCGGTACCCGAGGGTGTTGCCCTTGCCGAAAAGACCTTCAACCCGCACCTGGGGATAGAGGACGGCATCTCCATCCTGGGCACGACGGGCATCGTCGAGCCGCGCAGCCTCGCTGCCTTGCGCGACAGCATCGAGCTCGAGATCCGGCAGCATGCGGCTATGGGGCGGCGCGGAGTCGTGCTCACGCCCGGCAACTACGGCGAGCAGTTCATCTCGGGGCATTTCCACCTAAACGGTGCGCCGGTGGTCGTCATCTCCAACTTCGTGGGCGATGCGATTGATTGCTGCGTTCGCGAGGGATTTACCAATGTCCTTCTTGTGGGACACATCGGCAAGCTGGTGAAGGTCGCGGGCGGCATCATGGACACCCATTCGCGCACCGCCGACTGCCGCGCGGAGATTCTGGCCGCCCACGCGGCCTTGGCCGGCGCGGGCGCGAAGATCGTGCGCGAGATCATGTCGTCGGTCACGACCACGGCAGCGCTCGAGGCAATCGAGGCCGCCGGCGTGGGGGACGCTGCGCGCGCCTCGCTCGCTGCGGCAATCGAGGACAGGTTGCGCCGCCGCGCGGCGGGCGCATGCGACATCGCCGCGGTCGTGTTCGACGCCGAGCGCCGCGAGCTTTTCCGCACGTCGGGCGCCGATGCGGTTATCGGGGAATTGGGGGCGACGTATGAGTAAAGGCGTGCTGTACGGGGTGGGCACGGGGCCTGGCGACCCCGAGCTGCTCACGATCAAGGCCGTCCGCACAATCGAATCGTGTCCGGTCATCGCCGCACCGCAGACGGCGGACGGGGTCATGGTCGCGCTCGACATCGTGCGCGGCGCCGTCGACCTTACAGGCAAGACGGTGATTCCCGTGCGATTCTCGATGACGCGCGACGCCGAGCGCCGCGCGGCCGAGCATGCCTCGCTTGTTCGCGAGCTTGTCGCGCACCTGGATGCGGTCCGCGACGTCGCGCTGCTGAACCTGGGGGACCCGAGCATCTACGCCACCTTCCAGCGCATAGCGCCCGACGTGCGCGCCCGCGGGTTCGAGGCGCGCGCCATTCCCGGCGTGCCGAGCTTCTGCGCGGTCGCCGCGGCGCTCGAGCGCGACCTCACGCCCGAGATGTCGTCGCCTCTGCACATCGTGCCCGGCGGCTACGACGACGTGCGCCGCGCAATCGGCTGGCCGGGGACGAAGGTGGTCATGAAGGCGCGCCGCTCGCTTGCGGACACGAAGCGCATCCTTCGCGAGGAGGGCGCTTTCGACGGTGCCGAGCTCGTAGAGGACTGCGGGCTTCCGGGCGAGCGCGTGTACCGCTCGCTCGACGATGTGCCCGATCGGGGCAGCTACTTCTCGACGATGGTGGTGCGCTAGATGAGGGTTTCCTGCATAGCGTTCACTGAGAGGGGGTATGCGTTGGCGGAGCGCACCGCACGCGCGCTTTCCGATTGCGCGCAGACAGGTGAAGATGACCCTGGCTGGGACGTTTCCGTTTCGCGCGGGTTCGGCGAGGGGAAGGCCGACCTGCGCGCATGGACGGCGCTCGCGTGGGAAGCGTCGGACGCGCTTCTGTTCGTGGGCGCGGCGGGCATCGCCGTGCGGGCGATCGCGCCGCATGTCGCCTCGAAGGCAAGCGATTCCGCGGTTGTGGCGATCGACGAGGCGGGGCGCTTTGCCGTCCCGCTTTTGTCGGGGCATTTGGGCGGTGCGAACGAGCTTGCGCAAACTGTGGCACGCGCGGCAGGGGCCATCCCCGTCATCACCACGGCGACCGACGTCCGCGGCGTGTGGGCGGTGGATACGTGGGCGCGCTGTGCGGGGCTCGCCGTTTCGAATCCCGAGGCCATCAAGCGAGTGTCGGCGCGGCTGCTTTCGGGCGGGCGCGTGGCGCTCTATTCCGACATGCCGATTTCGGGACAGCCGCCTGAGGGGGTTGACATTGCGTCCGACCGCGCTCGGGCCGATATCGTCGTGTCGCCGTTCGCTGGCGCGAATGCAGGTGCGTCCGTTCGCGCGGCGGAGACAACGGGCGAGGTCGTGCCCGCCGGTGAGACGGGGAAGCCGGCGGGCGTGCGGGCGCAGGCGCCTGCGCCCGAGCCGCTTCGCCTTGTCGCGCCCTGCATCGTTGCGGGCATAGGGTGCCGTCGCGGTGCGTGCGCCGAAGCGATCGAGGAGGCGTTTCTTCTCGCGTGCGGGCAGGCGGGTATCTCGCCTTCGGCCGTGCGCGAGGCGGCGACGATCGACGTGAAGGCGCACGAGGAGGGTCTGCTCGCCTTCTGCCGCGCGCGCAATATCCCGCTTGCGACGTATTCCGCAGAGGAGTTGTCGCAGGTCGAAGGCAGCGTTTCGCCATCTGATTTCGTGCGCGCGACGGTGGGGGTCGACAACGTGTGCGAGCGCGCGGCGCTCGCGGACGGGGGCAAACTTATCTTCCCGAAGCTCGCTCACAGCGGCGTGACCGTCGCGTTTTCCAAGGTAACTATCGAACTTTCGTTTAAGGAGCGGTGATGGGAAAGCTCTTCGTGGTGGGGATCGGCCCGGGCGGCCCCGACGGCATGACGATTGCGGCCCGGCGCGCGCTCGAGGCGGCCGACATCGTTGTGGGGTACACGAAATACGTGGAGCTCGCGCTCGCCGCCGTGCCCGACGCGGCGCATCTCGCGACGCCGATGATGCACGAGGTCGAACGGTGCCGCCTGGCGCTTTCGCGCGCGCAGAGCGGAGAAGCCGTGGCGCTCGTGTGCAGCGGTGACGCGGGCGTGTACGGCATGGCGAGCCCCGTGTTGGAGCTTGCGGAGGACTACCCCGATGTAGACGTGGAAGTTATCGCCGGAGCCACCGCGGCTCAGAGCGGGTCGGCGGTGCTCGGCGCCCCGCTTGCCCACGACTTCGCGGTCGTGTCGCTCTCCGACCTGCTCACGCCGTGGGAGGTCATCGAGCGCAGGCTCGCCGCCGTGGCGAGCGCCGACTTCTGCATCTGTTTGTACAACCCGCGCAGCAGAAAGCGCGCCGACAGGCTTTCGCGCGCGGCGAAGATTATGCTCGAATGGAAGGCCCCCGACACGCTCTGCGGCTGGGTACGCAACATCGGGCGCGAGGGGCAGCAGTCGGGCATGTGCAGGCTCTCCGAGCTGGGGGAGTTCGACGCCGACATGTTCACCACCGTGTTCGTCGGCAACGCGGACACGAAGCGCGTAGGCGGCCGTATGGTCACGCCGCGCGGGTATCGGGAGATTCCATGCGAAAGGTAACGATCATCGGGGCGGGGCCCGGAAACCCCGACTTGCTCTCGCGCGCGGCGCTCGACGCGATCGACATCGCCGACGTGGTCATCGGCGCTCATCGCGCGCTTGCCGGCATCGACGTGCCGCCCGACGT
The DNA here is from genome assembly GCA_030540225.1 of Coriobacteriia bacterium. Classification (GTDB taxonomy): domain Bacteria; phylum Actinomycetota; class Coriobacteriia; order Coriobacteriales; family Eggerthellaceae; genus Ellagibacter. Next base: position 13,680 of record JAUNWQ010000029.1, on the reverse strand, counting down.
GGTGAGATGCGAGCTCGTGAAGACGGCGGACATCGTCGCCGCGCTCACCGATGCGGCGTCGTGGCAGCGCGCCGTGGTCGTGATGACGGGCGATGTGGGGCTGTTCAGCGGCGCGCGCCGCCTGGTGGAGGCGCTCTCCGGCGATGCGCAGGTGGACGTGCGCGTCGTTCCCGGCATAAGCTCAGCGTCGTATCTCGCCGCGCGCCTCGCGCGTCCCTGGCAGGATTGGCGCTTCGCGAGCGCTCACGGCGTGGCGTGCGACATCGTGGCCGAGGCCGAGCGCGCAGGTGAGCTCTTCCTCGCCACGTCGGGCGGGGAAGACCCCTCGCGGCTTTCGGGCGAGCTTGTGCAGGCGGGCTTCGGGGACGCGCGCGTGACGGTGGCCGAGCGCCTGTCGTACCCCGACGAGCGCATCACCTGCGCGACCGCAAGTGAAATCGCAGGTCAGACGTTCGACGACTTGAACGTGATGCTTATCGAGTTCGCAGGCGGCGCCGGGTCGCCCGCGGGCTCTAGCGCAGCCTCCGAGGCGCCGGCCGGCGCGTCTGCGCCCGCGGCGGCTTCTTCCGCGGCGGACTCTGCGGGCGCATCCCGCGCCGCGAGCTCCCGCTGGCCGTACGCTTCCTCGGGCATTCCCGACGAGCTCTTCATCCGCGGCGACGTTCCCATGACCAAGCAGGAGGTGCGCGCCGTCGCGCTCGCGAAGCTGCGCCTTACCGCGACCGACACCGTGTGGGACGTCGGCGCCGGCACGGGGAGCGTGTCGATCGAGGCGGCGCTCGTCGCGCGAGCGGGGTCGGTATGGGCGGTCGAGCGCAACGCGGCCGGCGTGCGGCTCATCCGAGAGAACGCGGATGCATTCGGGTGCGGCAACGTGCATGCGGTCCCCGGTGTCGCCCCCGAAGCGCTCGCGAAACTGCCCGCCCCCGACGCCGTGTTCGTCGGCGGGAGTGCGGGCGAGCTTCCCTCCATCGTGGAGGCGGCGCTCGAGAAGAACTCGCAGGTTCGCCTGTGCGTGCCATGCGTCACCGTTGAGACGCTCACCGAGGCGTGCGCGCTCCTCTCGGGTTCGCGCTTTAAGGGGTTCGAGGCGTGCCAGGTGTCGGCCGCCCGCGCCGAGGCTGTAGGCTCGCACCATCTTATGAAGGCGCAAAACCCCGTGTTCCTCGTCAGCGCGCGTGGTGCGGGCGCGGATGCCGAGGAGCTTGCCGAAGTCGGGGCGCTTGCTGAGCCGCCTGTCGGGGAGGACCCCTCTGCCGAGGGGAACCCATCCGTTGAGGTGGTCTCGCTTGCTAACTGCAACGCCGCAGGTGGGGAAGGCGGCGCCCAGTGAGCACGTCCATCCCGCACTTCATGGTCGCTGCGCCCTCGAGCGGGAGCGGCAAGACGGTCGTAACGTGCGCGCTCCTGCGCGCGCTCGCGCGCCGCGGCCTTGCATGCGCGGCCTTCAAATGCGGCCCCGACTACATCGACCCGCTCTTTCATCGCCGCGTCGTGGGCGCGCGCTCGGGCAACTTAGACGGCTTCTTCACCGACGCCCCGACGCTGCGCGCCCTGCTCGCACGCGGCGCCGCGGGCGCGGATGTCGCGGTGCTCGAGGGGGTCATGGGCTTCTACGACGGCATGGCGCCCGGCGTGGCCGACGCGAGCAGCTACCAGGTTGCGCGCGACACGGAAACGCCGGTTGTTTTAGTGGTGAACGGGCGCGGGGCGTCTTTATCGCTCGCCGCCGTAATCCGCGGCATCGCCGAGTTCCTGCCTTGTGCGAACGTGCGCGGCGTTGTGCTGAACAAGACGAGCGCCGCTGCCTGCGCCTACGCGGCGCCTGCGATCGAGAAGCACACGGGCGTCGCGGTTTTGGGGAATATCCCCGCCGACGAGGCGTTCTCGCTCGAAAGCCGGCATCTGGGGCTTGTGACCGCCGACGAGGTCGAGCAGCTCTCCGCGCGCATCGACAAGATGGCCGAGCTGGTGGAAAAGAGCGTCGACGTCGACCGCTTGCTCGAAATAGCGGCGACGGCACCCGATATCCGCGAGGAACCTTATCGGTTGGAACCAATCGCGGGAGCGCGGCCCATCGTCGCCGTCGCGCGTGACGAGGCGTTCTCGTTCTACTACGAGGAGAACCTGCGCGCGCTCGAGGACCTGGGTTGCGAGCTGGCCTTTTTCAGCCCCCTGTGTGATAGCGAGTTGCCCCGGGGGACAAGCGCCCTCTATCTGGGGGGCGGCTACCCGGAGCTCTATGCGCGGCAGCTCTCCGAGAACGCGCCGATGCGCGAGGCGGTGCGGCGCGCGGTGGAATCCGGCATGCCGACGGTCGCCGAATGTGGTGGGTTTCTGTACCTGCAGCGCGAAATCGCCGATAGCGAGGGGCGGCGCTGGCCTGTTGCGGGCGCCCTTGAGGGCGCAAGCGAGAACGGGGGAAGGCTGTCCCATTTCGGGTACGTGGAGCTCACTTCCCAACGCGACGGGCTCTACGGGCCGCGCGGCACACGCATCCGCGCGCACGAGTTCCACTACTGGCAGTCCACCTGCCCGGGCGGCGACTTCTGGGCGCAGAAGCCCCGGCGCGACAAGGGCTGGCCGTGCATGACGACCACCCCGTCCCTGGTGGCGGGCTTCCCGCATGTGTACTATCCTGCGAACCCCGACGTTGCGCGCGCGTTCGCGTCTGCCGCAGCGTCGTTCGCAGAGAGGAGACGGCATGGCTGAAGCAACCGAAACCGCGCTTGCCTGCATCCGCGAGGAAGTCGAGCGCGCGTTCTCGTCGGCGCCGGGCGCCGTGCTCGAAGCCGCGCTCTCCCGGATCGCGCCCGCAGACGAGTGCGCCCGCGCCGCCGCGTACGCCGCGTGGGACTCCATCGCGCACCCCTTGGGGGGATTGGGCGACTTTGAAGACGCCGTCGCGTGTGTCGCCGCAGCTCAGGGGAGCGCTGAGGTGGCCGAGTTTCCCCGTGCGCTCGCGGTATTCTTCTCCGACAACGGGGTCGTTGCCGAAGGCGTGTCGCAAAGCGGGCAAGACGTGACGCGAGCCGTCGCGCGCAACATGTGCGAGGGGGCCACGAGCGCCTGCCGCATGGCGGCGTTCGCGGGTGCCGAGGTCGTGCCCGTCGACGTGGGTATGGCCCGGGGCATAGAAGACGCGCGCATGGTGCGCGCGAACGTGCGGCGGGGGAGCGGCAACATCGCGCACGGCCCCGCTATGTCTCGCGATGGGGCCGTGCGCGCGATCGAGGTCGGAATCGCCGTCGCGTGCGGGCTTGCCCGCGCCGGCGTGCGCCTTCTCGCCGCGGGCGAGATGGGCATCGGCAACACGACCACCTCGGCGGCGGTGGCCGCAGTGCTCCTCCGGGCGGACGCGCGGAGCCTCGTCGGGCGCGGCGCGGGGCTCTCGGACGCCTCGCTCGCGCGCAAGCGCGACGTGGTCGAGCGCGCTATCGACGCGAACTCGCCCGATCCCGCCAACCCGATCGACGTGCTCTCGAAGGTGGGCGGCTTCGACATCGCGGCGATGTGCGGCTTCTACCTGGGGGCCGCGGCCTCGAAGGCGCCGGCGCTCCTCGACGGGGTCATATCCTGCACGGCGGCCCTGTGCGCGGCGCGCCTGTGCCCCAACGCCTTGGGCTACCTCGTGGGCACCCACGCATCAAGCGAACCCGCAAGCCAGGAGCTCCTTCGCGAGCTCGGCATAAAGGCACCCCTCGACGCAGGCATGCACTTGGGCGAGGGCGCGGGCGCCATGGCGTATCTGCTCCTTCTGGATTCGGCGCTGCGCGTGTACCGGGATGGGAAGACGTTCACGGCGACTGGCATGGCTGCTTACGAGCATTTCGAGGCCGGGAAATGACGGTGACGCTCGTCATCGGCGCCGCCGCGAGCGGCAAGAGCGCCTACGCCGAGTCCCTGTGCCTCGGGCACGGCGGCCCCCGCGTGTACCTGGCAACGATGGAGCCCTTCGGGGAAGAGGGCGCCCGCCGCATCGCGCGCCATCGGGCGCTGCGCGAGGGCAAGGGGTTTTCCACCCTCGAGCGCACGTGTGACGTGGGCGCCGCAGTGCCCGGGCTTCCGCGCGGCTGCACGCTTCTTTTGGAGGACGTGGGCAACCTGGTTGCGAACGAGCTCTTCGCGGAAGGCGGCTTGTCCCCACGTGACCCCGACGCTGCGGCGCGCGAGGTGCTCGGAGGCATCGAACGGCTCGCTCAGGCCGCTGCGGATACGGTGGTGGTCACCGTCGACGTGTTCGCCGATGGGATGCGCTACGATGAGGGGACCGAGGCATGGAGGCGCGCGCTCGCGCGCGTGAACGCGGGCGTGGCGGCGCTGGCCGACCGCGCAGTCGAAGTGGTATGCGGGATTCCCGTGTGGATGAAAGGCGAAGGACCTACAAGGTGAAGATAGCGGAGGCGATCGGCGCGGCGTTCGGCACGTTCTCGCGCATCCCCGTCCCGAAATCGGCCTGGACCGATTTCGGGTCAACCCATGCGCTTGCCGCGTTTCCCCTGGTGGGCCTTGCGGAAGGCTTCCTCATGATGGCGTGGGGGCACGTGGCGAACCTGCTCGGCGTGCCCGCGACCATCGTCGCGGCCGTGCTCGTGGCGCTGCCTGTGGCGGTGACGGGAGGCATCCACCTAGACGGGCTCTGCGACACCTCCGACGCGCTTGCAAGTTGGGCCCCGCGCGAGCGAAAGCTCGAGATCATGCACGACCCGCGGGCGGGCGCCTTCGGGGTCATCGGTGTTGTCGTGTACCTTATTCTGCAGTTTTCCCTGTTCACCGCGCTGCCGCTTACGGCGGGGGCGTTCCTCGCGCTTCTGTGCTCGCTCGTGTTCTCCCGCGCGCTTTCGGGGCTCGCCGTTGAATGCTGGCCTGCCGCGCGGGCGGACGGCATGGCCGCGGGGCTCTCGCCTGCGAAGAAGCGCGCGGCGATCGTCGTGCCGCTTTGCGCTTTCGCTGCGGCTTCGGCTGCAGGGATGGTCGCGTGCGTTCAGGCCGTCGGCGCCCTTATGGCGGTGGCGGGGCTTTTGGCGCTCGCGTGGTACCGCCATGTTGCCCTGTCCCGCTTCGGCGGGGTGACGGGGGATTTGGCCGGATGGTTTCTGCAATGGGCCGAGCTCGCGATGCTCGCCGTGCTGGTGGCGGGGGGCATGCTCCTATGATGCTCGTGGTAGGTGGCGCGCATTCGGGGAAGAGGACCTTCGTGCGCGAAAAGCTCGGGTTCGCGGCGGACGATTTCGTCGACGCGGCGCAGCTTGCGGAGGGCGGCGTGCCCGCGGCTTTTGCCGGCCGCGTCGCGTACCGTGCTGAGGAACTCGTACGCGCGCTCGACGCTGACCGGGCGCTCGAGCGGCTGATCGGCTTCGACGCAGTGATTCTGCCCTTGGTCGGCTCGGGGGTCGTCCCCATGCGTGCGGAAGACGCCCAATGGCGCGAGCGCGCGGGGCGCCTGGGATGCGCGCTCGCTGCGCGCGCCGACGTCGTCGTGCGCATGACGTGCGGGATTCCCCAGGTCATCAAAGGAAACCTTGCCGATGCGCCTCGAGGGACGCAGGGCGCGGGCGCGCCTTTGGAAGTCGTCTTCGTGCGCCATGGTGCCACGGCGGGCACGGAAGACCATCGCTACAGCGGGGCGGGCACCGACGAGCCCCTGTCGAGCGCGGGCGAGCGCGCTTTGCGCGACCTCGCGTGCGATCGTGACGTGTTCCGTGTTATCACGAGCGGCATGGCCCGCACCGACCAGACGGCGCGCATCCTTTTCCCGAACGCGGAGCTTATGGCGTGCCCCGGCCTGCGCGAGATGGATTTCGGCGACTTCGAGGGGCGAAGCGCCGCCGAGCTTAAAAAGGATACGCGCTACCGCGCCTGGGTAGACTCCTGGTGCGAGACGCGCTGCCCGCATGGCGAGGGCAAGAGCGATTTCACCCGCCGCGTCGTCGCGGCGTTTCGGGATGCGTGCGAATCGGAGCGCGCCCAGGGGAGTGGGCGCGCCGTCTTCGTCGTTCACGCGGGTACTGTGAAAGCGCTGCTCTCCGAGCTAGCTGTCCCGAAAATGGGATACTTCGACGTGCATACCGAGCCGGGCGGCGCATGGGCCGCCACCTGGGATGGGCGCTGCCTTCGCGACGTTCGCCCCGCTTCGGGGGGCGATGCCAAGTGATGACGATTCTTGCCGTCGTCGCCGGGTTCGCGGCCGACCTTGCCTTCGGCGACCCGCGCTGGCTTCCCCATCCCGTCGTCGCCATGGGGCGCGCGATCACGTGGGCCGAAGGCCGCCTGCGGGGCGCATTCCCGCAAACGTCCGCGGGCGCGCGCGCCGCAGGGCTTGTGCTCGCCGTGGCGCTTCCGCTTGCGTGTGGGCTTTTGACCTGGGGAATCCTGCATCTTTGCGGCATGGTTCACTCCGGCTTGCGCTTCGTGGCCGAGGCATGGGCGAGCTATCAGATTCTCGCGGCATGCGAGCTGCGCCGCCAGAGCCTGGCCGTGGCCCGCGCGTTCTCGAAGGGCGGCCTTGTCGCGGCGCGCGAAGCCGTCGGACGCATCGTGGGACGCGACACGTCTGTTCTCGATGAGCAGGGCGTCGCGCGCGCCGCCGTGGAAACGGTGGCGGAGAACGCGAGCGACGGCGTCATCGCGCCGCTTTTCTACCTTATGATCGGGGGTGCGCCCTTGGGCATGGCGTACAAGGCGGTGAACACGCTCGACAGCATGGTGGGCTACAAAAACGAGCGCTACATCGACTTCGGCTGCGCCTCGGCGCGCCTCGACGATGCGGTGAACTGGATTCCCTCGCGCTTATCGGCCCTGCTCATGATCGCCGTGTGTCCGATCGTCGGGCTCGACGCGCGCGGGGCGGCGCGCATCTGGCGCCGCGACAGGCGTCGCCATGCGAGCCCGAACGCGGCGCAGACCGAGTCAGCGTGCGCGGGCGCGCTCGGGCTGCGCCTGGCAGGACCCGCGGTGTATTTCGGCAAGCTCGTTGAGAAGCCGACGATAGGCGACGCGTCCCGCGAAATCGAGTGGGGCGACATCGCCCGGGCGACAAGGCTCATGCTCGCCGCGTCCGTATGCGCGCTCGTCGTCTTCGGCGCCGCGCGCGCGGTGGTCGTGCTCGCCGTGGGGGCGATGGCATGAGGGAAGACCACGCCGCGCCCCGGGCTGCCGGGGGAATCCTGCGCGCCCGTGCGCATGGGGGCAGCGCGCAATCGCTCGGCATCGCTTGCGAAGGGGGCGCCTCCGACCTCATTGACTTCTCGGTGAACGTGAATCCGGCAGGCCCCTCGCCGCGCGCCGTCGCCGCAGCTCGCAAGGTGCTTTCTCGAATCGACGCCTACCCCGATAGGGAAAGCCTCGCCCTCATTCGCGCCCTAGCGCGCGCCCAGGGCGTTCCCGAAGATACTATCGTCTGCGGCGCGGGCGCGTCCGACATCATCTGGCGGCTCGCCGCGGCGGTGCGCCCGAAACGCATCGTCGTGTGCGCGCCGACGTTCTCTGAATATGCGGAGGCGGCATCGTACTACGGCGCATGCGTGCAGGAGTTCCCGCTCTCCGAAGCGGACGACTTCGACGTGCCCGCCTCCTTCGCCCGCGCAATCGAGGGGCCGGGAGACGTGGCGTATCTCTGCAATCCGAACAACCCGACGGGGCGCCTCGTCGACCCCCACGTGATCGATGCCGCGGCTTGCCGCTGCGAGCAGGCGGGCGCGCTGCTCGTCGTGGACGAGTGCTTCCTCGGATTTGCGCCCGACGCCCGCGAAAAGAGCGTGGCCGCGCGCGCCGCGTGTTCACGCCATGTGGCCGTGCTCTCCGCGTTTACCAAGCTCTACGGAATGGCGGGGTTGCGGTTGGGATATCTGATTAGCGGAAACGCCCAACTCATCGAGGGGATTCGCCGGGCGGGGCAGGCGTGGCCCGTCTCCTCGGTCGCCGAGGCCGCGGGCATCGCCGCCCTGGAAGACGTCGAATACGTCTCGCGCACGCGCGATGTATTGGCGGGCGAGCGAGCGTGGCTTTCCCACGAGCTCTCCTCGCTCGGGCTTTCCGTCGTGCCGTCGGATGCGAACTTCCTTTTAGTCCGCACGCCGGTGAAAGACATCCCCGAGCGCCTGTATAATCAGGGGGTTTTGGTCCGCACGTGCGACTCGTTTTCGGTGCTGTCCCGTTTCTGGTGCCGCGTCGCGGTGCGCACGCGCAAGGAGAACGCCCGGCTTGCGATGGCGTTCAGCCGCGCGCTTCGGGCGGAAGGCACATCGGGCGAAGGCGAACCCGACGAACGGGGCGGCGCTTCTTGCAGCGGCGCTATGGCGGGCGCGGATGGCCGAGGCTCGGCGAAGGAGGTCGATACCCGTGGGTAGGGCGAAGCCCATCATGATCCAGGGCACCATGTCGAACGCGGGGAAGAGCCTGCTTGCGGCGGGGCTGTGCCGCGTGCTTTCGCAGGACGGCCTGCGCGTGGCTCCCTTCAAGAGCCAGAACATGGCGCTCAACAGCGGTGTCACGGCCGACGGGCTCGAGATGGGGCGCGCCCAGATCATGCAGGCCGAGGCGTGCGGCGTAGCACCCGACGTGCGCATGAACCCCATCCTGCTCAAGCCCGAAAGCGACCACCGAAGCCAGCTCATCGTGGCCGGCAAGGCGCAGGGAGCCTTCGCTGCGAGGGACTACTTCGCGCGCAAGAAGGCGCTCATGCCGCAGATTTTGGAGGCGTTCGATTCGCTCGCGGAGGAAAACGACGTCATCGTCATCGAGGGCGCCGGCAGCCCCGCCGAAATCAACCTCGCCGAAAACGACATCGTCAACATGGGGCTCGCGCGCGCCGTGTCCTCCCCCGTGCTGCTCGCGGGCGACATCGACCCAGGCGGGGTGTTTGCCCAGCTCTACGGCACGGTCGCGCTCCTTGCGCCCGAGGACCGCGCGCTTTTGCGGGGGCTTGTGGTGAACAAGTTCCGCGGCGACGTGGAAATCCTGCGCCCGGGTTTGGCCCCGCTCGAGAAGATGTGCGGGGTTCCCGTCGTGGGGGTCGTGCCGTATCTTACGCTCGACCTGGACGACGAGGACTCGCTCGCGCCGCGTCTATCTGCCCGCGAGGCGCGCGGCGTCATCGACGTCGCCGTCGTGCGCCTTCCGCATCTGTCGAACTTCACCGACTTTGACCCGCTTTCGCGCGTGCCCGGCGTGGGCGTGCGCTACGTTTCCTCGACGACCGATCTGGGCCGACCCGACCTGGTGGTGCTCCCCGGCTCGAAGACCACGCTCGACGACGCGCGCTGGCTTGCGGCTAGCGGCATCGGAGCCTGTGTGCGCGCGCTTTCGGGCGCGGGCACGCCGGTGCTCGGCATATGCGGAGGCTACCAGCTTTTGGGAGACGAGCTTTCCGACCCGCACGGCAGGGAAGGCGCTGGCACCGCGCGCGGGCTCGGGCTCATCCCCGCAAGTACGGTGTTCAAGGAGGAAAAGCGCCTCGCCCAGTCGGAGCTGCGCATCACGGGCGCCCAAGGCGCGTTCTCGGTGTGGAACGGCATGACGGCGCGCGGGTACGAGATTCACGACGGCGAAACGACCGTCTCCTGCGCCCCTGCGGGCACGATTGGCGGCAAACCAGAGGGCGCGGCCTGCGGAAACGTGTTCGGAACCTATCTCCACGGCCTGTTCGACGAACCGGGGGTGGCGCTCGCCCTCGCGCGCTCGCTCGCGCGCTTGCGCGGCCTGCCTGAGAGCGTCGTGGGTGCTGCGGGCGCGGCGTCCGCGGCCGATCACCGTGCGCGCGAGTTCGACCGCCTGGCCGACGCCGTGCGCGGGGCGCTCGACATGGAGTATGTCTACCGCATCATCGAGGAGGGCGTATGATCCACGTGTATCATGGCGACGGCAAAGGCAAGACCACGGCGGCGATGGGCCTCGCCCTCCGCATGCTCGCCGCAGGCCGCCGCGTCGTCGTCGTGCAGTTCCTGAAAGACGGCGAAAGCGGGGAGGCGCGCATGCTCGCCGAGCATTTCAGCGTGCCCGTGTTCGCGGGGAAGGCGTCGGATAAGTTTACCTGGTCGATGACGTCGGAAGAACTTGCCGCGACGTGCGAGCTGCACGATGGGAACCTCGCTTCCGCTCTCGCCGAGCTCGAGGGCGCGCAGGAGGGGCTGCTCGTGCTCGACGAGGCGCTCGACGCGCTTTCGAAGGGGCTTGTCGACGAGGCGCTCGTGGACCGCGCGCTCGATATCTCCGCGCGCGGCGTCGAAGTAGCGCTCACCGGGCGCGCGCCTTCCCGCAAGATCGTGGAGAAGGCCGACTACATAACCGAGATGCGGTGCGAGAAACACCCCTACGAACAGGGGATATGTGCAAGGGAAGGAGTGGAGTACTAGATGGATTCCAAGGAGATGGCGCCCGGCGACATCGAGCGGCGCAGCTTCGAGATCATCACCGAAGAGCTCGGCGGCCGCACGTTCCCGCCGCTCGAAGAGCCCGTCGTGAAGCGCGTCATCCACACCACTGCCGACTTCTCGTACGCCGATTCCCTCGTGTTCACCCATGACGCCGCGCACTGTGCGCTCGACGCACTGCGCGCAGGGGCCACGGTGCTCACCGACACGAACATGGCGCTCGCAGGCATAAGCAAGCCCGCGCTCGCGAAGCTCGGCTGCAAGGCCGTGTGCTACATGGCCGACCCTGATGTCGCCGCGGCTGCGCGCGCCGCGGGCACGACTCGCGCCGTTGCGAGCATGGACAAAGCTTGCGGTATCGAGGGTCCGCTCATCGTGGCCGTCGGCAACGCTCCCACAGCACTTCTGCGCCTCGCCGAGCTCATGGACGCGGGGAAGATCGCGCCCGCGCTCGTCGTTGGGGTGCCGGTCGGGTTTGTGAACGTGGTCGAGGCGAAAGAGGAGCTACTCGCGCGACGCGTGCCGGCCATCGTCGCGAGGGGTCGCAAGGGCGGCTCGACCGTGGCGGCCGCCATTATGAACGCGCTGCTCTACCAGATCACGCGCCCAGGCGGCCCGAAGTGACGGCGCCCGCATCCGCGCCGGCGCTGCGCATCTTCGCCGGCACCACCGAGGGCCGCCTTCTGTGCGAATGGGCGAGCGGGGCGGGCATCCCCGCCCGTGCCTACGCGGCAACTGAGTACGGAGGCGAGCTTTTGGGCGAGCTTCCGGGCATCGAGGTGCATGCGGGCAGGCTCGACGAGGCCGACATGGAGCGCGAGCTTTCCGGCGCGCGCATCGTCGTCGACGCCACGCACCCCTTCGCTACACTCGCAAGCGGCAACATCCGGGCCGCTTCGCTCGCCGTGGGTGCACGATGCCTGCGCCTTGCGCGCCCGGCCGAGGCGCTGCCCAAAGGTGTCGTGTCGGTCGCGTCGATCGCCTGCGCGGCGCGCTTTCTCTCCGAGAACCCGGGTCGCGCGCTTCTCACGACGGGGAGCAAGGAGCTTGCTCCCTACACGCGCGTCGCCGATTTCGCAGAGCGCTTCTTCGTGCGCGTGCTCCCGCTGCCCGGCGCTATAACGAAGTGCATCGACGCGGGGTTTTCGCCGTCGCACGTCATCGGCATGCAGGGGCCCTTCACTCGCGAGCTCAACGAGGCGATGCTTCGGCAGGTGGGCGCCCAGTGGCTTGTGACCAAGGACTCGGGAACCGTAGGCGGCACGGCCGAGAAGCTCGCCGCCGCGCGCGACGTGGGAGCGCGCTGCATCGTGGTCGCCCGTCCCGCCGAGGGAGGCGGGGTCCTTTCGCTTCGGGAAGTGGAAGACGCGCTCTTACGGGAGTTCGCGCGCTAGGCACTTGCCGCGCCTGCGCGCCCTCTCGCCCGCGTGGGGGTGTTCCTATAGTTCTTTCAAGTGTGGGTGCTCTCGTACCCGCTCGAAACCGTGTTGGCCGAAAAGCCCGAGACGGTTCTTTCCCGGGGAATCGCCAACACACGCGGGCGCGACTACTACGACATCTGCACTTTGCTCCGTTTGAAGTTGGGCGAAATAGACAAGAATTCCCTGCACGAGGCCGTCGTCGCCACCGCTTCCAGGCGCGGTTCGCTCGGCAGGATGGGTGACTATGAGGTCGTGCTCAGTGAGGTTAGAAGCTCCGATATGATGCGGGGCATCTGGTCTTCGTATGTCTCTGCATCGCCCTATGCGGCAGACCTAGATTTCGATGAGGCGGTAGATTCCGCTATCGAGCTCGCAAGGCTTTCAAGGCTTGACGATTTGAGATGACAACGAAGAAATCTTCCCTTTTGGGATGATTAATCCGGTGTCCGATAGCCTAATCCCAAAAGGGAAGATTTTGCAATTTGCGTGCTCTCTTACCAAGAGAAGCTAACTGCCATGTAGGGCAGGTAGCCTCTTCTGTTTGAAGGCCTTCCTGCTTGCCTGGAGCATATCGCTGGGGGTGGCCTGTTTTTGAAGCGAAGAGCGGGCCGTTATTAAGCTAACGTATGAGCCCCGCGACTTCTGGGCGGTTTTGCAGGAAAAAGGCATCGATTTTGCCTTGGGTGCTGAACTTCTGGGTGGTTTCTGGCGGGTGTTGTGCGGCTCTGATTTCGTTGACCTGGGAAAACGTTGGTGTCCTGAAGCCTTTTAGGCTGAGTTCGCCTGCAAAACCGCCCAAGAGTTGAGGGCGGGCTTGCGAACGGGGGACGTGAACAGGGGACGGCGGGGCGGTCAGGATAAAAAATTGCGAAACGCAAGTCTCTCCCAGAAAACACCTCCGTCCCCTGTTCACGTTGGCCGTTGTTGCTCGGCTTCGCCCTTTCGGCCTACAGTCCCCAGCGGGCGTATTCTAGGTAGCCGGCTACGCTGTAGTGTTCTGCCCAGTCGTCGGCTGGGGAACCTTCTCCGCCGACGATTCCCAGGAAGCCGTTCTCGACTTTTTCACCCTTCTCATTCACTATCAGGGCGTACCAGTGGCCGTATTCGTGCGTGGGTTTGCGCAGCTGGCAGGCCAGCGTCAGCTTCGGTTCGCCCTTTTTGCGGAAGAACGCGCCTTCCTCGTTGAGTTTCTTGATGAGCGTGCCGTCGAGCCAGAAACAGATGAACGGCGCCTCGAACGCGTCGGTGAGCGCTCCGGCCTCGCTGTTGTACACGTAGCAGAACAGCGCGCGGTCGCGCGAGCGGGCGAGAAGGTCCACCTCGCTGTCCTTGAGCTTGAACTCGACCACGGCGAACGCGCCGGGGCGGTTCGGGTTCTCGCTGACGGTGGTCACCGCCGTCTTGACCTGGAAAAAGAACGTTTCGGGCGGTGTGCCCGGCTTCTCAAGTTGCTGCTTGAGGTTCAGCGACACCACGTCGATGCCCATGTCCGCGGGCGGGCGAAGCGCGTCCAGGCCGTTGCGGTACAGCGAGCTCATCAGCTGATACTCGCCGGTGTATCCGTTATAAAGCAGGTTGTAGAAATCTTGGGCCACGTGCCGCTCCTCCTCTTGGTTCGAACGGTTAGATTCTAGCGTTGGGTCGCGCGATCCTTTGCGAGAAGTTACCGGTTTTGACCCATCGAGCAGGGTAGGGAAGCGGGTGTTCGGGGGACGGTGATTGTCCGCCGTGGTGCTCAGATCGATTGCTCCGATGTGCTTAGGAAACTCTTGGCGAAGTGTCAAAAGCTCCCTTGCTGTCGTCTGCCGTAGGCTTTGGGTTTTCGGGGACGGGTCGGAACAGCGGCATTCGGCCTAGGATGTGTTCGCGCTGCCTGCCGCTTTCAGCTT
>JAUNWQ010000131.1 GCA_030540225.1 Coriobacteriia bacterium | reverse complement strand
AGTCGCTCAGCGGGCTTGCACTTGCCAGCCTCGCTTCGCCTGGCGTGGTCGTGTCCGCCGAGCTTGCCGCGTTTGAGTTGCCCATCGCGTTTATGTCGAGCGTCGAATTCCCTTTGCTCATCCTTGACCTTTAGTCCGATTTCGTACTACTATTGTACTGTAGTACGAAATCGGACTCACGAGAACGCCGCGCACGCAATATGCACAACTAATGCTCGCCTTCTCGGGTGAGAAACGCAAGAAGGCATATTTATAAGGAACCTTTATAACTCAAAGCTGCAAGTCAGCGCTCTGTCGTTCAATTAATTAGGACTCTAGCTGTCCAAGAATGACGATAATTTGCAAAACAAGAAATAGCCTCGCGTCGCATTCCCTCATTTCGTCGCCTCGATTAACGGAATGCGCAGAGATATTCCCCGCTTTGCTAGACATTGGGGAATATTTTAATTAGTGGCCATACTATAGTTGAAAATTATCGTCGTTTTTGTACACAACCCCGCCGCGTGCCCACCGCCGCACCATCACGCCGCGCAGCCCCGCCACGTCACACAGCCACGCCGCGCGACCGCACGTCCACATTGACGCAGCGCTCAACCGCACGGCCCCCACCGCACGGCTCTACTGCACGACCGCACGACGCCCCGCCGCGCCGCGCCGCACGGCGCTCGCTAGCTCGCTTGACGCGCAATACTCGCCACGGCCTCAAGCGCGGCGTCAACCTCAGCCTGCGTGTTGAAGCTGGAGAAACTCGCGCGCACGACGCCCTGCTCAGCCGTGCCGAGCGCCTTGTGCATAAGCGGCGCGCAGTGGGCACCGGGGCGCGTGCAGATGCCGAAATCCGCGTCGAGCCGCGCGGAGACCTCGCCCGAGTCGGCGTCGCCGATGTTGAAGGCGACGATTCCCGAGCGCCCAAAGCTCGCGTGCCCGCCGTACACCACGATCCCAGGAATGCTCCCCAGCCCGCGCTCAAAGCGCTCGACAAGCCCCGCCACCTGGGCAGCGATTGCATCCGGTGTTTTCTGCGCCACGTATTCCACACCTACGGCAAGCCCCGCCAAGCCGTGCGCGTTCTCCGTTCCCGCCTCAAGCGCCTCGGGCATGAAGGACGGCTGGCGCTCGTCGAAGCTGTGTACTCCCGACCCGCCCTCGAGAAGCGGGGCGATCTCAAGCCCCTCGCGCACGATGAGCCCGCCTGTCCCCTGCGGGCCGAAGAGGCTTTTGTGCCCGGTGAAGCAAAGCACGTCCACCCCGAGCGCCGCCATATCGACCGGCATCGCGCCCGCCGTCTGCGCCGCATCCAGAACGAACAGCGCACCCGCGTCGTGAGCCATCGAAGCCATGTGCGCAACGTCGTACACATCGCCCGTCACGTTCGACGCGTGCGTGGCGGCGACCAGGTTCGCGCCTCCTTCAAGCGCGCGCTCGTAGGATTCCCAATCAAGCGACCCATCAGGGAGAATGCGGGCAACCTCCACCTGTACCCCGCGCAGATCGCGGGCGCGGAAGAGCGGCCGCAGCACCGAGTTGTGCGACGCAGCCGTGGTGACAGCGCGTCCCTCATCAGGCAAAAGGCCAGTAAGAGCGATGTTGAGCGCCATCGTGGCGTTCATGGTAAACGATACGCGGGAAGCGTCCGGCGCACCGAGCAGCCCCGCCACAGCAGAGCGCGCCTCGAACACAGCCATGCTCGCCGCGAACGCCGCCGCGTGCGACCCGCGCCCCGGACCGCCGAACGAGCCGATCGCGTCCGCCACCGCGCGAGCCACACCATCGGGTTTCTTAAGCGTCGTCGCCGCATTGTCGAGGTAAATCACGTGAGCGCCTTTCGGGAAATCTGCCCGCAGGCGAGCAGTACCTGCCGCAGGCGTCGAGTTCTTGTATAGTGGAATCATACCGCGAAAACGAATCGCGCGGCCACGCGCACGACAGGGAAAGGACGTCCCATGGAGCAGTACAAGCAGGAGTTCATCGAGTTCATGGTCGAAAGCCATGTGCTCAAGTTCGGCGAGTTCACGTTGAAAAGCGGCCGCAAGTCCCCGTTTTTCATGAACGCAGGCGCCTATGTGACGGGCGACCAGCTGCATCGTCTGGGGCTCTCCTACGCGCGCGCGATCCACGATAACTTCGGGCTCGACTTCGACGTCGTGTTCGGCCCCGCGTACAAGGGCATCCCCCTGTCGGTCGTGACGGCGATGGGGCTTCACGAGCTTTACGGCAAAGAGGTGAAGTACTGCTCGAATCGTAAGGAAGCGAAAGACCACGGCGAGGGCGGCAACCTGCTCGGGCACGTGCTCGAAGACGGCGACCGCGTTGTCATGGTGGAAGACGTCACCACGTCGGGCAAGTCGATCGACGAGACCTACCCCCTCATCACCGGTGCCGCAAATATCGAGGTCAAAGGCCTTATGGTCTCGCTCAATCGCATGGAGGTTGGAAAAGGCGGCGCGAAATGCGCCTGCGACGAGGTGTCGGAGAAGTATGGCTTCCCCACGGCGAGCATCGTGAACATGGCCGAAGTGACCGAGTACCTCTACAACCGCGAAGTGCAGGGTGAGGTCCTCATCAACGACGACATCAAAGCTGCTATCGACGCATATTACGAAGAATGGGGCGCGAAGGAATAGCGCAACCACTTGATTAAGCGGGCGAGAAAGCGCCGGGGCACGCCAAACCGCACCTCCTCGCCCGACCCAGCCAAACGACACCTCCCGCCCGGCACCACGTTAATGGATGATTTCCACGTTTCTCAGCATGTTCTCGGCAAGAGCGACTTCCTGCGCGCGGTCCTCTCCCTCAACCGGTCCGAGATACGTTAGCCCCACGCCAATGAGCCGATCGCTCCAAAAATAACTTGCAACGCGCATCTCTGCGGCCTTGTTCTTGTCTGCCTTCTCGTATACGGCATAAATGAGAATAGACTCACCGTTTCCTTTGTCGATATCGTCAACGAGGCGAAATCCCGGATCGGTCATTTCAGGGCGCGGAAGCGTGAAGTTATCGATGACGCTTTTCACATCTTGCCTGGAGACATCGCCATCATCGACCTCGGAAAACATCGAGAGCGACCGAAAGTTATGATCTTCCTCCTCACCCGACACCAAGAGCGTAGGCTCAAGATACGTCACTTCACTTAAAGAGAAGAGCGCGTTGTACGCATCGAGAAATGTGGCGAAGCCTCTTTCATGGTAGAAGCTGTCCTCGGAAACAACCGCGTAAGGCTCCTCGTAATAAATGCGCAGCTTTCCGTTATCCACATGGGGAGATGCATTGTCGCCGTCGCTCGAGGAGCAAGCAGCCGACGCGAAAACCACCAACAAGCAAGCCAAAACCAGGGCAACCCTCATAGGAATAGCGAATCGAGAACAACGCATACAATGCCCCCTAGCAAACTATCCAATTATCTCAATAGCATTTTCTTCTGTTCCGATTTCGTGCATGTTGCACGCAGGATCTCTAATCTTGCCATAGCCCCACGCAAAGCCATCTCCCTTCATGAGTTCATTATAGT
>JAUNWQ010000028.1 GCA_030540225.1 Coriobacteriia bacterium | reverse complement strand
CCCCGGCGTGCCCATCCGCGGTATTGCGGGTGACCAGCAGGCGGCGCTGTTCGGGCAGTGCTGTTTTTCGCCCGGGCAGGCGAAAAACACCTACGGCACGGGTTGCTTTCTCCTTATGAACACGGGGCGCGAGGCGTGCGAGTCGAAAAACGGGCTGGTCACTACCGTTGCCGCGAGTGCGCCCAGTGCAAAGGGACCTGAATATGCGCTCGAGGGAAGCGTGTTTATGGCGGGGGCTCTTCTGCAGTGGCTGCGCGACGAGATGGGCCTTATCGACGACGTGGCCGACACCTGCGAGATCGCCCGCAGCGTCGATAGCACGGAGGGCGTCTACATCGTGCCCGCCTTCACTGGCCTTGGCGCCCCGTACTGGGATGCCGAGGCGCGCGGTACGGTCGTCGGCCTCACGCGCGGCTCGACCCGCGCCCATTTCGTCCGCGCGGCGCTCGAATCGCTCGCTTACCAGGTGCATGACCTGGTGGTAGCGATGGAAGCCGACTCGGGCGTGAAGCTCTCCGAGCTCAACGTCGACGGCGGCGCGTCGAAAAACGACTTCCTCATGCAGTTCCAATGCGATATGCTTCGCACGTCGCTTCATCGTCCGCAGAACGTGGAAACCACTGCCGTCGGCGCTGCGTATCTGGCCGGTTTGTCGACGGGCTTTTGGGAGAGCACCGACCAGCTGCGCGGGTTGCGCACGACCGACGACATCTACGAGCCGCAGATGGACCACACGCGCCACGCCGAGCTTTTGGAAGGATGGCGCAGCGCGGTGGGGCATACGAAGACGAAATAGGACAAGTTCACGACATAAGGGAGAGTAGGAACATGATTATCAGCATCGCAAGCGATCACGCGGGTTTCGGGCAGAAGCAACTATTGGCTGCCTATCTTGAAGGGAAGGGCTACGAGGTGCACGACCTGGGCCCCGACTCCGACGACCGCGTTGATTACCCCGACTTCGCCGCCAAGGTCGCCCATGAGGTGGCAGGCGGCGTGGCGACGTACGGCGTTCTCGTGTGCGGCACGGGAATTGGCATGGCCGTCGCCGCTAACAAGATCAACGGTATCCGCGCGGTGAACGCCATCAACACCCAGTTCGCCGAGCTGTGCCGCGAGCACAACGACGCCAACATCGTGACGCTGTCGGGTCGCTTCGTCGACGTGGAGGAAAATAAGCGCATCCTCGACGTGTTCCTGTCCACCGATTTCGGCGGCGGCCGCCACGCGGGCCGCGTCGAGAAGATTATGGCGCTCGAGACGCCCTCGGCGTAGCGGTCGCGCTTCCCAGCCGAGTCAAATTTCCCTTGACCAACGCAAGCTTCCCCTAACCAAGTTGTAACAATTGCGCCTGCTCATTGTGCTAGAGTGGGCGCATACTTTTTTCGGGCTCTGGAAGGGGCGAATTATATGACGTTGCAATATGTAAGTGAAAGCGATCCCGAGGTCGCCGACGTTCTTCGCGCTGAGCTGGGACGTCAGCGCACGAGTGTCGAACTCATCGCTTCGGAGAACTTCACTAGCCCGGCTGTCATGGAGGCCATGGGCAGCGTGCTCACCAACAAGTACGCGGAAGGTTATCCCGGCAAGCGCTACTACGGCGGCTGTGAGAAGGTCGACATCGTGGAGGATCTCGCGCGCAATCGCGCCTGCAAACTCTACGGCGCGCAGTTCGCGAACGTTCAGCCCCATTCTGGTGCGAACGCGAACCTGGCGGCGTACTTCGCGCTGATCAAACCCGGTGACACCATTTTGGGCATGGGCCTCGACAACGGCGGTCACCTCACCCACGGCAGCCCGGCGAACTTTTCGGGCAAGCTTTACCATGCGGAATCCTACGGCGTCGATCCCGAGACCGAGGTCATCGACTACGACGCGCTTCTCGAAAAGGCGAAGGAGGTTCGCCCGAAGGTCATCGTCGGCGGCGCTTCCGCCTATCCCCGCACGATCGACTTCCCGCGCATGGCCGAGATCGCGCATGAGGTGGGCGCCTACCTTATGGTGGACATGGCCCACATCGCCGGCCTCGTCGCCACGGGCGCGCACCCCAGCCCCGTGCCGTATGCCGACATCACGACGTCGACCAGCCACAAGACGCTGCGCGGCCCGCGCGGCGGCTTCATCCTGACGAACTCCGAGGAGCTCTTCAAGAAGATCAACTCCGCGGTGTTCCCCGGCTCGCAGGGCGGCCCGCTCATGCACGTCATCGCTGGCAAGGCGGTCGCGTTCGGCGAGGCGCTCAAGCCTGAGTTCAAAACCTACATCGACCATGTGGTCGAGAACGCGAAGGCGCTCGGCCTGGGCATGACCGACGGCGGCCTGCGCCTGGTGTCGGGCGGCACGGACAACCACCTGTGCCTCGTGGACCTCACGCCCGCCGACGTCACCGGCAAGGACGCCGAGAAGCTGCTCGAGCGCGTTGGCCTCACGGTTAACAAGAACACCATCCCCAACGAGCAGCGCAGCCCCTTCGTGGCGAGCGGCATCCGCGTCGGATCCGCTGCGGCCACTACGCGCGGCTTCACGAAGGACGACTTCTACGAGGTCGGCCTGTGCATTGCCGGCACCGTGTTCAACGCCGACGATGACGCAAAGCTCGCTGACATCAGGAAGAAAGTCGACGCGATGCTCGAGGCTCATCCGCTCTATCCGGGCTTGGAGTACTAGAGATTTTTGCCAGGTGGGCGTTACGGTGCGTCAGGTCGATGAGTTTTCGACCCTGTTGCGGGGATGATTGCGAATGTGCGATTCGACCCTTCAACGCGGGCAGGGGAGATGGTGCTTTCTTGAATTCTTGTCCTGCGCAAACATCGGTTGTGGCTCACGTGGCAACCCAATGCTGGTAGAATCGCATGAAACGGTGAAGGGCTCGCGGCTTACCGCGGGCCCTTTTCTTTATGGAAGCGAACTTCGGCCGAAAGAAGGAACCATGGACAACAGCCGCGTCACCCTCGTCGATCACCCTATGGTGCAGCACAAGCTTTCCATCCTGCGCGATAAAACGACCTCTTGCAAGCAATTCCGCGAGCTCGTGCGCGAGCTTGCCCTGTTCGAGGGCTACGAGGCAACGCGCGATCTGCCGCTGGCCGACGTGGACGTCGAAACCCCCATCTGCACGGCGCGCTGCAAGCGGGTGTCGGGCAAGAAGCTCGCGGTGGTGCCCATCCTCCGCGCGGGCCTCGGTATGGTCGACGGCGTGCTCGACTTGATCCCTGCGGCGCGCGTGGGGCATCTGGGCATGTACCGCAACGAGGAGACCCACGAGCCGGTTCCCTATTACGACAAGATGCCCGAGGATATCGCCAACCGCACGGTGCTCGTGGTCGACCCGATGCTCGCGACGGGTGGCTCGATCATCTCGGCCGTCACCTACCTGCGCTCGCGCGGCGTCACCGGCGAGATCAAGCTTATGGTCCTCGTCGCCGCGCCTGAGGGCATCGACGCCGTCCTCGCCGCCGATGACAACGTGCACATCTACACGTGCGCCATCGACGAGGGACTCAATTCCGCGGCCTACATCGTTCCCGGCCTCGGCGACGCCGGCGACCGCATTTTCGGGACGAAATAAATAACAGTCCTGTGGACTGTTATTTCCCTGTCTATGCGCCCGAGCGGGCGCGTCCCCGAACGCGCGAAGCGTCGGTCGGGGACAGTACGGTTTCAAGTGGTCGAGAACGCGGCGGCGCTCACAAAGCGAGTTCCGCACGAGCCGAAAGCGCCAGTGGCGCTTTCGCGCGAGCAGGACTGCCGAGCGACTGAGCGCTGCCGCGCTCTCGCCATGTGAGGGATGGATTCCAATGACTCAAGATAAGAGACCCAGCTGGGACGAATACTTCATGACGCTTGCCAACCAGGTCGCCACGCGCACGACGTGCATGCGGCGCGGGGTGGGGGCCGTCATCGTGAAGGAGCGCCGCATCCTCGCGACGGGGTACAACGGCGTGCCGGCGGGACTTGCACACTGCGCCGAGACTGGATGCTTGCGCCAGCAGCTCGGCGTTCCCTCGGGGCAGCGCCACGAGATTTGCCGCGGGCTCCATGCCGAGCAGAACGCGATCATCCAGGCCGCGCGCTACGGAATCAACATCGCGGGCGCCTCGATCTACATCAACACCCAGCCCTGCGTCGTGTGCGCGAAGATGATCATCAACGCCGATATCGAGGAGATCATCTATCAAAATCCCTATCCCGACGAGCTCGCCATGTCGATGCTTAAAGAGGCGGGAATCAAGCTCCGAGTGTTCGAGCCGGCGAACAAGTAAAGGACTGACCTCGAAAAATACGAGTCACAAGAGAGGTCTTCGCAAGGCGCCCGAAAGTGAGCGGTCCCTCTTTTCGGCCAAGCGCACGCAAATGACCGCTCACCCGAAAAAAGGACGTGTTTCCTACGGCGCCTTCGCGACTCCTTCACATTCGGCTATTATACGGGAGGCTTTTAGAAGGGCGCAGTGCGCGCAGAGGGTCAAGGAAAGAAGGACATGGTAGTAACAATCATCGTCGCGGTGCTCGTTGGACTGGCGAGCGTCATCCCGTTCAATGTGGCTATCAAGAAAATCCGCGCGGTCGATCCGACCAAGTCTTTGAATCTCCTCGGCCCTTTCCTTTTGACCATTGCCGCGTCGTTTGTCATCCTCGTCGCGGGTATGGTCGTATGCAAGCTCGTTGCGCCTGACGTCGCGCTCGCGTATGCGGTTGCGGAACTTGTCGCATTCGTGGTCGGGGTTATTGTCTTCGGCGTGTTTTTGTCGAAGCGTCGATAGAGAAGGAAAAAGGAGAGGTACATGGCTTTTGAACTAACGGGCAATCCCCTGAACGATATCTCTGCTCCTATTGAGGAGCTCAGCGAGTCGTTCAACTCGACGCTCGTCTTCGATTTCGGCAATGGCGTCGGAATCACCCAGTACACCTTTTGGATGATCATCATCTGCGCGATAGTGATCGTGGGCGTGCTCGTGGGCGTGCGCAAGATTAAGGTTGTCCCCGAGGGCAAGTTCGCGGGCCTTGTGGAGTGGGGCTACGATGCAGTTCGCCGCAACATGGGCGAGGGCGCTATCGGCCATGGCTACAAGAAGCACATCCCGTTCATCGCGACCATGTTCTTCTTCATCCTCATCTCCAACGTGATCGGCCTTATCCCGGGCGCGAAGACGCCGACCGGCACCCTGTCCGTCACGTTCGCACTTGCATTGCTCTCTTTCCTGTACTTCAACTTCTACGGCATCAAGGCCAAGGGCGGCTGGGGCTACATCAAGTCCATCGCTCCGTCGGGCCTTCCTAAGCCGATGGTTCCCATCATCTGGTTCTTCGAGTTCTTCTCCCTGGTCATCCGCCTGCTGACCCTTGCCGTTCGACTTTACGGCAACATGTTCGCCGGCCACATGATCCTTGGCATCTTCGCGATCATGACCCAGTTCTTCATCCTCGATCTGATCTCGTTCGCCAATCCCGCAGGCGTCGCCGCGATTGCATGGGCTGTGTTCCTTATCGCCATGTACGCGCTCGAATGCCTCGTTGCCTTCCTGCAAGCATACGTGTTCTCCGTGCTGACGGCCGTGTACGTGGGCCTCGCTCAGAGCGAGCACTAGAACCGCGCGGGCCGCGCCCGCATCGCGCCTGAAGGCGCACCGATTCGGTTTCAACGACGTTTCCGTTAGAAACGCCGAGAGACATAAGTAAAGCAGTTTTTGAGAAAAGGCTCAGAAACGAAAAAAGGAGGAAAAGTGGAAGCTACTCTCGTTATCGCAGCCCTGAAGGTTGTCGGCTACGGCCTCGGCACCATCGGCCCAGGCATCGGTCTTGGTCTTTGCGGCTATGGCCTGTGCGTTGGCTCTGCTCGCCAGCCCGAGCTCGCCGGCAAGCTCTTCACCAACGCGCTTATCTTCGGCGCTCTGGCTGAGGCACTCGCCCTTATCGGCTTCGTTCTTACCTTCATCTTCTAAATCGGCTGTATCGTTTTAGAAATACAAGCTGAGAGAGAAGGTGGATGAGTGAAAGCAAAACTGAAGACGAAGTTGGCAAAGGCCGGTGTCGCAGCTGCATCTGCAGCAAGCCTTGCATGTGCTTTCCCCACCCTCGCGTTCGCCTCTGAGGAGAAAGAAGGCATCGCGGTGCTCATTCCCGATATGAATGAGTTCATTCCGATGCTCGTTGCCTTCATCATCATTCTCATCGTGCTGGCCAAGTTCGGTTGGCCCGTGGTTGACAACATCATCACGAAGCGCGAGAGCACCATCAAGGAAGCCCTTAAGAAGTCTGAGGAAGCCCAGGCAGAAGCCGAGCGCACGCTTGCCGAGTACAAGCGCCAGCTCGAGGAAGCCAAGGCTCAGTCCGCGAAGATCATCGCGGATGCGAAGGCTACGGGCGAGGCTGTCAAGGCCGACATCACCAACAAGGCCCAGGCTGAGTCTGCCCAGATGATCGAAAAGGCTCGCGGTGCGATCGAGGCCGAAAAAAAGGCCGCAGTCACCGAGCTGCAGGGTTCTATCGCCGATCTGTCCGTCGACGTGGCTTCTCGCCTTGTCGGCCACGACCTGAACGACGATGAGCACCGCAAGATCATCGAGCATTACGTGACCGAGGCGGGCAGTTTCAATGCCTAATAACCGCCTCATCACCAAAGAGAAGATCGCCGCGTACGCATCGGTACTCCTCGATGCCGCGAACACTTCCGGCGGCCAAGATGCTGTTCTCGAAGTGCGCGAACAGGCGGAGAAGATCGTCTCCGTGATGCGGACGAATGTCGATCTTTCAGGCGCTCTGGAAGACGCGGCGTACACGCCCGAACAGAGGGCCCAGATTGCACGTGCGGCTTTTGCGCAGTGCAACCCTGCTTTCACCGAGGTTCTGGCCGTTATGGCCGAGCGCGGTGAGATCAAGTTGCTCCCGCAGGTCTGTGCAAGCTACGAAAACCAGGTGGAAACCAAGCTCAACCTGTGCATCCTCGATGTGACCACGGTTGTTGAGCTCGATGACCATCTGCGCGACATCATCAAGCAAAAAGCCGAATCCGAGCTGGGCATGAAGGTCGTTCTTCGCGAACGCATCGACAAGTCCATCTTGGGCGGCATCATCATGAGCGCGGGCGACAAGCGCATCGACGCGAGCGTGGCTAGCCAGCTCAACAATGCGCGCATCGTGCTGAAGAAGAAAACAGATGGAGGTGAATGCTAGTGACTGAAATTACCGCACAGTCCATTGACGAAGCGCTGCGTAAGCAGTTGGCCTCCCTTGAAGTGAGCGTTGATTCCCGCGAGGTCGGTACCGTTATCCAGGTCGGCGACGGCATCGCTCGTGTTGACGGTCTGAAGAACGCGATGGCTGGCGAGCTTCTCGAGTTCGTCGGATCCAACGGTAAGACCGTGTTCGGCTTGGCCCAGAACCTCGAAGAGGATGAGGTCGGCGCCGTTCTTCTCGGTGACGTCACCGCAATCAAGGAAAATGATCAGGTCCGCACCACGGGCCGCATCATGGAGGTTCCGTCCGGCAAAGGCCTGCTCGGCCGTGTCGTGAACCCGCTCGGCATGCCGATCGACGGCAAGGGCGAGATCGAGGCCGAAGGCACCCGCCCGGTCGAGTTCAAGGCCCCTGGCGTCATCAGCCGTAAGCCTGTTCACGAGCCGATGCAGACCGGCATCATGGCTATCGACTCCATGATTCCTATCGGACGTGGACAGCGTGAGCTGATCATTGGCGACCGCCAGACCGGTAAGACCGCAATCGCCATCGACGCCATCATCAACCAAAAAGACGAAGACATGATCTGCATCTATGTTGCGATCGGTCAGAAGGCTTCCACGGTTGCCGGCGTTATGGAGACCCTCGAGCGTTACGACGCCATGAAGTACACGATTATCGTGTCCGCAACGGCTGCTGATTCCGCTCCGCTGCAGTACATCGCGCCTATGGCCGGTGCTGCAATGGGCGAGTACTTCGTCTACAACGGCGAAGACGGCAAGCCCGCAGGCCCGGAGAACCCGGGACGCCATGTGCTCATCATCTACGATGACTTGTCCAAGCAGGCGGTGGCCTACCGACAGATGTCGCTGACCCTCCGTCGCCCGCCGGGACGCGAAGCATATCCTGGCGACATCTTCTACCTGCATTCTCGCCTGCTCGAGCGTGCAGTCAAGATGTCCGACGAGTACGGCCGCGGCTCCATGACGGCTCTGCCGATCATCGAGACCCAGGCTGGCGACGTCTCCGCTTACATTCCGACCAACGTGATTTCCATTACCGACGGCCAGATCTTCCTGTCCACGGACCTGTTCTTCCAGGGCCAGCGACCGGCAGTCAACGTTGGTATCTCGGTTTCCCGCGTTGGCGGCTCCGCTCAGACCAAGGCTATGAAGTCCGTCGCAGGCACCCTGCGCCTCGACTTGGCCGCTTACCGCGAACTGCAGGCATTTACGCAGTTCGGCAGCGACCTCGACAAGGCGACCCAGGATCAGCTGAACCGCGGCGCTCACATGACCGAGCTTCTGAAGCAGGGTCGTTACGTCCCGATGTCCTTCTACGATCAGGCTATCGCCATCTATGCTGGCGGTAACGGCTACCTCGACGATATCCCGGTTGCCGATGTCGTTCGCTTCCGTGGCGAGCTCATCGAGTACCTGCATGCGTCTAAGCCTGCCATCGTTGAGAGCGTCAAGACCGAGAAGAAGTTCACCGACGAGACCAAGACCGAGCTGAATGCCGCTATCGAGGCGTTCAAGACCCAGTTTTCGCCTTCGGTGTAAGGTAGGTATCATATGCCCAACCTTCACGACATAGAAAGGCGAATCAACTCCGTCACCTCGACGAAGCAGATTACGCGCACGATGGAGATGGTCGCGGCGGCGAAAATCCGTCGCGCCACCGACCGTGTGTTCAATGCGCTTCCTTGGGCTAACTGCATCTCCGACATGCTGATCAGCACGGCGAAATACGCCCCGCTCGATTCCGAGCCTCTGCTGATCACGCATGACGAGGTGAAGCGTGCCGTCGTCGTTGTGGTCACGTCGGATCGTGGGCTTGCAGGCGGTTTCAACAGCAACGTGCTCCGCGAAGCCGAGAAGCTTATCAAGGCGAAGGAAAAGCAGGGCATCGAGGTTGAGGTTATCGCTTGCGGCAAGAAGGCCATCGGCTACTTCAACTACCGTGGTGTCAAACCGATTTTCGAGTTCCGCGATCTGTCCGCAGATCCTACTTACGAAGAGGCTGCAGAGATTTCGGCCTACATCGGCGAAGGCTACAACCATGGCTACGAGAACGGGCAGATTGACGAGGTTACCCTCGTGTTCAATCATGCCAAGAACGGTGCCGAGCAGACGCTCGTCGTGCAGCAGGTTCTGCCGATCAACATGATGAGCTTCGCCGAGGTACTCGGTTTGGAGCCGAAGGAAGAGGATGTCCTCGAGCCTTATCGCGATGGGGAGAAGAAGATTCCCGGCGATGTGGACTTCGAGCCCGATGCTGCAACCGTTATGCACCAGCTCATGGTGGCGTACCTGCGCAACACGTTCTACTACGCGCTGATCGATTCGGCCGCAGCAGAGCAGGGCGCTCGTCGTACGGCTATGAAGTCGGCGACCGACAACGCTACTGAGATGGCCGAAACGTTGACCAGACTGTACAACCGCGTCCGTCAGGGCGCCATTACGACCGAGATTTCGGAAATCGTCGGTGGCGCAGCGGCTTTGGAGGATTAAATATGAGTGAACATTTGCTTACAAGAGAGGAGCTCGAGGCCAGCAAGGGCGCTACCGGCCGCATTGTGCGTATCGTCGGTCCTGTTGTCGACGTGGAATTCCCCGCGGAATCCATGCCGGGAATCTACAACGCTCTTACGGTTGATGCGAAGACGCTCGCGGGCGACATGCATGTCGTTCTCGAAGTCGAAACGCATCTCCCTGGCAACCTCGTCCGCTCCGTCGCTATGAGCTCGACTGACGGTCTGGTTCGTGGCCTCGAGGTGCTCGACACCGGTCATCCGATCATGATGCCGGTTGGCAACGAGACCCTCGGCCGCATCTGGAACGTCATGGGCGAGCCCGTTGACGAGAAGCCGATGCCCGATGTGACCGGCTACATGCCGATTCACCGCCCGGCCCCCGATTACGATCAGCTGTCCACCAAGACGGAGATCTTTGAGACCGGCATCAAGGCCATCGACCTCATCGAGCCGTTCATCAAGGGCGGCAAGACCGGCCTGTTCGGTGGTGCAGGCGTCGGCAAGACCGTTATCATCCAGGAGCTCATCAACAACCTCGCCCAGGAGCACGGCGGCACGTCCGTGTTCACCGGCGTAGGCGAGCGTACCCGTGAGGGTACCGACCTGTTCCTCGAGATGAGCGACTCCGGCGTTATCAACAAGACCTGCTTGGTTTACGGTCAGATGAACGAACCGCCGGGAGCGCGTTTGCGCGTCGGCCTCGCTGGCCTGACCGAAGCCGAGTACTTCCGTGATCAGGGCCAGGACGTGCTTCTGTTCGTGGATAACATCTTCCGCTTCACCCAGGCTGGTTCTGAGGTGTCCGCACTTCTCGGCCGTATGCCTTCCGCTGTAGGCTATCAGCCGACGCTGGCTACCGAGATGGGCGACCTCCAGGAGCGCATTACCTCGACCGCAACCGGTTCCATCACCTCGGTGCAGGCCGTCTACGTTCCTGCTGACGACTTGACCGACCCGGCTCCGGCCACCACGTTCACGCACCTCGACGCGAAGACGGTTCTTTCCCGTTCCATCGCTGAGCTCGGCATCTACCCGGCTGTCGACCCGCTGGAGTCCACCTCCCGCGCACTCGATCCGCAGATCGTCGGCGAGGAGCACTACCGCGTGGCAGTCGGCATCCAGGAACTCCTGCAGAACTATAAGGACCTCCAGGACATCATCGCCATCCTTGGTATGGACGAGCTTTCCGAAGAGCAGAAGCTGATCGTGAACCGTGCCCGTAAGGCGCAGCAGTTCTTCGGCCAGTGCTTCCATGTGGCCAAGCAGTTCACCGGCCTCGACGGCAAGTACGTCAAGCTCGAGGACACCATCCGTTCGTTCGGTGACATCCTTGACGGCAAGTGCGACGAGATTCCTGAGCAGTTCTTCCGTCTGAAGGGCTCCATCGACGAGGTGTACGCTGCTTACAACGAGTCGAAGGAAAAAGCCAATGCCTAAATTCCGTTGCACGGTGGCTATTCCGACCCGCGAGTTGTTCCACGGCGAGATCGAGTACGCTCAGATCCCGGGCAGTGAGGGCGATCTCGGCGTTATGGCCGGCCACGAGATGTTCGTGTGTACCAACCGCCCTGGCGTGTTGACGCTGACGCTCGATGAGGCTGGCAAGGATAAGCGCTACTTTGTGACGTACGGCGGATTCGCCCAGGTGCTCGACAACAACCTGTCGGTTCTCGCCCGCATGGGCAAGGACGTCGACAGCATCGACGTCGAGGAACTCACCACTAAAGCGGCGAAGCTTCGTGAGGCTATCGCTCAGCTCGAGGGCAAGGGCGATGACCAATCGACGGCTCTGCTGGAAACGCACCGCACCAAGCTGGAGTGGTACGATCTTCAGCTCAGGGCTGTTGGTGCTGTGAAGTAGGCTTATCGCAGCCATCACTTGAAAAGAAAAGGCCGACTCCCGATGAGGGGGTCGGCCTTTTTGTTCGCTTACTTATGCCAATCGACGAGGCAGGAGTCGAGGCCGGCGATGAGGGCCTCCTTGTCCATGTGGCGTCCGATGAAGCAAATCTTGTTCATGCGGTCGCCCACTTCGGGATCCCAGTCTTCCATGATCTCGGGGTACTCGGTGATCGCTTGCTGGCGCTCATCCTCGGTGGCGGCGTCGACGAACATGCTGCTCTCGTCCATCGTCATCTGGCGGCCCGCCTGCTCGAAGAGGTATGCCGTATCCGGATGTTCGGTCACCCACATGATGCCCTTCGCGCGGATGATGCTCGTGGGCCACTCCTCCGCGTACTCGTTGAGTTTGTCGAGGTCAAATGGTTTGCGACGCTTGTAGATGAAGGTCTCAATGTCGTACTCGAGAACCTCGGGGTCGTCGTGCTCCTCGGGATGTTCCATCGCGTCTGCCCAGGCGGCGGAGTTGTAGGCCTTTTCGAAGTCGAAGCGGTTCGTGTCGAGAAGCTCACTCATCGGCACGTCACCGCGCGTTGCCTCCACGATGACCGCTTCCTTCTGCAGGCTGCGAACGATTGCCTTCAGCTCGTCCATCTGCTCGGGCGTCACCTTGTCGGCCTTGTTCAGGATGAGCGTCGAGCAGAACTCGATCTGCTGGATGAGCAGGCTCTCGATGTCGTCCTCGTCGATGTCTTCCTCCAAGAGGTCGCGCCCGCCGTTGAACTCGTCGTACATGCGCGCGCAGTCGACGACGGCTACGATGTTGTCCAAATCGAGCGGCGCGTGTCCCTCGTTTTTCGTCTGGTCGCAGAAGTCGGAGATGATGTAGGCAATGGGAATCGGTTCGCAGATGCCCGATGCCTCGATGATGATGTAGTCGTATTTGCCCGCGTTCGCGATATCGGTCAGCTGGTTCGCCAGGTCATCGGAAAGCGTGCAGCACAGACATCCATTCGTGAGTGGAATGAGGTCGCCATCCATCTCGGAGAACCCGTTCGAATCGATCAGCGCCGCATCGACGTTCACCTCGCCGATGTCGTTCACGATGACTGCGGCGCGGATGCCTTCCTCGTTTGCGAGGATGTGGTTCAAAAGGGTGGTCTTGCCTGCTCCGAGGTATCCAGTGAGCAGGATGATTTTAATCGGCTTCTCTTCTTCCATAAAGCGCTCCTTTGCAGTCGGCTCGTTTGCTTCAGTTTGCTGCCGACTACTTTACTCCAAAGGCACACTTCGCGCTGTCGTCTCCATGCGAAACCGCCCGTAATCGAACAAAAGCTGTGGCTTTCGCGCAGCGCCTGCCGTATGCGGGACGGGCCTTGTCGTGCTGCGATACAATGCAGGGACGAAACATGAATCGATGCCGGCCGCGCGAGGCTCTTCTTGCGCGGCCGCGTTGCGCATCCGCGCATTTCCCGTTCGCAGTATGCAGGAGAAGATACCTATGCCCGTAGACATCGCCACGTTAAACGGCCCGCAGGCCGAAGCCGTTCAGTGCACGGAAGGCCCGCTTTTGGTACTGGCGGGCGCGGGCTCGGGCAAGACGCGCGTGCTCACCTACCGAATCGCCCATCTTGTGGAAGACCTGGATGTGGCGCCGTGGGAAATCCTCGCGATCACCTTCACCAACAAAGCTGCTGCTGAAATGCGCGAGCGCCTTCAAGGCATCATCGGGCCGCGGTGCCGCGGCATGTGGGTCTCCACCTTCCACAGCATGTGCGTGCGCATGTTGCGCGCCGACGCAGAGCGTCTCGGCTTCTCGAAGAGCTTCACTATCTACGACACCGACGATCAGAAGCGCCTGTATAAGGAAATCATGGCCGAGCTCGACATCGACCCGAAGCGCTTTCCCGTAAACGCCCTCATGGGGCGCATCTCCCAGGCGAAAAACGAGCTCATCGTGCCGGGCGATTTCGAGAAGCAGGCGATTGACCCGGTGGGGAAGGTGGCCGCCCGCATCTACACGCGCCTGCAGGAGCGCCTGCGCGCTGCGAACGCCTTCGACTTCGATGACCTGCTCGTATATGCATACCTGCTGCTGAAGAACCATCCCGACGTGCTCGAGCCCTACCAGGAGCGCTTCCGCTACATCATGGTGGACGAATATCAGGATACGAACCATGCGCAGTACGCGATCACCGGGCTTTTGGCGCAGAAGTACAAAAACATCATGGTCGTGGGCGATGACGACCAGTCCATTTACTCGTGGCGCGGCGCCGACATCCGCAACATCCTCGAGTTCGAGCAGGATTATCCCAACTGCCATACGGTGAAGCTCGAGCAGAACTACCGCAGCGTGGGCAATGTGCTCGCCGCAGCGAACGCCGTTATCGCGAACAACCAGCACCGCAAGGCGAAGAAGCTCTTCACTTCCGCCGAGGATGGCGAGAAGATCCACGTCTATATGGCGACTGACGAGCGCGACGAGGGCCGTTGGATCGCGGGCGAGATCGAGAAACGCCGCTCCGCCGGCATGTCGTACAACCAGATCGCCGTCTTCTACCGAACGAACGCGCAGTCGCGCATGCTTGAAGATATGCTTTTGCGCGCGGGCGTGCCCTACCGCATCGTCGGCGGCACGAAGTTCTTCGATCGTGCGGAGATCCGTGACGTCATGGCGTACCTCACGCTGGTCGTGAATCCCGCCGACGATATCGCCGCGAAGCGCGTCATCAACGTGCCGCGCCGCGGTATCGGCAAGACCACTATCGAGCGCATCGAGCAGTTCGCCCGCGAGATGGGCATGACGTTCATGCAGGGCGCCGAGCTCGTTGTGCTCGATCCCGAGCTGCGCGCCTCGACCCGCCGCGCGGTGGGGGAGTTCGTGGAGCTTATCAAGGAGGCTCAGGAGTACTCGGGCGAGCTGCGCCGCGTGGTGGAGATGATCGTCGACCGCGCGGGGCTCATCTCGGCGCTCACCAACGAGAACACCGACGAGGCGCGCGGGCGTATCGAGAATATCCAGGAGTTCATGGGCGTTGTCGACGAGTTCTCGCAGACGCATGAGGAGGACGACGCTGAGTTTGCGGCGCCGACGGAAGGGGATGCGGTTGCCGGCGACGCGGAGCCCGTGCGCGTGCTTCGCGGGGATTCCCTCGCCGACTTCATCGAGTGGGTCCGCCTGCGCACCGATTTGGACACCATGGGGGAGGACGGCAAGGCAGTCACGCTCATGACCGTGCACTCCTCGAAGGGTCTCGAGTTCGATTGCGTATTCACGGCGGGCATGGAGGAGACGCTTTTCCCGCACATGAACAGCGTGAACGATGCTGCGGGAATCGAGGAGGAGCGCCGGCTTGCCTATGTTGCGATCACTCGCGCGCGAAAGGTTCTCTACCTCACGTGCGCGCAGCAGCGTCAGATCTTCGGCCAGACGTCGGCGAACCCGGTATCGCGCTTCATCCACGAGATTCCCGCCGAGCTGCGCCAAACGTCGGGGCTCGGCTCTGCGGGCTTTTCCGGCACCGGCTGGGAGAAGCGCGGCAGCCGCCGAGGCATCGCGGGAAGCGGTACGGAGGCGGGTGGCGGCCGCGTGTTCGGGCGCTCGAGCGCGTCGGGAAGCGCTGGTCGCGGCGACCGCGATCGCGCAGGCCGAAGCGGGCATACGGGGTTGAGCGCTCACGGTTCGGGCGGCTACGTGAACCCGAAGGCGGGGAAGA
The DNA here is from genome assembly GCA_030540225.1 of Coriobacteriia bacterium. Taxonomy (GTDB): domain Bacteria; phylum Actinomycetota; class Coriobacteriia; order Coriobacteriales; family Eggerthellaceae; genus Ellagibacter. Next base: position 9,418 of record JAUNWQ010000028.1, on the reverse strand, counting down.
AGGAAGCGGCGGGCGTCACCTTCTCCGTCGGCGACGCGGTCGACCACAAGACATTCGGCCGCGGCAAGGTTGTGAAGGTCGACGGCGACACGCTCCACATCCGCTTCGCGAAATCCGGCCAGACGAAGAAGCTTCTGAAGGACTACGCCCCCATCGTGAAGATCGGCTAGCGCAGGCGAGGGGCTGCAAGGGAAGGCCCATTTCCCTGGCAATCCCTTTGCTCAAGGGGGCGATGTGCCTTTGAGCGCGGGCTTATCATTTCGACTGCCGCTTTCCTTTAGCTTTGATGCTTTCTTGATCGCATGGCTGCCAAGAAGACTCGACCCTGTCTCTCCTTGCGAACAAGTATAGATGCAAGTATACTTGGTTCTATACTTGTTGTTGTAAGGAGGGTGCGATGCCCCAGCTGTCCTTGTATCTCGATGATGAAACAATGGAATCTTTGCGTGATGGTGCAGGTCGCGAGCGTGTTTCGCTGTCTCAATACGCTCGCTGTCTTATTCAAAACCGGGCGGAATCGGCGTGGCCTGCGGGCTTTTGGAAAACATACGGCGCACTTGATGATCCGACGTTCGTCGAGCCGCTTGAGCTGGATGTTTCGTTGGACGATTCCATTTCGTTCGATTCTCCGTTTGAGTAGGCGGTGCGTTGTGTACTTTCTTGATTCTTGCGTTTGCATTGAATTCATGCGCGGACGGATGCCTTACCTGTACAACCTTTTGCGAAGAAGCGATCCGCGCCTGTTCAAAGTGCCTTCTGTTGTGGAGGCGGAGCTTTTGCTCGGAGCAGAGAGAAGCGCTCGCGTGGAAGAGAATCGCTTGCTCGTCGAGCAGTTTCTTCTTCCCTTCGAAATCGTTTCCTTCGACTCCGGAGCTGCGCGGGAATACGCAACCATTCGTGCGCAGCTGGAATCAAAAGGGCAGCTCATCGGCCCGAATGATATGCTTATCGCCGCTACCGTGCGCTCGCGCAACGCTACGCTGGTGACGCGCAATACAAGGGAGTTCAAGCGCGTGCCAGGGCTGAAGCTGGAAGAGTGGGCCGAAGAGTAGGGCGCATGATACTAAGAAGCCTTCCTCCTCTTTGCTAACATTTCATTCATGTTTTAGCATGCTGTGCATTCGTATTTCAGGAAAACGCTAGCCGGAGGCTCTGTGCTTGCAATCCTCTGCTCCCTTTCATATAATCTGATTATCGTACAAGAATCTGTACAAGTATGGAGGTTCGCTATGGAAGCGGTTGCTTACTCGACGTTTCGCAAAGATTTGCGGGCATACTTGGATAAGACGCGCGATGATGCTATTCCGCTGTTGGTCACGAGCAAAGACCCAAGCGCGAATGTGGTCGTCATGAATGCGATGGACTACGATAATCTCATTGAAAACCTGGAAGTCCAATCGAATGCGCGACTGATGAGCAAGATTGAGCGAGGGATGAAGCAGTTTGCCGAAGAACGAGGCGCAAACCACGAGCTCATCGAGGTTGAGGATGCCTAAGCTGTGGTCCGACGATGCCTGGGAAGATTATCTTTGGTGGCAAGCCGAGGATAAGCGCACGCTCAAGCGCATCAACAAGCTGATAGAAGACGCGATGCGAAATCCTTACGAGGGGCTTGGGAAGCCTGAAAAACTCAAGGGCAGCTTGTCTGGCTTGTGGTCGAGAAGGATCAATGAGAAGGATCGTCTTATCTACGACGTGCAGGGCGATACGATTCGCATTTACTCGGCGAGAAGCCATTATTCGGACAAATAGGCTCGGTTTCTTTCTGGCATCCTGCTTTTAGCGGCGCTCCCGTTTGCGGCTAGCTTCGCGTTCTGTTTGCATGTCTTTCAGATTCGGGAAAGCGAATCTGAAGGTGGTTTTCCAAATCTGGCATTCGGTGGGATGCCCTCTAGCTCCTGTTCAGGCAGCTTTCGCAGTAGGCGCAGGCTGCAGGTGTGGCGGCGAGGCCCCCGAGGGCGCTTTCACGCAGCTCGAAGGGAAGGCTTTTGCCCACGGCGAACATCGCGTCGACTGTCTGGTCGAAGTCGACGAGGTTCCCAATGCCCGCAAGGGCTATCTCTGCGCTTACGAGCGCAACGGCGGCACCTGCCGCGTTTCGCTTCTGGCAGGGCACTTCCACCAATCCCGCCACGGGGTCGCAGACAAGTCCCATCAAGCTGGTGAGTGCGTTCGCGGCAGCGTTCAGGCACTGTTCGGGCGTGCCCCCGGCAAGCTCGCAGGTTGCCGCAGCGGCCATGGCGCATGCGGCGCCCACCTCCGCCTGGCAGCCGCCCTCGGCGCCCGACACGGTGGCGTTTCTCGTGATGAGGTATCCCACGGCGGCCGCGCAGGAAAGCCCGCGAGCCAGGTCTTCATCGGTGAATCCGTGCTCTTCTCCGAGCGCCATGAGAACGCCGGGGACGACGCCCGCGCTGCCCGCGGTGGGCGCGGCGACGATGCGGCCCATCGAAGCGTTCGTTTCGAGTACGGCCATCGCGTAGGTCGCCGCCTTCGCCGTCAGATCGCCGCAGACGCTTCTCCCCGATGCATGGAACGTGCGCATCCGTTGCGCCTCGCTGCCCAAAAGGCCGCCCATGGACTCTGCCGGCTCCTCAATCGGGCGCAGCGTCGAGGTGCGCATCACGCTAAGCGCGCGCTTGAGGTACTCCTGCATATCGGCGGCGCACCCCTGCGACGCGCACAGGGCCTCTTCTCGGGCACAGAATGCTTGCGAGATGGTCGATTCATGGGCATCGCACCAGTTCAAAAGCTCTTTCCCGCTTGCAAAATCGAGCGCTTCGAAGTTTATGAGCGCCTGTCCCTCGTCGATGGGGCAGCCTTTCGCGCTTTCACCCTCGGAAGCTGTGCTGTCGGCGGGAATCACGCGCACGTCGAAGATGCCGGGGTGCTCGGCGATCGCGCGGCGCACCTTGTCGCTCACCCGCTGGTCGCACTCGAGCACGGTGTAGGCTACCTGGCCGCGCCTTTCGCGGAACATGCGCGTCGTCGCGATGTTTACACCTTCATCCGATAGGCACCTTGCGATATGGGCGAGCACGCCCGCTTCGTCTCGCTGTCGTACGACGACGCTCGTGTGCTCGCCGGTGATATGCACGTCGATGCCGTCGAGGCGGGTGATCACGGCTGCGCCGCCGCCGATGCTCTCGCCGCGCACGCAAACCGTGCAACCTGACTCATCGGTCACGGTGACGTCGATCGTGTTGGGGTGCGCGAAATCGTTGGCCTGGGGGTCGGGGGTGAAGGAGAAGACGAGCCCCTTTGCGGAGGCCCAGCGGAAAGAATCGCGAACGCGCAGGTCATCAGCGGCAAACCCAAGCATGCCCGCGACAAGGGCCTTATCAGTGCCGTGGCCCTGGTAGGTGTGCGCGAACGACCCCAAGAGACGAAACTCCGCTTTTTGGGGCGTCGAGCCGCACAGGTTTCTCGCCATGAGCGCGATGCGCAGCGCGCCTGCGGTATGCGAGGAGGAAGGTCCGACCATGATTGGGCCGATGATATCGCGAAGTCCAAGCGTTTTCATGGGAATGCGCTCCTGTTTCTCCTCGGTGTGATGTCGTCGCGCGCGTCTCGCGGAATGTGCGCACATTGCGTGCAACGTGTGCGAAGCCGCCCGCGGCATGTGCAAGGGTGCACGCCGCGTAGGTAATGTGCACGACAAGCATCCTCAACTTCCGTTTCGAGACGAGCATCGCCGTGCCGATTCCATCAACACTATATATCAGTTGCGTTGGGGGCAAAGGGGATGGAAAGCGCGAGCTCGCAAGCGCAGAGGCTCCGCGACCTGCAATTCCTTTCACGCCGACGCCTGGCGCGATTGCGTTTCCGAGCTCGCGCGATGCGGGGTGTGCGTTATACTGTTCGGGCATTTTCAACATCCCGCCGAGAGCGCTCAGGTTAGCTGCGCACCGCGACGAACGTTGCCGCTTTGAGCTGCACGGCGGAGAAACAAGGAGAGAGAACATGTCATCGATCATCGTCGTCGGTCATAAAAACCCTGATAACGACGCCATCAGCGCGGCTGTCGGGTATGCATACCTGAAAAACGAGCTCGCGCGCCGCGCGGGCGAAGAGGCAGCATACGAGCCGGTGCGCCTGGGCCCGCTTCCCCCCGAGACCGAGTGGATCATGGGCGAACGCGGCATCGAGCAGCCCCGGCTCATCGAGTCGGTTCCCGAGGGCGCTAAGGTAATCCTCGTCGACCACAACGAGATGCTCCAGTCCGTGGACGGCCTGAACACCGACGACCTCGTTGAAGTGGTCGACCACCATCGCCTGGGCGGCCTTACCACCGCGCAGCCGATTCGCGTGAACGTGAAGCCCGTCGGCTCCACCGCCGCCATTGTCGCGCGCGAGTTCGAGATCGAGGGTGTGGAGCTTCCCGAGTCCATTGCCGCGCTCCTGCTCGGCGCGATGCTCACCGACACCGTTATCATGAAGTCGCCCACCACGACCGATTTCGACCGCGACATGATTGCGCGTACGGCCAAGACCCTGGGCGTCGATCCGGTCGAATACGGAATGGACATCTTCAAGTGCCGTTCGAACCCCGCCGAGCTTCCCATCGACAAGTTGGTGAACGCCGACGCGAAGGAGTTCGAGCTCAAGAACGGCAACAAGGTCTACATCGGCCAGTTCGAGACCGTCGACCTGAAGGCGGTGCTCGGCCGCGAAGCTGAGATTCGCGAGGCCATCAAAGCACTCGTCGCCGAAAAGGGTTACCAGTTCGTGCTGTTCTTCGCGACCGATATCCTCGCCGAGGGTTCGCAGTTCATCTGCGAGGGCGATACGCAGTTCGTCTCCGACGTGTTCGGCGTGAACTTGAACGACGGCGAAAGCGCCTGGATGCCCGGCGTGCTTTCCCGCAAGAAGCAGGTCGCGGCTCCCATCCTCGCCGCATAAGAAGACAGGTGCACCTGCTGAGGCGGATGCTTGTTCTTTAAGTGACAAGGCCCCGATGTTTCGCGCAAGTCCGCGCAGGCGTCGGGGCCTTTTGCGTGCGAGGGCGACTATGACGATGTTGGGGCTGTCCCTGCGGGGCGGCCGTTGCAGGGTCGATATTGCACAGGCATCTTAGCGCAAACCTGCGGGGCGGTCGCGCCAAGTCCCCGCCACACGTTCGGGCGCTATTCCTCCCAACGTTTCGCCACGTAGTCGAGCAGGAACTCATAGAATCGCTGTGCTTCGGAATCCGGGGTGCAGCGACTCGTCTTCGCAACGATGACATCGCGCGTGAACTCGGTTTCCCGCAGATGGACGAGGCGGCACGATGCGGGATCGAGGTCGCCCCAGCTGTGGTCGGGCCAAAATCCCACACCGAGCCCGAGGCCGATCATCTTCTTCACGACGAGGGGATTGTCGCTTTCAAACGCGATATGCGGCGTGAAGGCGCGCCGCGTGCAGAAGGTGTCGCACACCTCGCGAAAGCGGCGCGAGCCGGCGAGCGCGATGAACCGCTCACTTGCGAAGTCGGAAAGCGAGGCGGTTTCCCCAAGCGTGCTGCCTGCGGGAACGGCGATGCCGATGCGCTCGGAGAAAGGCGTCTTCTCGGTGGCGTTCTCCACCGTGCTTGAGCCGCGCGGCGTGATAGTCGTCACGATGACGTCGCGATGCCGCTCGCGCTCATCCTGCGTGATCTCGAACGAGACGTGCGGGTTGAGCTCGCTGTAGGCGGCGATGCCGTCTATGGCTACCCCGGATGCCGCATGGACGCCGACGCGGACCACACCCTGCTCGCCCTGTTGGAAAAGCTGCACGTCGCGCGTCACGTTCTCGAGGGTTTCCATCGCTGACTTCACGCGGTCGCGAACGTAGGCGCCGGCGGGGGAGAGACGGATGCCGCGTCCCGCACGCTCGAACAGGCTCACGCCGAGCTCCTGCTCGAGCCGGTGGATCGACTGAGAGAGCGCAGGCTGTGCGATGTGGAGCTGCTTGGCCGTGTTGGTCATGTGCTCGCTTTCGGCTACGGCGAGGAAGTATTTCAGCTGAAGCAGTTCCATGGGCGCTCCAATTCAATAACGGACTGATTATCAGTTTCATCTTAAAGATATATTAGACATTATCAAGAAGACGCCTACTATAAGCAAAGATATAACGATGCTCAATTCAGGAGATGATTTTCCTTGGCGGAAGTGCTTGAAGCTGTCATGCTCATCTGTTTTGGCCTGTCGTGGCCGATGAATGCGTACAAGAACTACAAGGCGCGTACGGCGGCGGGAACGAGCTGGCAGTTCATCCTGCTCATCACGCTCGGCTATGTTGCCGGCATTGCCGCGAAGTTCGTGTCCGGTACGATCAATTGGGTGCTCATCGTGTACTTCATCAACGTGGTGTGCATTGCGGTGAATTGGGCGGTGTATTTCCGCAATCGTAAACTTGATGAGGAGCGCGGCATCATCGATGCTGCCGAGTTGCTCAAGGAGCGCCGCGCAAACCGCGATCGTGCGGTTTCAGCTGCGGAAAACGGCTACATCGAAGGTGTGCGCGCAGCAGGTCGCCAGTAACGCGGAACCAGGGCTTTCTTCGGAGCGAGCGCACGCGCCCGAACCAACTGCATACTTCCAGCGAGCCGTTGCTTCCATCCCTATCACGGCTCGCAGCTTCACGGGGCGCCTTCCCTCAGGCGCCCTTTTCCGCATAAGGGTCCGAGTTAAGCCGGGCTGCTCGAGAAAAGCAGGAAGGTGTCGCCTCGTCAGAAGTTGTGCTGCAGAATTGTGGAGAAGAAAAGGAGACGGCTCCCAAGCGAGGAGGCACCGACGCGGCAATTGCCCCGAAAGCGCTCGCGAGACAGCTTCTTCAAGTTGTGTTTTGCCAGCTCACAGCAACCTGCTTGCAAGATGTCCCGCCATATGCTCCGCTTGCCCTAGGGGATAGACACACCCGGGTGCGTGGCGTTTGACAAGCTGGTGTTCGAGCCGTATAGTACCAACTCGCGCCGCATTGCGGCGTGTATTTTCGTGTGCGCACCAGCTGAGCGTACATGAAAATGGGGGAGCGCCTCGCACGCGGGGCAATCCCAGCAGGCATATGGTTTTCGCAGCCACATGGTCAGGTTGCGCGAAGCCAGGTAGTAAAGAAGGAGAAGGAACTTGCCTACTATTAATCAGTTGGTCCGCAAGGGCCGCAAGACGGCTGTCGCCAAGTCCAAGACGCCGGCGCTCAAGGGCAACCCGCAGAAGCGTGGCGTGTGCACCCGTGTGTACACCACCACGCCGAAGAAGCCGAACTCGGCTCTTCGTAAGGTTTGCCGTGTCCGCCTCGTCAACGGCATGGAAGTAACGGCCTACATTCCCGGCGAAGGTCACAACCTCCAGGAGCACTCCATGGTGCTTATCCGCGGTGGTCGTGTTAAGGACCTTCCTGGTGTCCGTTACAAGGTCATCCGCGCTGCTCTCGACTGCGCTGCAGTTGACAAGCGCAAGCAGGCTCGCAGCCGCTATGGCGCCAAGCGCCCGAAATAAGTAAACCGCTAAGTCGCGCGGGCCAGAAGAGAAAGGCCTAATGGGAGGCAAGGAAGCCCCCTCGAAGCGCGCAGGAGAGAAGGAGTTACCCAATGCCGCGTCGTGCAGCAGCAGTCCGTCGTGAAACTCAGCCGGACGCAAAGTTCAACAATCGTCTTGTCACCCAGCTGATCAACAAGATCATGCTCGATGGCAAGAAGTCCATCGCCGAGGGCATCGTTTATGGTGCTTTCGACATCGTCGAGGAGAAGTCCGGCCAGGATCCCCTGTCCGTCTTCAAGAAGGCTATGGACAACGTTCGCCCCACGCTCGAGGTCAAGCCGAAGCGTGTCGGCGGCGCAACCTACCAGGTGCCGATGGAGGTCAACTCCCGTCGCGCCACCACGCTCGCCATCCGCTGGATTGTCGACTTCTCGCGCAAGCGCAAGGAGCACACCATGAAGCAGCGCCTTGCCGCCGAGATCATGGACGCAGCCGAGAACACCGGCGCTTCCGTCAAGAAGCGTGAGGACCTCTACAAGATGGCCGAGTCCAACCGTGCGTTCTCGCACTACCGCTTCTAGGTCGTGAGGGAACATGGCTAAGACTAACGATCTGAAGCTCACCCGTAACTTCGGCATCATGGCCCACATCGATGCCGGCAAGACGACCACCACTGAGCGAATCCTTTACTACACTGGCAAGACCCACAAGATCGGCGAGGTGCATGATGGCGCCGCGACGATGGACTGGATGGTGCAGGAGCAGGAGCGCGGCGTGACCATCACCGCTGCTGCTACCACCTGCTTCTGGAAGAAGGACGACGAGACCTACCGCTTCCAGATCATCGACACCCCGGGCCACGTGGACTTCACCGCCGAGGTTGAGCGCTCCCTGCGCGTTCTCGACGGCACCGTAGCCGTGTTCGACGCCGTTGCCGGCGTTCAGCCGCAGTCCGAGACTGTTTGGCGTCAGGCGGAGCGCTACGGCGTTCCCCGCATCGCCTTCATCAACAAGTACGACCGCGTCGGCGCCGACTTCCTCCATGCGATCCAGACCATGAAAGATCGCCTGGGTGCCAAGGCCGTCGCGGCACAGCTCCCGATGGGCGCCGAGGACAACTTCTGGGGCGTCATCGACCTTGTCACCATGACCGCATGGGACTTCAAGGCCGACGACAAGGGCATGACCTACCCTGAGCCCATGGACGAGATCCCCGCCGAGTCCAAAGAGGACGCCGAGCTTTACCATCAGGAGCTCCTCGAGGCTGCCGCCGACTGCGACGACGACCTCATGGAGAAGGTCCTCATGGAAGAGGAAGTCTCCGTCGAAGAGCTGAAGGCTGCCCTGCGCAAGGGCGTCATCGCCTGCAAGATCAACCCCGTGTTCGTGGGCTCCGCCTACAAGAACAAGGGCGTGCAGGAACTCCTCGACGCCGTCGTCGATTACCTCCCGGCTCCGATCGACGTTCCCGCCATCAAGGGCACCAACCCCGAGACCGGCGAGGAAGATGAGCGCCCGAGCGATCCGAAGGCCCCGTTTGCGGCCCTCGCGTTCAAGATCATGACCGACCCGTTCGTCGGCAAGCTCACCTACTTGCGCGTGTACTCCGGCCATCTGGACGCTGGTTCCTACGTGTCCAACGCCACCAAGGATAAGAAAGAGCGCATCGGCCGCCTGCTTCAGATGCACTCCAACCAGCGCGTCGACATCGACGCCTGCTCCGCTGGCGACATCGTCGCCGTCGTTGGCCTGAAGAACACGACCACGGGCGACACGCTGTGCGAGGAAGACGCGCCGATTATCCTCGAGTCCATGGAATTCGCCGACCCCGTCATCGACGTTGCTGTCGAGCCGAAGACCAAGGCCGACCAGACCAAGATGGAGATCGCACTCCAGAAGCTGGCCGAAGAGGACCCGACGTTCCGCGTGTCGACCAACCATGAGACCGGCCAGACCATCATCGCCGGCATGGGCGA
>JAUNWQ010000130.1 GCA_030540225.1 Coriobacteriia bacterium | reverse complement strand
TCCAGCCATAAAAGGGCCTCCCATTTCTCGTGTCCAAGAATTGGGATGCAGTTCAAAATCTCGGGGCTCTTTCATACGGCTATGACCTTGCGTTTTAGCAGTAGAACAGGATCTCGTTGTAGGTCGGCACCGGCCAGTGATTGTCGTCGACGACAATCTCCATCGCGTCGACTGCGGCGCGGAGCTCGTCCATAAGCGGGATGACATGGTGCGCGTTGTCGTTTGCACGCTCCTGCTGGTCGGCGATCTCGACATTGGCATGATGCGCGGTGTTGAGGGCGTCGAGCGCCTCTTCCACGCGCTTCGTGCCGTCAACCACCGTTTGCAGCTTCTTCTCCTGGAACGTCTGATCGGCAGAGGGCAGCGCCGCCTTGACCTGGGCAATATCCCTCGCCACGTCAGCTGCGAAGCTATTGATTGCAGGCAGGAAGAAGCGGCGAACCATGCGTTTCATCGTGCGCGCCTCGATATTGAGGAGCTTGTTGTACTTCTCGAGCTTCACCTCGTAGCGAGAGCGAACCTCGACCTCGGAGAGCACGTTGAACTCGCCGAACAAATCGATGCTCTTCTGATCGATGAAGCACGGCAGCGCGTCGGCAGTCGTGGGATGGTTCGCCAGGCCGCGGCGCTCGGCTTCCACCGGCCACTCGTCGGAGTAGCCGTTGCCGTTAAAGATGATGCGCTGGTGCTTGCGCAGGTCATCCTTGATGTAGGCAATGGCAGCCGCCTCGAATTCATCGCCAGACTTGCCCTCCATGGCGTCGGCAAACTCCTTCAGGCTCTTCGCCATGGCCGTGTTCAGAATGGTGTTCGCGTCGGAGAGGTTCACCGCGGAGCCTGGCATGCGGAACTCGAACTTGTTGCCGGTGAAGGCGAACGGGCTCGTGCGGTTGCGGTCAGTGTTGTCCTTCAGGAAGTTCGGCAGCACGGCCACACCCAGATCCATCGCCACGCGCTCGGCGGACGTGTACTCCTTGTCGGAGATGAGCGCATCCACGATGGCGCCCAGCTCGTCGCCCAGGAAGATGGACACGATCGCCGGAGGAGCCTCGTTGGCACCCAGACGATGATCGTTGCCGGCCGACGCCACGGACATGCGCAAAAGCTCCTGATAATCATCAACAGCCTGGATAACACCCGTCAAAAACACGAGGAAGCGCAGGTTCTCCATCGGGTTCTCGCCCGGGTCGAGCAGGTTCTTCTTGCCTGCGGAAATCGCCCAGTTGTTATGCTTGCCCGAGCCGTTGATACCCTCGAACGGCTTTTCATGCTGCAAGCAGACAAGGCCGTGATGGCTGGCGAGAAGCTTCATCTTCTCCATCGTGAGCAGGTTCTCGTCGATGGCTCGATTCGAATTCGAGAAAATCGGCGCAAGCTCGTGCTGCGCAGGCGCAACCTCGTTGTGCTTGGTCTTCGCGGAAACGCCGAGCTTCCACAGCTCGTCGTCGAGCTCTTTCATGAACTCGTTCACCGTCGGGCGGATAGCGCCGAAGTAGTGCTCTTCAAGTTCCTGACCCTTGCACGGCGGATAACCGAACAGCGTGCGGCCGGTCAGCACAAGGTCGAGGCGCTTGGCATAATCCTTCTCGGAAATGAGGAAGTACTCCTGCTCGGCGCCGACCGTGGTAACGACCTTCTGATGACCCTCGCCGAACAGCTTGAGCACGCGGTTCGCCTGCTCGTCGATGGCGACCATGGAACGCAGAAGCGGCGTCTTCTTGTCGAGCGCTTCACCGGTATAGCTGCAGAACGCGGTGGGGATGCACAGCACCTCGTCCTTCACGAACGCGTAGCTCGTCGGATCCCACGCGGTGTAGCCGCGGGCCTCGAAGGTGGCGCGCAGACCGCCCGAGGGGAAGCTCGACGCATCGGGCTCGCCCTGAATGAGTTCCTTACCGGAAAAGCTCTGGATAGCACGGCCATCGGGCGTCGGGTCGAGGAAGGCGTCATGTTTCTCGGACGTGATGCCGGTGAGGGGCTGGAACCAGTGCGTGTAGTGCGTGGCCCCCTTTTCAATCGCCCATTCCTTCATGGCATGGGCAACAACGTTCGCAACCTCGAGATTGAGCGGCTCGCCGTCCTTGATGGTCCTCATGAGCTGCTTGTACGTTGCGGAAGGCAGACGCTCCTGCATGGTGTGCTCGTTGAACACCATCGATCCGTAGATTTCTGAAACGTGTGACATATACCGCGCTCCTTCACTGGTCGTCTCAAACGCCGATTAGGCGGTCACAACCGCAGTTTACTTTAGGGGTGCCATCGCAGCTTTTGGCTGATGGCCGCTTGCTCGACACGATAACACGAAGTTCCGCGCGACGCCCCCTTAACCAACGCTTATCAAACTAACGGCGAATTGTTTCGGACAGTTTACAGGGCAAAGAACACTTTGTTGCAACGAGGTGCTAAAGAAAGGGAAGGGAAAGCCGTGGTTCTGTTACATTTCGAAGACGGCGCTTGGCCGAGGCCACGAAGCGGCGCTGTTGAGCACAAAACTGCTACGCGGTCGCTTCCGCTAGGTCCGCCCCCTCGATGCAGTTCACATGCATGTCGCGCGCAAGCGCCCACATCTTCTTATCGAGAGTGAAAAGCGTCGCACCCGTCCGACGGGCGAGAACCAGATAGAGCATGTCGTATGCAGGATGCCGATAGCGAATCGATTCGGAGAGCGCCTCCTTCGCAAGCGACGCGTCGTCATGAAAGCAATCAACGAGGGCCTCCACCCGATCAAGCAAGACCTGGGCTTTTTCCTCGCCCATCGACTCAAAAGCCGCATATTTGAAGCATGCGTTCGACACCTCGGAATGAAAGACAGACGGGGCAATAGCTTCTTCGCCTCGCAATAGAAGAGCCCTAAGAGCATCACCGCGCTCACCCTCGAACGCCATTTCGAGAGCCGCGTTTGCATCAATTACCACCATAGGAGACCCTCCGCTCCATGATTTCGTCAAGCACTTCTCCGATATGCCTACTTCGCTCTTCCCTCGCTTCGCGGATAACATCGACGGGGCTCGGTGCATCGGGGGGCAAAACGAGGGGATGCGCCTTCGCGCTTTCGAACAGCTCCTGGCGCTTCTTAATGCGGGCGGCACGCTTTGCCTCCGTGTCGAAATCGAGATAGAGCGAATGGCGAGGCTCTTCCTTCGCGAGCGCGTACTCACCCGACACCATCGCCTCGACAGCGACGATGGTCTGCTGCGCAACGCTCCTGTGCTCCCTCGCGGCGACCTCTTTCAGCTTTTCATACAGATCATCGGGGAAATCGCGAACTTGCAAAGCCGGCATAGCAGCCCCCTTTCATGAACGCATGCTCTTTGCATGCATTATACATGAAAGAAAGTACTGTTGCCAAGAATGCCTTCTTCCCTGGAAACGACCCTGCCGTGGACAAAAAATGACGATATGTGAAGAGTATCGCAAGGCTAACTTCAGCTTGGAAATTCTGACCTGGGGAAACGCTGGCAGAGGAACGAGCAAGCGGTTATTTCCGAGGTCGAAAACTCACATATCGGAACTGCGGCAAAAAGTTGGACCGGTCGAACCGGTCGGAGCGG
>JAUNWQ010000027.1 GCA_030540225.1 Coriobacteriia bacterium | reverse complement strand
AGCATCCGGCTGTTAACCGGAGGGTTGTAGGTTCGAATCCTACCCGGGGAGCCATTTTGAAATTGTTAGAACCCGTCGAGGGCAAAGGTTCTCTCGACGGGTTCTTTTTGTATTTTAATCTGAACTCGTCTCCTCAAAGGGGCGAGTCCGTGGCGAGTTGGGAGGACAGAGGCGGCTTCTCGTACGCCGTCATCGACGGCGAGCTTCCCGAGGAGGCCTACGAATGAAGCACGATCTCGACCTCGTGCGCTCCATCCTCATATACGTGGAGAACGCCGAGTGCGAGGTAGACGCCGACGACATGGCGGCGGAGCGCTGGCCGATTGAGACGGTCGCGTACCACGTGAGGCTCATGGAGCATCACGGGCTTCTCGACGTGTCGCAGGACGCCAGGGACATGAGCGGCAACACTATCGAGCTAACCGTGGCCGGCATCACTTGGGACGGCCAGGAGGTCTATCTGCAATGCGGATATATGAAGTTTCGTTGACTGGCCAGCTTTCGGGTACAATAGTCCACGTGCAAAATGGGCCTGTAGCTCAACGGTGGAGCAGGGGACTCATAATCCTTTGGTTCTCGGTTCGAATCCGGGTGGGCCCACCACAAAAATGCGAAGCGCCGCCGAGAAACCTCGACGGCGCTTTTTCATGCTCTGCGTCTTGCGGTCTACGCGGTGTAGACCATACCCATGGCCTCGCGAACCTCGCCAAGCGTTTCGTTCGCGATCTCGTTCGCGCGGCGGTTGCCGTCTGCCAGGATGTCGGCGATATACGCCGGGTCCTGCATAAGCTCTTCGCGGCGCGCGCGGATGGGCGCGAGGTAGTCGTTCACGCTCTGGGTGACGTACTTCTTGAGCGTGCCCGAGCCGCCGTCTCCGATTTCCTCCGCGATCTCGACTTCCGTGCGCCCGGTGCAAAGCGCCGCGGTGGTGAGCAGCGCGGACACGCCAGGGCGATTGTCGGGATCGAAGGTGATGTTGCGGTCGGAGTCGGTCTGCGACTTCTTGATGAGCTTTGCGGTCTCCTCCGCCGTCGCCGAGAGGCTGATGGCGTTGCCGTAGCTCTTCGACATCTTGCGGCCGTCAAGGCCGGGGATCAAAACGGCGTCGGTCAGAAGGCCGTCGGGCTCGGGGAACACCTGCGCGTAGCGCTCGTTGAAGCGGCGCGCGATCTGGCGCGTCTGCTCGATGTGCGGCAGCTGGTCTTTGCCGACGGGCACGATGTTGCCCTTGCAGAACAGGATGTCGCACGCCTGGTGCACGGGGTAGGTCAAAAGCAGGCCCGTGAGCGCGTGCCCCGACGCCTCCTGCTCGGCTTTCACCGTGGGGTTGCGCTCGAGCTCGGCCTCGGTGCAAAGCGAGAGGAAGGGGAGCATGAGCTGGTTCAATGCGGGAATGTGGGAATGCGTGAAGATGATGGTCTTCTCGGGGTCGATTCCGCAGGCCAAGTAATCGATCACCATATTGTGCACGTTGTCGGCGATGTTGGCGGTCGTGTCGCGGTCGGTGATCACCTGATAGTCGGCGATAACGACGCGGGTGGGGACGCCGAGGTTCTGCAGCGCCACGCGTTCCCTGATCGTGCCGAAGTAATGCCCCAGATGCAGGCGGCCCGTGGGTCGGTCGCCGGTGAGCATGAGGTATTTCTCGGGATGCACGGCCAGGTCGGCGCGGATTTCGTCACTGCGCTTCTTCGATGCGAGGAAGCTGTCTTCGTTGCTCATGGGTTCTTCTCTCCCTTATTACGTCACGTGCGGAAATGCATGTTCCGAAAGTATAACAGTATAGACGCGCTGAAAATGTTGAAATTACCCCTTGCGCCCGGCTGTAATGAGCGCTATTATATTTCCTCGCATCAGGAACAAGTTTTGATGCAAGCTTATTTGGTCGCTTGGCTCAGCGGGAGAGCATCGCCTTCACACGGCGGGGGTCACAGGTTCAAATCCTGTAGCGACCACCATGAAACCTAAAGGCCGGAAGTCACGAGCTTCCGGCCTTTTTCTCTTTTGCGCGCCTGACCTTCTGTTCCGCGCGTGTACAATGCCACCCAGTGACAATTTCCAGAGAAGGAGAGCTCCGTGGCTAAATACGATAAACCGGTACCGACAATGGGGGCCGAGGACAGCCCCGATGCCATCTATGATGCGACCATGCTCGGCAAGCCTAAGATGATCGTCTTCGGCTTGCAGCACATGTTCGCCATGTTCGGCGCTACCATCTTAGTTCCGGTGCTCACGGGCCTCTCCGTTTCGGCTACGCTTTTGTTCGCGGGCTTGGGCACGCTTTTGTTCCACTTCCTCTCGAAGGGGAAGGTGCCGGCGTTCCTCGGCTCGTCGTTCGCCTTCATCGCGGGCTATGCCGCTATCGCCCCGAACGGCGAGGCCGAGCTTCTGCCCTATGCCTGCCTGGGCGTCGCGTGCGCCGGCCTGCTCTACCTCGTGCTCTCCGCGCTCTTCCGCGGCTTCGGCGCGCTTCGCGTGATGAAGTTCTTCCCGCCCGTGGTCACAGGCCCGATCGTCATCTCGATCGGCCTTATCCTCTCGAGTTCCGCCATCGCGAACGCCTCGACGAACTGGCTTGTCGCCGTCGTTGCGATCGCTGTCATCGTCGTCGCGAACATCTGGGGCCGCGGCATGGTGAAGATCATCCCGATCTTGCTCGGCGTGCTCGTGTCCTACCTGCTCGCCGTTGCGCTCGGCGAAGTTGACTTCTCGGGCGTCGCCGCTGCGCCTTGGATCGGCCTGCCCGTCGCCTTCGAGAACACGGTCTTCGCGCTCTCGAGCAACTTCGATGCGGGGCTTGCCATTACGGCTGTCATCACGATCATGCCGCTTGCGCTCGCGACCATGATCGAGCATATCGGCGACATCTCGGCCATCAGCTCCACGGTCAACCGCAACTTCATCGCCGAGCCGGGCCTGCATCGCACGCTTCTCGGCGACGGCCTGGCCACGATCCTCGCCTCGCTTTTCGGAGCGCCAGCCAACACCACGTACGGCGAGAACACGGGCGTACTCGCGCTCACCAAGGTGTTCGACCCCCGCGTTATCCGTATCGCCGCGGTGTTCGCGATCTGCTTCTCGTTCTGCCCGAAGTTCGCGGCGGTGATCGAGGCCATGCCCGCTTGCGTCATCGGTGGCGTGTCGCTCGTTTTGTACGGCATGATCTCGGCTGTCGGTGTTCGCAACCTCGTCGAGAACAAAGTCGACTTCATGAAGAGCCGCAATGTGCTCGTCGCGGCGCTCATCCTCGTGCTCTCCATTGGCATCGCTTATTCCACGGCGGGCGCCATCGTGTTCGCCGTCGGCGGCATTACCATCTCGCTTTCCGGCCTTGCCGTGGGCTCGCTTGCGGGCATCGTGCTGAACGCGGTGCTCCCTGGGAAGGACGAGTATTCCTTCGGCGGTGACGCCCCCGAGCGTGCAGACGAACCCGAGATGCGCTTTCCGCTTGAAGGTGAGCTTCCCAAGGATGTGAAGGAAGCCTAGGAAAAGCGGCCTGCGCGAAGGCCTCCCATCTGGGAATTTGTCGGCAATGTGCATTTATCGCCACATCGCAGCGTTTGGGGGAATTTCCCCTTGCGCTGTGATGTGGCGGGGGTATACTGACGCCAGTTCAAAACCAAATACGACGAAATGCGTTGACGAGGAAAGTAAGGACGAACCCATCTCTCAGAGAGCCGGCGGATGCTGCGAGCCGGTGGTGGGCGGCCCCGAATGCCACCTCCGAGCAGTTCGGCGCGAACGTTTTGCGTGCTTTGCGAATGACCTTCGCAATCGCGTGAGGCAAGTAGCCTGAATCGGCGACTCCGTTATCGGTCCGCGGTCTATTCCGTTGTTCCCAAGAGGTCCTGGTGCAGGTGCTTGCAGCCAGGATTTTTTTATGGGCGAAATAGCCCGGAGGGAGGACACGGAACATGCAGCTTCGCAGCGATGCCATCAAGGTGGGTGCCGCGCGCGCCCCGCATCGCAGCCTGCTCAAGGCTGACGGGATCACCGACGAGGAGATGGGCCGCCCGCTTATCGCCGTCGTCAATTCCCGCAACGACATCATCCCTGGCCATAACAACCTCGACAAGATCTGCGAGGCCGTGAAGGCCGGCATCTACCTTGCGGGCGGCGTCCCGTTCGAGGTGTCCACCATCGGCGTGTGCGACGGCATCGCCATGAATCATGCGGGCATGCACTACTCGCTCGTGTCGCGCGAGGTCATCGCCGACAGCTTGGAATGCGCGGTCGAGGGCCATGCATTCGACGGCATCGTGTGCATCCCCAACTGCGACAAGATCGTCCCGGGTATGATCTTGGGCGCCCTTCGCGTGAACATCCCCACCGTGTTCGTCTCCGGCGGCCCGATGCTTCCCGGCCACGAGCCCGGCTGCACGGGCGGCCCCACGACCGACCTGAACACGCTCTTCGACGGCGCGGGCAAGGTCGCCGCCGGCACGATGAGCGAGGACGAGTTGAAGTACTACGAGGACACCGCATGCCCGACCTGCGGCAGCTGCTCGGGCATGTTCACCGCGAACTCTATGAACTGCCTGTGCGAGGCGCTGGGCATAGCGCTTCCCGGCAACGGCACCATTCCCGCCGTGTACTCCGAGCGCCTTCGCCTCGCCAAGCATGCGGGCATGAAGGTTATGGAGCTGCTCGAGCGCGGCATCAACTTCCGCGACCTCGTGTCGGCGGCGGCGATTCACAACGCCATAGAATGCGATATGGCCTTCGGCGGCTCCACCAACACGGTGCTCCACCTGACTGCCATCGCCCAGGCGGCGGGGCATCCCATCACAATGGACGACTGGGACACCGCGAGCGCCCGCACGCCCCATCTCGTGAAGCTGCAGCCCTCCGGCCCGCGCCCGCTCATCGACCTCTACGCCGTGGGCGGCGTGCCTGTCGTCATGCACGAGCTCAACGAGCTGGGGCTTCTCGACGAGTCCGCACTTACCTGCATGGGTACGCTTCCCGAGTATATAAAGAACTGCACGAAACCCGCCGATGGCGAGGTTTGCCGCACGCACGACAACCCGTTCTCGAAGGTCGGTGCGCTGCGCGTGCTCCACGGCAACGTCGCCCCCGACGGCGGCATCGTGAAGAAGTCGGCTGTCGACCCCTCGATGCTCACGCACACTGGCCCCGCCCGCTGTTTCAATTCCGAAGAGGAAGCCTGCAAGGCCATCTTCGCAGGGGAAATCAAGGCGGGCGACGTCGTCGTCATCCGCTACGAGGGTCCGGCTGGCGGCCCCGGCATGCGCGAGATGCTCACGCCGACATCCGCTATCGTGGGCATGGGCCTTTCCAAGTCAGTGGCGCTCATCACCGACGGGCGCTTCTCCGGCGCCTCGAAGGGCCCCTGCGTGGGACATGTGAGCCCCGAAGCTGCGGCGGGCGGCCCCATCGCGCTCATCGAGGACGGCGACGAGATCACGGTCGACATCGAAGGGGGAGAAATCAACCTCCATGTCGACGACGAGGAGCTTGCCCGCCGCCGTGCCGCGTTCGTCGCACCTGCTCCAAAGCACAACCATGGCGTTCTCGCCAAGTACGCGAAGCTTGTCTCATCGGCCGATAAGGGGGCGTATGTCTCGTGAGTAACACTTTGAAAAGCAAGAAACCACAGATTGGCGGGCCTTTGGGCCTGGGCAGCAAGACCGAGAAGCAAGGTCTGCGCATGAACGGCGCCGAGGCGATCATCGCCTCGCTCGAAGACGAGGGCGTCGATTTGGTGTTCGGCTACCCCGGTGGCCAGGCGATCAAGATCTACGATGCGCTCTACGACAGCAAGCAGATCACGCATATCCTTTCTCGCCACGAACAGGGCGCGGTCCACGAGGCCGACGGCTATGCGCGCGCGACGGGGCGCCCTGGCGTGGCTATCGTCACGTCCGGCCCTGGCGCCACGAACACGGTGACGGGCATCGCGACGGCCTACATGGACTCCGTGCCCCTCGTTGTCATCACCGGCCAGGTGCCGCGCGGCGTCATCGGCACCGACTCGTTCCAGGAATCCGACATCGTCGGCATCACCATGCCGATCGTCAAGCACTCCTTCCTTCTGCAGTCGGCCGAAGAGCTCACGACGACCTTCCGCGAGGCGTTCCATATCGCCTCGACGGGACGTCCCGGCCCCGTGCTCATCGACGTGCCCTCCGACATCCAAAGCGAGCAGATCGTCTTCAACTATCCCGACGCGGTGAACCTGCCGTCGTATCGCCCCACGTACAAGGGCAACGCCAAGCAGATTAAGCAGGCGGTCGGCGTGATCGAGCGCGCAAGCAAGCCGATTCTCTACGTCGGCGGCGGCACGATCGCATCCGGTGCCACCGAAGAGCTCGTGAAGCTTTCGACCATGATGCAGATTCCCGTGGTGACGACGCTCATGGGCAAAGGTGCCTTCCCAGCGTCGCACCCGATGAACTTAGGTCCCGTCGGCATGCACGGCTCGAAGTTCGCGAACCTTGCCATGACCGAGTCCGACCTGATCATCGCGGCGGGCGCGCGCTTCTCCGACCGTGTGACAGGCAAGCTCTCCGAGTTCGCCCCGCATGCGAAGGTCATCCACATCGACATCGACCCGGCCGAGATCGGCAAGATCCGCGAGGCGCAGGTGCCCATCGTCGGCGACTTGAAGGGCGTCGTCGCGGGCATCGTCTCCACGATCGAGAAGGAAGCCTGCACGCCGCGCACCGAGGCGTGGAACGCGCAGATTGCGGAGTGGCGCGAGCGTTACCCGTTCTACGACGCGCAGATTACCGAGAACCCTAACGAGATCGTTCCCGAGATCGCCATGCAGAAGCTCTCCGCGAAGCTCGACCCGCATAACTCCGTCGTCGTGACCGAGGTCGGCCAGCACCAGATGTGGGCCGCGCAGTTCATCGACCGCGAGGAGCCGCGCAGCTTCATTTCCTCGGGCGGCCTGGGCACGATGGGATTCGGCTTCCCCGCATCCATCGGCGCCGCGTTCGGGCGCCCGGGCGCGCAGGTAGTCTGCATCGCAGGTGACGGGTCGTTCCAGATGAACAGCCAGGAGATGGCTACCGCCGCCATTCACAACGTGCCGGTGAAGGTCGTTATCTTGGACAACCGCGCGCTCGGCATGGTGCACCAGTGGCAGAAGCTTTTCTATAGCGAGCGCTATTCGTTCACCGAGCTCGACGCGAACCCAGATTTTGTGAAACTCGCCGATGCGTACAGCTGGCAGGCCGAACGCGTGACCGACCCCGCGAAGCTCGACGAGGCTTACGACCGCATGCTCGCCTGCGACGGTCCGTTCCTTTTGGATGTTGCAATCTCCGACCAGCAGAACGTGTTTCCGATGGTCGCGCCTGGCAAGGCGATGAGCGACGTCATGGGCGCGATCGACGTGGCGGTCGGCGCCGTGCGCACCGATGTGCCGGGTGAGCCAGCGCCGGCGGTGCGCGAGAAGTCGCCCTGCGCGAAGATTGACGCGCAGTTCGGCGGCCGCTGGGAAGCCGACCCTGAGGACAAGGGCCCGCACCAGGGCGAGGGTTCGAATGGGGAAGGCGCCGCTGAAGAGGAAGGGGATGTTCGATGAAGCATATCCTGTCTATCCTGGTCGAGAACAAGCCAGGCGTGCTCTCCCGCGTGACCGGTCTCATCTCGCGCCGCGGGTTCAACATCGACTCGCTGTCGGTGGGTCCGACCGAGGACCCCACGATGTCGCGCATCACCATCATCGTGAAGGCCGACGACGTGGCATACGAGCAGATTACCAAGCAGCTGCACAAGCTGGTCAGCGTCTATAAGATTAGCGACCTTACAAAGGAGTCCGCAATCGAGCGCGAGCTCGTGCTCTTCAAGGTGAACGCGTCGCCCGAGCGGCGAAACGAAATCATCGAGATCACGAACGTATTCCGTGCGAAGATCGTCGACGTGGGCAAAAGCTCGCTCACGATCGAGGCGACGGGCGACGAGAGCAAGCTCAAGGGTATGGAAGATCTCTTCCGCGCCTACGGCATCAAGGAGATCACGCGCACGGGCAAAATCGCCATGAGCCGCAACTCCAAGGAAGTATGATGCTCAACTTCTTCCCGCAGATAAGTGGCCCCTGCGCTCGGCTTCGCCGTGCTCGGGGTCGAACAGCGCTCAGCTGTTCGATGAGCCGCAACTCCAAGGAAGTGTAGGGAGCGAACCTGCACATCAAGGGTATTTCCGCGCGAGCGGTTGCCATAAAGAAAGGTAAAACCAGCCAAAAAGAAAGGACAAACTACCATGGCTGTGACAATCTATTACGAAGAGGACGTCAATCCGAAGATCATCCAGGGCAAGAAGATCGCCATCATCGGCTACGGATCGCAGGGCCATGCTCATGCGCTCAACCTCATGGACTCCGGCTGCGACGTGCGCGTCGGTCTTCGCGAGGGTTCCAAGTCCGCCGAGAAGGCTCGTGAGGCTGGCCTTAAGGTCGTCGATATCGACACCGCAGCTGAGGAAGCGGACGTCATCATGATCCTCACTCCGGATGAGACGCAGCCGAAGGTCTACGAGGAGCACATCAAAGACCACCTGAAGGCTGGCGACACCCTCGCGTTCGCCCACGGCTTCAACATCCACTACGGCTACATCAAGGCTCCTGAGGACGTGAACGTCATCATGTGCGCTCCTAAGGGCCCGGGCCACATCGTTCGCCGTCAGTTCACTGAGGGCTCTGGCGTGCCCGACCTCGCGTGCGTGGCGCAGGATGCGACCGGCGATGCGTGGGATATCGCGATGTCTTACTGCTGGGGCGTCGGCGGTGCCCGCTCCGGCATCATCAAGGCGACCTTCGCCGAGGAAACTGAGGAAGACCTCTTCGGTGAGCAGGCTGTTCTTTGCGGCGGCCTCGTCGAGCTTGTCAAGGCCGGCTTCGAGACGCTCGTCGACGCCGGCTATCCGCCCGAGCTCGCTTACTTCGAGTGCTATCACGAGATGAAGATGATCGTCGACCTGATGTACGAGTCCGGCATCCACTTCATGAACTACTCCATCTCCAACACCGCTGAGTACGGCGAGTACTACGCCGGCCCGAAGGTCATCAACGAGGAATCTCGCGAGGCCATGAAGCTCATCTTGAAGCGTATCCAGAACGGCGAGTTCGCCAAGGAATTCGTTGCCGATTGCGAGAACGACCACAAGTGGCTTATCGAGCATCGCGAGGCGATCAACAATCACCTCATCGAGACCACCGGCGCCAAGATCCGCGGCATGTTCTCCTGGATCAAGTCTGACGAGCAGTAGTTCGGTACAAGTTGATTGAATTAAGCGGGGCCCGCTCGGTGTGAGCGGGCCCCGCTTGCGCTTGGGGGCAAAGGTGCCCTAATCCTCGAAAGATAGTTTCTCGTAGACGCCGAGCAGCGTGATGTCGAAGTATTTCTCGGTCTTTGAGCCGCGGTTGTTGTCGTAGTTGTAGTAGTTCCTCTGGCTGAGCTTCATCTTTCCCGAGACGACGGGTGTGTAGTACTGGCTGTGCTCGATGGCGCCCTTCGACTTGATGTAGCGGTCTGCCTTAGGCTCGACGCCGGAGACTGAGAAGCTGTAGTCTTCCTTCTTGCCAGCGTCAGGAAGCGCGATGCTGGCCTCGTCCTGCGCGAAGAGTATTTGGTGCAATGTCTTTTTCCCGCCGTAGTAGTCGTAGATCTTTCGGAAGCTTTCGATATCCGCCACAAGGTGGGTATCGCTGCTCACGGTGAGCTGAGGCTGGTTTGCTCCCGTGCTCTTGTTCACCTTGAGGACGGCCGCTTGCGTCATGAGCGTGACTTCCTTGCCGGGCACCATGAAGTGGCGCCACTTATCCGCATGCGGAACCACCTTGTAACTCTCGATCAGGCGGGACGCGCGTGTGGCGTAGCCTTCCTCGTTGTTGCTTGCGTTGTCCCTTGTTGCGCGGATGCGGCTGAACTCGTTTGCCACCTCGTAATCGTTGGCGATTGCGTTCGCAGCGTCGGTTCCGAAGAGCTGCTCCCAGCTCGCGACGCATTGACTGAGCTCGACTTTTCTCTTCTCGTCGGATAGCGAGACATCATCGACAAGGTGGTCCATGTATCCCCTCAGCGCGAAGGCGGCGTATCCGCACAAAAGCCCGAACTTGTTGACAACCTCATCCTGAAAGCCCACTCGACCCGCAATGGTATTTTGCTCCCACGGGCTTTTGAGCAGCGATAACTTGAAGTATGCCTCGAGGGGGTTCAGCGCGACGCCGACCTGCTCTGCCAAAAGCGCGCTGCAGTAATCGATGGCGTAGGCGACGACGGTCTTCCCGTCGACGGTAAGCCTGGGGTTTTCGGCGGAGGTTGCTGTCGCAAGGTACATGGCGACCCGTTTGCGCGCGGCGATGTAGTCGTCGGTTCCCTCCTGGAAATCCTTCATGTAATCACGGTTGAACTTCTCGATGAAATCCACCAAATCGGTCGTGTTGCGGAAATACGTCTTGATCAGTTCGTTGATCATCGAGCAGAGCTCGGCTTCCTGAATCGCCGTGTACACGGCTTGGATTTCACGCTCGATGTTGTCGAGTCGCGCGTTGATCTCGCCAAGGGCGCGCTCGACGCCGTTGTTCGAGCCGAAAACTACAGATAGGAGCGTATTCGTGGCGTAGGTAACGGTCTTGTTGAGCGTGAGGTTGGCAACGCCTTTCAAGATGGTGTCGATGTCGCCCTGGACGAAGGGGATGTCGTTTTCGGCGCCTTGGTTCGCGGCCGCTAGCTCATCATCGGTGGGAAGCTCGATGCAGTTCTCGTCGATGGGGGTGTCGGGGTCGGGTTGGAAGTCCTCAAGGCGGCTCCATTCGGGGTCGTCGCTTGTGAGCTCGGGCTTGTCGGAGAAGGTGATATCGGCATCGCTGTCGGTGGCGGTGTCCTCCTGGCTGCCTTTAGCGGAATCCGCGTTTGCCGCGTCGGCTTCGTCCGCATATGCCTTTTCGGGACCTAACGAAACAGGGAAGGCGGCGGTGCTCGTCTTCGCACCGCCCGCCGCCTCAGCAACGACGGGGGGAAGCTCAAGGTCAGCGCAAAGGCCCAAAACGAAGGCGCGCTCGTCTTCGGTTCCCTGTCCTGTCAGCACCTGCACGAAGGCCTTGTTCGCCTGCGATGCGTAATCGGCGTCGACGGTGCGAACGGCGCAGGGGACCGATTCGAATTCGACCTGCTCTGCGTAGGGCGCGTATACCTCGCTCACGAGTGCGCCTGCGTCTACGTGCACGTCCGCGCGGCTGTCGCCCATGATCACCGATTGCACCGATGATTCGGAGCGAAGCTCAGCATCGGCTTTTCCCACGACGATAAGCGAGGCGATGCTGCCCGAGACTTCCGCGCGGTCGATGCCGCCCAAGAATAGCGCATCGATCGTGGCGTCTTCATCGATTAAAACCACGTAGCGGGACGCGATGTCGTCTGCGGCGAGCATTTCAATATCGCCGTGTACGCGCACGGGCACGTTCGCTTGTCCGATTTGCATGACCTGCTTCACACCGTCGGTGTCGCAGTAGGCGATGGCGAGCGTTTCGCCGTCGCCGCTCGGGACGATGCCGAGCTTCGAGCCGGTGAACGCGATTCCCTGCTTGGTTTCCTCCGTCCAGTCGGAAAACCACTTCCCGTCTTCCACGTGAAAGCTCGTTTCGCTTGGGGCGGGCGCGGCATGGCGGGGGGAGTCCGCCGTGCTATTCGCCTCGCAACCTGCGAACATGGTCAGTGCGCCCCCCGACACAATGACCGTCGTCGCGGCGGCTCCGAGCTTGAGTGCGTCTCTTCTCGTGATCGCGTTTTCCATGCGTCCCCCTTTCGTGGCGCCTTCCCGCCGAATGTCGGCGCGTCTAAGGCGTGGCGTGCTGGGTTTCCTTAACGTGAAATTATACAAGGAATTCACATTCATTTTTTGCGCCACACGGCCCTGAAAAGGGAGGGCAGCGTGCATCTTCGGGCCAAGGTGTCCCATCCAGGCGCGTAAGCCCTTCTGCCGACGATGCGCGCCCGCGCGGCCGAATGAGCGGGCGTTTCGGACTCTTCGCTTGAACGCTTTAGTAGAATAAAGTATATATCTGACTCTCGCGAGTAAAGGAGTGCGCTTATGGGTAGGGTGTTCAACTTTTCTGCAGGTCCCGCAATGCTTCCCGAGGAGGTCTTGAAGACCGCGGCGGCGGAGATGCTCGATTACAACGGGTCTGGCATGTCGGTCATGGAGATGTCCCATCGCTCGGCGACGTTCAAGGGCATCATCGAGACCGCTGAGCAGGACATCCGCGATCTCATGTCCATCCCCGACAACTACCGCGTCCTCTTTTTGCAGGGCGGCGCCACCCAGCAGTTCGCAGCAATTCCTATGAACCTCATGCGCAACAAGGTTGCCGACTACATCGTGTCGGGTAACTGGTCGAAGAAGGCCTTCAAGGAGGCGAAGCTCTACGGCACCGCGAACCTTGTCGCTTCCTCCGAGGACGCGGGCTTCACCTGTGTGCCCGATTTCGACAGCGCTGCTTTCTCGCCCGACGCCGATTACGTCTACATCTGCCAGAACGAGACGGTCTACGGCACGCGCTACACCCACCTTCCCGAGACGGGCGATATCCCGCTCGTCTCCGACGTCTCCTCTATGTTCCTCTCCGAACCCGTCGATGTCTCCAAGTACGGCCTCATCTACGGCGGCGTGCAGAAAAACGTTGGTCCCGCCGGCGTGGTCATCGTCATCGTGCGCGACGACCTTATCCGCGAGGACGTCTTGCCTTTCACTCCCACCATCATGCGCTACAAGACGCAAGCCGACGCCGGCAGCCTGTCGAACACGCCGCCCGCCTACGGCATCTACGTCTGCGGGCTCGTCTTCAAATGGCTCAAAGAGCAGGGAGGACTTGAGGCTATACAGAAGCGCAACCAGGAGAAGGCGGCGCTGCTCTACGACTACCTCGACCAGTCGAAGCTCTTCAGCGGCACGGCGCAAAAGGAATTCCGCTCGCTCATGAACGTTCCCTTCGTCACGGGCGATGCCGATTTGGACGCGAAGTTCATCGCCGAGGCGAAGGCGCGCGGGCTCGAGAGCCTGAAGGGTCATCGCAGCGTGGGCGGCATGCGCGCGAGCATCTACAACGCGATGCCGCGTGAGGGCGTCGAAGCTTTGGTCGCGTTCATGGAAGAGTTCGAGAAAAACAACGCATAAAGCCGTATAGTTGTGCTGACGGAAACGAATTCGGCCGCGGGGGAGCGTTCCCTCGCGGTCGAATTTGCGAATCGAGCGCGCGATAAGCGGCCTTGTCTGAGAAGGGAATTCGCCATGACGCACAAGAAGGTTCTCGTAGCCGATCGAATCGCGAAGGAGGGCATCGACGTCCTGCGCGATAAGGGCTACGACGTCGACGTGAAGCTCGACCTGA
Source organism: Coriobacteriia bacterium (assembly GCA_030540225.1). Classification (GTDB taxonomy): domain Bacteria; phylum Actinomycetota; class Coriobacteriia; order Coriobacteriales; family Eggerthellaceae; genus Ellagibacter. The sequence goes on along the minus strand of JAUNWQ010000027.1, from coordinate 11,848 downwards.
CCGAAGACGAGCTCGCGGCGCAGATCGGCCCCTATGATGCGATCGTCGTGCGCTCGGCGACGCCGGTGACGCGCCGGGTCATCGAGGCCGCGGAGAACCTGAAGATCATCGGCCGCGCTGGCGTGGGCGTCGACACGATCGACCTTGACGCGGCGACCGAGCGCGGCGTCATCGTGTGCAACGCTCCGACCTCGAACATCATGAGCGCAGCGGAGCACACCATGGCGCTCATGCTCGCCTGCGCGCGCCAGCTTCCCCAGGCGAACGCGAGCATGCACGAGGGTAAGTGGGAGCGCTCGAAGTTTTTAGGTAAGGAGCTCTACGAGAAGACGCTCGCCATCTTCGGCTTGGGTCGCATCGGCGGGCTTGTGGCCGAGCGTGCGCGCGCCTTCGGCATGAAGATCATCGGACACGACCCGTATTGCAGCCCCGAGCGCGCCGACCAGCTGGGTGTTGAGCTTTTCGAGCGCGTGGAAGACGTGCTCGCGCGCGCCGACTTCATCACCGTACATCTGCCGAAGACGCCCGAGACCATCGGCATGTTCGGTCCCGAAGAATTCGCTGCCATGAAGGACGGTGTCGTGCTGATCAACGCGGCGCGCGGCGGCATCTACAACGTGAAGTCCCTCTCCGATTTCGTCGCCGCGGGAAAGATCTTCGCCGCGGGCATCGACATGTTCGAGGAAGAGCCCTGCACGGGCAGCCCCCTGCACGAGTTCGACAACGTGCTCTTGACGCCTCATCTGGGCGCTTCCACCCACGAGGCGCAGGTGCGCGCCGGCGTGCAGATCGCGGAGTACGTCTCGAGCGGCCTTGAGGGCTCTATCGTCCCCACGGCGCTCAACATGACGCTCGTTCCGCCCGAGATGATGGACGCGGTGGGCCCCTATGTCCCCGCCTGCCAGATGATGGGCCGAATCCTGGCGCAAATCCTGGGGTGCATCCCCAAGACGCTGCGCGTCGAGGCGGCGGGAACGATTGCGAACGCGGATGCATCTATCCTGGTCGCAGGCGCGCTCGACGGCATCTTAGCCTATCGCCGCGCGGGGTCGGTCACGCCGGTGAACGTGGAGTCGGTCGCCGTGCGCCATGGTATCAAGGTGGACACCGCCTCGATCGCCGACGCTGACGAGTACGCGTCGGCCGTGAAGGTCGTCGCCGACGGGGTCGAAGTCGGTGCGACGCTCTTCGGCTCGATGCAGCGCCCGCGCATCATGTCGCTGCTCGATTACAAGATCGACATCGCGCCTGCCAAGCAATCGCTCGTGTTCGAGTATGTCGACGCCCCCGGCCGCATCGGCGCGATCGGCACGTTGCTCGGCAACGAGGGTGTGAACATCACGACGATGCAGATCGGCACGAAGCCCTCCGAGAAGACGGCGCTCGTGTACATGAACGTCGAGGGCAACGTGGACGACCAGCTGCTCGAGAAGCTTTCGGGCACGCTTGACTTCAAGAACGTGTGGTCGTTCAGCCTGTAAATGTTCGGTTCCTGCGTCTAAGCGCGCTTCTCTGGGCGCCCGATTCCGAGGCGATGTCGCCAAAGGGTCGGGCGCCTCTGTTGTGCAGGGCACTTATCTGGGATAACGTGCTCCCGATAGCGTGTTTTGTTACCTGCCAGGGCGAGCGAGCTTGATGCCTCGAACCCGTGCATGCAAACCGCTATACACGAACGTATGTCCGATGAATTTGCTGTGTCGTCGTCACGTTGCGGGCGCGGCATGTGGTAAAGTCGGTCATTGTGCATCGCGCCAGCAGTGTCTGGCCCACAAGACCCGCCAGCATCGCCGCGTTCTTCGCAGCCGTGCGACTCGAGCGGGAAGGCAGTTTTGCCCTGAGGGGCTTGGAAGCTGCACCAGAGGAAACACTATCATCGAAAGAGCGAGAATGGCAAACACCACGGCCGATTACGGCAATGACAGCATTCGCCAGCTGAAAGACGAGGAACGCGTCCGCCTTCGTCCTGCGGTCATCTTCGGCTCCGACGGCCTTGACGGCTGCGCTCACGCCGCGTTCGAGATCCTGTCCAACTCGGTCGACGAGGCCCGCCAGGGCTATGGCGATCTCATCACGCTGACCGCGTTTGCCGACGGCTCGATCCAGGTCGAGGACCACGGCCGCGGCTGCCCGCTTGACTGGAACCCCACGGAAAAGCGCTTCAACTGGGAACTCGTCTTCTGCGAGCTGTATGCAGGCGGCAAGTACAACAACAACCAGGGCGGCGACTACGATTTCTCGCTCGGCACCAACGGCTTGGGCTCGTGCGCCACGCAGTACGCCTCTGAATACATGGACGTCACCGTATGGCGCGACGGCAACAAGTACTCCCTGCATTTCAAGAAGGGCAAGGTCGTCGGCGCCAAGAAGAAGGCGCTCGAGGTTGAGCCCTCTGCCGAGAAACGGACGGGCACCACCATCAAATGGCGTCCCGACCTTGAGGTTTTCACGTCTATCGACATCCCTGCCGAGTGGTATCGCGAGACCATGCGCCGCCAGGCGGTCGTCAACGCCAATGTCACCTTCCGTTTGCGCCTCGAGGGACCTGAGGGTTTCACGGAGGAAGACTTCTGCTATCCCAAGGGCATCGAGGACTACGTTCTCGAAAAGGTAGGATCCGAGTATCTGACCGAGCCCTTCTTCATCCAGGCCGATCGCCGTGGCCGCGATCGCGACGACCTGCCCGACTACAACGTCAAGATCACTGCGTGCCTGTGCTTCTCCCGTACCTTCCAGATGCAGGAGTACTACCACAACTCGTCGTGGCTCGAAAACGGCGGTTCGCCTGAAAAGGCCGCCCGCAGCGCTCTGACCAGCGCACTTGATGCCTATATCAAGTCGCAGGACAAGTACACCAAAAACGAGTCCGCTATCAAATGGCAGGACGTGCAGGACTGCCTCGTGCTCGTGACGAACTGCTTCTCGACGCAGACGTCCTATGAGAACCAGACGAAGAAGGCCATCAACAATCGCTTTATCCAGCAGGCAATGACGGCGTTTTTCAAGGAGCGCCTCACGACCTACCTCATCGAGAACAAAGACGATGCGGGCAAGATCGTCGATCAGGTGCTCATCAACAAGCGCTCGCGCGAGAACGCGGAGAAAACCCGCCAGAGCATCAAGACCAACCTGCAGCAGAAGACCGACATGGCCAACCGCGTGCAGAAGTTCATCGATTGCCGCTCGAAGGATAAGGGCCGTCGCGAGATCTACATTGTGGAGGGCGATTCGGCGGCAGGTGCCATTCGCACGTCTCGTGATGCCGAGTTCCAGGGCGTTATGCCTGTTCGAGGTAAGATCTTGAACTGCCTCAAGGAAGACTACCCGCGCATTTTCAAGTCCGACATCATCATGGACTTGCTGCGCGTCTTGGGCTGCGGCGTCGAGGTTAAAGACAAGCGCATGAAGAACCTCGGCACCTTCGATTTGGAAAACCTCAACTGGAGCAAGGTCATTATCTGCACGGACGCCGATGTCGACGGCTACCACATCCGCACGCTCATCCTCACGATGCTCTACCGGCTCGTGCCGACGCTCATCGACGAGGGCTACGTCTACATCGCCGAGTCGCCGCTCTACGAGATCAACTGCAAGGAGAAGACCTACTTCGCCTACACCGAGCTCGAGAAGAACAACATTCTGAAGGAAATCGGCGACCAGAAGTGCTCGATCAACCGCTCGAAGGGTCTTGGTGAGAACGACCCCGACATGATGTGGCTCACCACCATGAACCCCGAAACGCGGCGCTTGATCAAGGTGGAGCCTGAGGACGTCACCATCATGGAGAGCATGTTCAACCTTCTGCTCGGAAACGATGACGAAGGCCGAAAAAGGCACATTGCCGAGCACGGCAAGGAATACCTCGACCAGCTCGACTTGCAGTAACGCCGTTTGAAAACCACCCGAACCGTCCTGCGGTTCGATAGAGGAGCCCGATAAACGCACCAAGGGGAGACCGTGGCAAAGAAGAAGACCAAAACCGCACCGAAGAAAAAGCATGTGGACAATCCTAACGTGATAGGCCTGCACTCCGAGGTTACAGAGCAGCCCATCACGCAGACGCTCGAGCAGAACTACATGCCCTACGCCATGAGCACCAACGTGTCGCGCGCATTCCCGGAAATCGACGGCTTCAAGCCCTCGCACCGCAAGCTGCTCTACACCATGTACAAGATGGGCCTTTTGAACGGCGCGCGCCAGAAGAGCGCGAACATCGTCGGCCAGACGATGAAGCTCAATCCGCACGGTGACGCCGCCATCTACGAGACCATGGTCCGCCTCGCCACGGGCAACGAGGCGCTGCTCGCCCCGTTCGTCGAGTCCAAGGGAAACTTCGGCAAGTACTATTCCGGTGACTTGAGCTATGCGGCCTCGCGCTACACCGAAGCCAAGCTCTCGCCGATCTGCGCCGAGATCTTTAAGGATATCGATAAGGACCCTGTCGATTTTGTCGACAGCTATGACGGTGCCATGAAGGAGCCCCGCCTTCTGCCCACCACGTTCCCCAACATCCTCGTGTCGGCGAACAAGGGCATCGGCGTCGCGATGGCGTCCGACATCTGCGGGTTCAACCTGAACGAAGTGTGCACGGCAACGATGCACTTCCTCCGCAACTCCGACTGCGACCTGCTGGAATACATGCCCGCGCCCGACTTCTCCACCGGCGGCGAGATCGTCTACCGCCGCGAGGAGATGGAGCGCATCGTCAACACGGGTACCGGCAGCTTCCAGATTCGCTCGCGCTGGCGCTACCTGCCCGACGAGCGCATCATCGAGGTGTACGAAATTCCGTACACGACCAAGACCGATGTCATCATCGAGCGCATCGTGAAGCTTTCCAAAGAGGGCAAGGTGCGCGAGATCGCCGATATCCGCGACGAGACCGACCTTTCCGGCCTCCGCATCGCGATCGACCTGAAAAGGGGCGTCGACCCCGAGCAGCTCATGGCGAAGCTGTTCCGCTCCACCACGCTGCAGGATTCCTTCGCGTGCAACTTCAATGTGCTTGTCGACGGCTATCCACGCGTCATGGGTGTGCGCGAGATCCTGCACGAGTGGGTCGCGTGGCGCGTCGAGTCGACCCGTCGCCGCATGAACTTCGATCTTGCGAAGAAGACCGACCGCCTGCATCTGCTCCACGGCCTCGAGGCGATCTTGCTCGACATCGACAAGGCCATCGCGATTATCCGCGGCACAAAGCTTGAAGCCGACGTTGTCCCCAACCTTATGAAAGGCTTCGGGATTGACCAGGTCCAGGCCGAGTTTGTGGCCGAAATCAAGCTGCGCAACATCAACGAGGAATACATCATGAACCGCACGCGGGACATCGAGAAGCTCGAGGGCGACATCGCCGAGCTCAACGATATCCTCGCCAGCGAGGAGAAGATCAAAGACGTCATCCATGACGAGCTGGCTGCGGTGAACAAGAAGTACGTCATGCCGCGCAAGACCGGCCTCGTCGAGCCTTCCGAGATCGTCGAGGTGAACCTCGAGCCCGAGGTTGAGGAATACCCCGTCACCATGATGCTCTCTCGCGACGGCTATCTGAAGAAGATGACCGATCGCGTGCTGCGCAAGGCCGCAACGCTGAAGTACAAGGACGGTGACGAGCCCTTCATCGAGTTCGACTCCTCCAATACGCACGACCTGCTCGTGTTCACCAACCACTGCCAGGTTTACAAGTGCAAGGTCGCCGCATTCGAGGACACCAAGTCGGCGCAGCTGGGGTCGTATCTGCCCACCGATCTGGAGATGGACGACGGCGAGGTTGTGACCTGGGTTATCGACCCCGAAGACTACAAGGCAGACGCGCTGTTCGTCTTCGAGAACGGCCGCGTCGCGCGCGTCGCGCTGTCCGGGTACGCCACCAAGACGAACCGCAAGCGCTTGAAGAACGCGATTTACGGCGGATCCAAGTTGCTCTACGCCCAGGTGCTCAAAGAGGACCGCGACCTTGCGCTCGTGTCGAGCGATCATCGCCTCGTCAACTTCAATACCTCGCTTCTGCGGACGAAGACCACCAACAGCACGCAGGGTGTGCAGGCGCTCACCGTCAAGGGGAGCCGCACGGTCGCCATGGTCGGCAAGGCGGAGGAATTCTTGGGCGGGGAAGCGTCGCTTGAGAAGTTCCGCGCCCAAAGCCTTCCCTCGGCTGGCGCTCCCATGAAGGATACGGACATGAGGAGCCTGTTCGATTAGGGGAATAGCGCGCCGCAACTTCGGGGAAAATGTGGAGGGTCGTTGCCGATTTCGAGTGAAACCCGAGGGCAGCGGCCCTTCTTTTCTTTGATGCGCAGCGCCTGCGCTAGAATGTTCGCCGCGGTATAAGGCCGCAAGCGTTTTAGAAAGGAACAACGAAATGACGCGCAAGATCGACATCTTTGACACCACATTGCGCGACGGCGAGCAGTCTCCCGGCGCCTCCATGAACACGGAAGAAAAACTGGTGGTCGCGCGTCAGCTACTACGTATGAAGGTCGATGTTATCGAGGCAGGTTTCCCCATCTCAAGCCCCGGTGATTTCGAGAGCGTCCGCCGCATCGCCGAGCTCGCTGGCGACGACGCGACGGTCGTCGGCCTCACGCGCGCCGTCGAGAAGGACATCGATCGTGCTGCCGAGGCGCTCAAGTACGCCAAGCGCCCGCGCATCCACACCGGCATCGGCGTGAGCCCGAGCCATCTGCACGACAAGCTGCGCATCACCGAGGACCAATGCCTCGAGCGCGCCGAGCACTGCGTGCGCTATGCCAAGAAATACATGAACGACGTGCAGTTCTATGCCGAGGACGCCGGCCGCTCCGACTACGATTTCCTCGTGAAGGTCATCCAGCGCGTCGTCGATGCGGGCGCGACCGTCGTCAACATCCCCGACACCACGGGTTATTCGCTCCCCGCCGAGTTCGGCCGCCGCATCGCGTACCTGATGGAGAACGTGCGCGGCATCGAGAACGTCACCGTGTCGGTTCACTGCCACAACGACCTCGGCATGGCGACCGCGCTTGCGCTCGAGGGCGTGAAGAACGGCGCGACCCAGATCGAGTGCACGATCAACGGCCTCGGTGAGCGTGCGGGCAACACGGCACTCGAGGAAGTCGTCATGGGTATCCGCATGCACGGTGAGGAGCTCAACGCCCACACCGACGTCAACACGCGGGAGTTCGCCAAGGCAAGCCGTCTTGTTTCCTCGATCACGGGCATGAGCGTCCAGGCGAACAAGGCAATCGTCGGCGCCAACGCTTTCGCGCATTCCTCGGGCATCCACCAAGACGGCGTGCTCAAGAAGCGCGACACCTACGAGATCATCGACCCGGCAGACGTCGGAGCAGGCCAGAGCCAGATCGTCCTTACCGCACGCAGCGGACACGCGGCACTCAAGCATCGCCTCGAGGAGCTCGGCTACGAGTTCGAGGGCGACGCGCTCGACAAGGTCTACGAGGACTTCTTGAACCTTGCTGACAAGAAGAAGGAAGTCTATGACGAGGACCTTGAGAGTCTCATTCACGAGCGCGACCGTCAGGTGAGCGCCATCTTCCAGCTCGAGGGCGTACAGATCTCCTGCGGCACCGACATGATCCCGACGGCGACCGTCACGCTGCGCAACCAGGCCGACCAGGTCGTCACCGCATGCGATTTCGGCACCGGCCCGATCGACGCGATGTATAAGGCCGTCAACAAGATCGTCCAGGTTGAAAACGACCTGACTGAGTTCTCGGTGCAGTCCGTGACGCGTGGCATCGACGCGCTCGGCGAGGTAACCATCCGCGTTACCGCCCCTGATGGGGAAGTGTACACGGGCCGCGGCGCCGACAACGACATCGTCGTGTCCTCCGCACGCGCGTATGTGAACGCCTTGAACCGCCTGCTCAACGACAAGCGGGAGCATCAGCAGAAGTAGCCTTCCGGCTTCTTGTCATTTACTCTAGTGTTGGGCGGCGCTCTTGTCGGACGCCGCCCTTTTAGCGGGCGCACCAGCGCCGCATCGGCCACAACGGAAAGGACGCGCGAATGGACAAATCGCTGCTCGACTCGCTTGCCGCAATCGTCGGCGAGGAGAATGTGCGCCCCTTAGAGCCTCTTGCGCCGCACACCACCTTCAAGATCGGCGGACCCGCCGATGCGTTTGTGTCTCCGCGCAGCGTTGAAGAGGTGTCCCAGGTTGTGTACGCCTGTGAGCAGGCGAGCGTGCCCTGGCGCGTCATCGGCTGTGGAAGCGACCTGCTCGTTGCCGATGAGGGCGTCGAGGGCGTGGTGATCGAGGTTCGCGACAACCTCTCAGCGATTCGTGTGGACGGCACGTGCATCGTTGCGGGTGCGGGTGCCACAAACGTCGCGGTCGCCGAGGCGGCATGCGCCGCGGGGCTTTCGGGCTACGAGTTCGCCTGCGGCATCCCCGGCACCGTCGGGGGCGCGGCCATCATGAACGCAGGCGCCTACGACGGCGAGTTCTCACAGGTGTGTGCGTGCGTTACGTGCGTGACTCCCGAGGGGCGCATCGTCGAGGTGCCCCGCGAGGAGGCCGAGTGGTCGTACCGCCACAGCATGTTCGACGCTGCTCGCTATGTCGTGGTTGCGGCGACGCTCGAGCTTACGCCGGCAGATTCTGCTGGCATCAAAGCGCGCATGGACGAGCTTACCGCCAAGCGCGAGGCGAAGCAGCCGATTGACATGCCTTCTGCGGGAAGCACTTTCAAGCGCCCGGAGGGTCACTTCGCTGCAGCGCTTATCGATCAGGCGGGGCTTAAGGGGCTTGCCGTCGGCGGCGCTCAGGTTTCCGCCAAGCACACCGGCTTCGTCGTGAACGCGGGTGACGCGACGTCGGCCGACGTGCAGGCGCTCATCGCCGAGGTGCAGCGTCGCGTGCTCGAGTCGTCGGGGGTCGCCCTCGAGCCCGAGGTGCGCATGTGGGGCCGCGAGGCTTAAGCGTTCGGCACCGTTTGCCGCCCAGATTGTGGCGAACTTGCGCGATGCAGGGGATGACGCTAGCCAGAGGCGCCGTTTCTGTGGTATAAAACAACTACTGTGCGCAGCGGCGCGCATCATACTTTCGCTTCTTTGAGAAAGTGGGCCTTGCCCGCTTTCTTTGTATGTTAGGGCGAAAAACGCCGCTGGGCAATGAAGCGTGCAACGAAAGCGTTGAAGGAAGGAGGCGACATGCTCACCGCCAAAGAACAGAAACTGCTCGATGCGCTCGAGCCGACGGCCGCTGCCAGCGGGGTCGAAATCGTGACGCTCGAGATTATGGGGTCGAAGAAGGCCCCGACGATCCGCGTCTTCATCGACACCGAGGAGGGCGTGAGCTTCGATGAGCTCGCAAGCGCCCAGGTGTGGATCAACCGCATCATGGACGAGATCGACCCGTTCCCGGGAGCCTACATGCTCGAGGTTTCCTCTCCCGGAATCGACAGGCCCCTTCGCACGAAGGAGCATTTCTCTCGGTTTGCAGGCGAGCAGGTCGTGATCAAGACGTCGTCTCCTATCGATGGACGCAGCTCGTTTACCGGCACGCTCCAAGGTATGGAGGGCGATGACGTGATCGTCGAGGTCGACGGCTCGCGCATCGCCATCGGTTATTCGCTCATCAAGCGCGCTCACGTGGTGGGCGCCGTTGACTTCAGCTAAGAAAGGAAGCGACTGGACGTGGCTAACTCAGAACTGATCGAAGCGCTTCAGGCCCTCGCTCATGAACGCAAGATTGACGAGTTCTACCTGATCGAGCGCTTGGAGGCATCGCTCGCTAAAAGCTATCAGCATATTCTCGACCTTGAATGGGACGCCCGCGTCACCATCGACCGTCAGACGGGCAAGATTTATGTCTACGAGCTTGTTCCTGTGGGCGAGCCCGATCCCGAGACCGGCGAGTACGCTGAGTTCACCGAGCGCGATGTGACACCCGACGACGTGAGCCGTATCGCGGCGCAAAACGCCAAGAGCGTCATCTCCACGATTGTTCGCGAAGCGGGTCGTCAGTCTATCTACCAGGAGTTCTCGCGCCGCGTGGGCGATCTCGTGACGGGCACCGTGCTTCAGGGAACCCCCGACTTCACCATCATCAAGATTCGCGACGGCGTCGAGGCCGAGCTTCCGCACTACGACCTGAAGCGCTTCCCCAACGAGCGCAACGAGCGTCCGAACAACGAGCACTATCGTCATAACCAGCGCCTGAAGGTGCTGATCATCGACGTGCGCGACCCCGCGAGCGATCTTCCCAAGGCCCGTGGCGACCAGGCGCGCCCGTCCATCATCGTGTCCCGCACCCACCCCGACCTCATCCGTCGACTCTTCGAAATCGAGGTCCCGGAAATCTATGACGGCGTGGTCGAGATCAAGTCGATCGCGCGCGAGCCCGGCGCCCGCTCCAAGGTCGCCGTCGCCTCCCGCGAGCGCAACCTCGACCCGGTCGGCGCCTGCGTCGGTCCGAAGGGCAGCCGTGTGCGCATGGTCGTCGAGGAGCTGCGCAACGAGCGCGTCGACGTCATCCAGTGGAACGAGGACCCGGCGGTCTATGTGGCCAACGCGCTTTCGCCTGCGAAGGTGACGAAGGTCATCATCGATGAGGAGAACAACTACGCGACGGTCGTCGTCCCCGACGATCAGCTTTCGCTCGCCATCGGCAAGGAGGGCCAGAACGCCCGCCTCGCGGCGCGCCTGACCGGCTGGCACATCGACATCAAGAGCGCGAGCTTCGCCGGAGCGCCGCTTCGCAACGAGAACATCCTCATCGACGAAGACGAGATCGAAGACGATGAAGAGGGCTTGTGCGCCTTTGTAGACGAAGAGGGCAACCGCTGCCGCAACCATGCACGACCCAACAGCCGTTTCTGCGGTATCCACGCCGAAATGGAAGACGCGCTCTAAGCGCGCGGGGATTGCGGGAGCGTACAATGGACCAGACGACACCGGCAAAGAAAAAGCAGCGTACCTGCGTTGCCTGCGGTGCGACCGACACGAAGCGCGCGCTTCTGCGCATCGTTCGCTCGCCTTTGGGCGTCGTGTCCTTCGACCCTTCGGGTCGAGCTCCCGGACGCGGTGCCTACGTATGCTCCGCGGAGTGCTTTGCCGCTGCACGCAAGGCGGGTAAACTTGACCGAGCGCTTCGCACGAAGCTCGGTGAGCAGGATTTAGAGCGCATCGCCGGCGAGATGTCTCGCGACACGAGCCGTTGCGTCGGAAGAGAATAAGAGGAGTGGTACATGGCCAGCATGCGAGTACATGAATTGGCGAAAGAATTCGATATGACGAGCAAGGAATTGCTCGACCGGTTGCACGAGATGAAGATACCGGCGAAAAGCCATGCGAGCATGCTTGCCGATGCCTACGTCGATAAGATTCGAAAGAACCTGTCTCCTGAAATCAAGCAGCGCGCTGGCAAGATCGATGCCGAGGAAGCGAAGCAGCTTGCCGAGGAGAAGGCGCAAGAAGAGCGCAAGAAGGCCGAGGAAGAGGCCAACCGCCGCGCTGCTGTCGAGAAGGAGCGCGCGCTACGCGAAGCCGAGCGCGCTCGCCGCGAGGGCGGCGCACCCACGGGCGAGGCTCGCTCCGAGCAGCCGAAGCATACGCCTAAGAAGGCGCCTGTGAGCAGCGGCTTCGAGGGTCTTGCAAGCCAGATCGAGTCTGAGAAGGAGCGCGTCGCGCGTGAGAAGGCTGAGGCTCGCGCCAAGGCCCGCGCTGCGAAGATGGCGGCCGAAGTCGCCAAGAAGCAGGCGGTCGAGGAAGCGCTTCGCTCCCGCGGGAGGAAGTCTTCCAAGCCGGCGACGCAGCACAAGGGTCCGGCCCCCGTGCTCACGCCCAAGAAATCTTCCAACTTCAGCTCGCTGCTTTCCCAGATCGAGTCTGAGAAGCAGCGCATCGAGGC